>CAYVZO010000092.1:0-1520 GCA_964456345.1 uncultured archaeon | reverse complement strand
AATCAATGCAAGCGGTCATCTTCCTATGAGCCTTCCGCAGCCTTTTCAAGTTCTTCTAAGGGTTCTTGAGAAAGCGGAAACTTTTGTAAGAAAGGCTTCAACGAGCACTCCAGGCTGCTCCACCCCGCTATACTCTTATTGTTTAATAGAGTTTATATTAAAAGTTTATAGGCTTTAAAAGTTCCACCAAGTGGGAATTTTTTTCCTGAAGTTTTTATTTTTTTGCCTCAAGAATAAAAGGTGGTTGAATGGTTGATTTCGTTGTAGGTTATGCAGCCGATTTTTTCGGCAAATCCCTTGCGGATGCCTTGGGGTGCGAATTCATACCTTTCAGGAATGAATATTATCCGGAAGGCTCCCCTGCGCCAAGAATAGCAGCAGATTACAAGGAAATAGAAGGCAGCCATGTTCTGACGGTTTACAGGAGAAGGCAGTTGCCGGACAGGAATACGATGTGCAGATTTCTTGCAAACTATCCCAAGGTTGTGTGGAGCCTTTCAGACCATGAAACATTCAATGCAGTCAAAGTTGATGTGTTTCATCCTTATTTTATACTGGGAAGGCAGGACCACAACCCAAAGACAGACAAGGATCAGAATCTTAGGAGAAGGGATGCAGGCAAAGACGTGGGATACAGGTATGAAGTTCGCCTGTTCAGAGGATGTAACAGGATTTTAACATTCCATCCGCATTTTCACAGAGAACCAGGAGAGATTGAAGTGGAAAGTGTGCATCTTGTTTGCCTTGATGCTGTTCCTGCAATGGTAAAGTATGCAAAGGATATGGGCATAAGTGATGACTGCCTTGTTGTAAGCCCGGACCTTTCAGATGACGGATATAGCATTGCAAAAAGTTTTGCTGAAAGAGCAGGACTGGAATTTGTATATATAGAGAAACAAAGGTTTGGGCCAGACCATACCCAGCAGGCCAATGAAATTGATGCCGAAGGAAGGGATGTGGTAATTGTTGATGACATAGCTACCACGCTCGGAACAGTACAGGGTGCTATAAATGCAATAAGAAATCCAGGGGAGATGGATGCGTTCTTCGTGCATGCTGTTCTCCCACAAAAAGGTCACACAAGGGCCCAGTCACTCACAAGGGGTGGGGGTGGACCCTTAAGGAGCATATCAGCTACAGACTGCATAGATTCTGATTTTTCTTCAATATCAATCATAGATGAGATTGTTAAGTTCTATGAGATGGACGGGGAGTGACGTCAACCCTTAAATGCCTTGGCAACAAATAATACTTATGCCTGAAGATGTCATAATTGCCGGCCTTGAAGAAGCTGGACGGGGCGCTGTGATTGGCCCGCTTGTTATTGCAGGGGTTTCCATACCACTGAAGCAGGTGTATAAACTCAAACGTCTGGGTGTCAGGGACTCAAAGGAGCTCACAACCAAGAGAAGGAAAAAGCTGGCAGAGAAAATAGAAAAGATAGCAAATGTTGTTGTACTGAAAGTGGGCCCCTGCAAGATTGACAATCTTAGAAATCAGGGCATAAACCTGAACAGGAT
>CAYVZO010000091.1:0-1583 GCA_964456345.1 uncultured archaeon | reverse complement strand
AGAT
Organism: uncultured archaeon; assembly: GCA_964456345.1. Taxonomy (GTDB): domain Archaea; phylum Aenigmatarchaeota; class Aenigmatarchaeia; order GW2011-AR5; family GW2011-AR5; genus CAYVZO01. The sequence continues at coordinate 1,579 of CAYVZO010000091.1, read as the reverse complement.
TCTTACAGTGCCTGAATCAAATTTATCAGTTATCTCATAAGAAAATATATCTGGATTTAATCCAGTATACTTAGCAATTTCTCTTCTTTTTGTTTCGTCAAACCATGGTTCATGATTAATACAACAATCCGGATTATCGCAATAACAGCTAAACTTTACTTCGTAATCTTCAAGCATTTGTTTATCTCCTTAAGTTTTATCTTTCCTTGCCTCAGGATTTTTTTATTATAAGAGTCATAAACAGTTGATGGTTTACGCTTTGGAAGCGAGCCTGCATCTATTATTAAATCTACCTTGCCCATGAAAGTTTTCTTTATCTCCGATATTTTGTATATCGGTTTGTTGCCGGATATATTTGCAGACGTAGCTGTTATTGGCTTGCCAAGCTTTCTTGCAAGATTAACAGCAGTTTTATTTGAGGATATTCTGAAGCCTCCCAAAAGCTTTTTCGTCTTCATTCTTTTCTTAACTACCAGCGTCAGCGGTCCTGGCATGAATTTTTTAATTAACTTCTTTATATCGTTATTAAGAATAATGTATTTCTCAGCCATTTTCATGTCAGAAACAATTATAGGGATGAATTTGCCCTTTCTGGTTTTAATTCTGTTTATCTTTTTCACAGTCCTGGCGTTGGTCGCGTCAGCGCCAATGCCGTAAGAGGTTTCAGTCGGGTATATTATGATGCCGCCTTTTTTCATCGCCTTTACAGCATAGCTCAAAGCCTGCTTTCCGGGTTTCAGTATCAGCGTCTCCATGCTATTAAGATGGAAATAACATTTATAAACACTTTGCCACAAATCTAGATTATGGAAATGGTTTATAAGGCATTGGGCACGTTGCTGATAGTTGTCCTTGCATTCGTGCTAATCAGGCTTATGCAGCGCGGGCATGTAGGGTTCCTGAAAAAAGGCATGCTCGGAAAGCTCATCATGGGCAGGATGGTAAGGACCTTTATCAACCTTGCTGCTCTTGGGGTCATAGTTTTCCTGTGGTATTCCGAGGTCAAGGAAGCCTTTGTCTGGCTCGGCTCCGTGAACCCGATGCTGACAAATGTCGTATTCACTCTGATAATCTGGCTAGGCGCTGTATACATCATAAGGAACATGACAGGCCTCATAAAAGAGCTGGAGGCCAATCCCAACATAAAGAGGTTCGACACCGAAATCTCTGTTCTTACGCAAAAGCTGTTCAAGTATCTTGTGTCCTTCGTAGCAGTGCTGTGGACCATGAACATATTCGGGCTCATAGGAGCTATCGAAGGCCTTCTTGTCGGAGCAGGATTTGCAGGCATTGTCGTGGGCTTTGCAGCCAAAGATGTCTTGTCCAACCTGCTTGCAGGCATTTCGTTGCTGCTGGACAGGCCTTACAAAATCGGAGACTGGATACACCTAAAGAATTCGGACCTCGTTGGCTCTGTTAAAGAGATAAGCCTTCGCTCCACGACTATAAACGCGCCTGACAACACACCTATAAACCTGCCGAACGCGTTGGTCAGCAATCAGCCAATTGTCAACTACACCGCGCACAAGCTGAGGAGGTTCTTCCTAGACGTCGGAATAAGCTACGAGTCCGACATAGG
>CAYVZO010000090.1:0-1607 GCA_964456345.1 uncultured archaeon | reverse complement strand
GCAGTGTGAGGAGTCAATACCTGCGCCAGGACTTGTTCTTCACGTTTTCCATAACCTGCATGGCTTGAAACGAACTCGAACTTGTAGAGGGTGGCTTCGCCTGCCTGCTCGCTTCCTTTGTAAACAAGGCCTGAGCCGTCGTATTCGTAGGTTGGCGAGTCTTCAACGAATGCTTTTGCTATCTCCTTGTTAAGGTTCTGCTCAGTGCAGCCGCTCACAAGCACTAGGGCAATCAACACAAGCAAAGGCAAGGCTTTTTTCATAACTGTCACACGGGTAATTATACTCAAGCATATTTATATTCCTTGTACACCAATTATATTCATGCTGTGGATATTCTTTGCAGGCTTCCTGGGAGGCCTTATCCGCGGTCTTGTGGGAATATCGAAAGTGATTCAGGCATCTCCTTCAAAGAAAAAGAAAATCAGGAAGGACTACTTGGCCGTGAGCCTGCTGGCATCAGGAGGATTGGGGTTAATGGTCGGCGTGTTCATCGCGGACGACGTGCGCTTTGCTTTGTTAGCAGGCTACGCAGGCTCTGACTTTCTGGAAAACTTGTACAAGATAAAGATGAAGAAAATGAACTGGTGAAATACGTGATTCGTTTTGATTCCGAGAACATAAGGAACAGAGCCGTTCTCAGAATGAAGAAAATGAACTGGTGAATAAATGAAAACAATAATGTTAATCGCTTTCCTCTTGTTCGTACTCCCGGTTCACGCACAAAACATAAGCTTAGATATACAGGGCAACTGCATAGAATACAACGTAACGCTCGTTGCCGCGGGCCTCGAGGAAGGCTGCTACGACGTGAAGATAGACGTGACTACCCAGAGAGGAAGGGGTGAGATATTCGACCCAAGGCAGGGCTGGAAGTCATCTTTCTATTACATCAATGAGATTCTTTGCTTGGAGAACACTACAGAAACAAGCAGGACGTTCCAGCTGCGTGCGCCCCTGGGCGACGAGGTCAATTTCATGGCCAAGCTCAAGTCCGTTTCAGGAACGTGGGAAAGCAGTTATTATACAGTTGAGGAGAAATGCCCCTCGACCCTGTTGGACGAGATATCTACTGCTGTAATTGCTGCACTTGCTGTCATATTGATACTTCTTTCAGCTGTCACATTCTACGTCAGGCACGTGCCTGGCAAAAAGAGGAAGAAGTAGATATTCACCAAAGAACCCTTTTAAGCATTTACACGCATTTAATTCTTGATAATCATGGCCATGGACAGCTTTGATGAGAGGCTTATGTCCCGCTGCCTCAGGTGCGGGGAAATGGTTTCGAAGACCGATCTCGGCATGGATGGCGTATGCCGCGCCTGCAAGACCCGCCACAAGAAGACCATGTGGCAGATCCAGGAGGAAAAGCGCCTCGTGAAGGACGAGCAGAGATCGCTGAACGCTGTCAGGGTCAGCTGCCCCATATGCGGCAGAGAACACCTGATAACAGAGGACAGGAAAAAATGCGAATGCGGCTATATGCTGAGGAAGTAACTTCTTAAGGATTTCTGATAACAGCTCTACAGATTTTTATGGTTCCAATCGACCCGGAATCTTACCTGAAAACAGCGAGAAAGCAGCTGGATTACTACTATGCAGCTTTA
>CAYVZO010000089.1:0-1641 GCA_964456345.1 uncultured archaeon | reverse complement strand
GATAGGCAACAATGCCTGCTGTGAGTATCTTCCAGCTTATGCATCCACGCGTCTTCAGGAGAAATTTCTGGAAAATCCTTGAATGCTCTATACCGTATTTCCTGTACAGGCAGAGCAGCTCGCTTGTGGCCTTCTCTTCATCCATTTTAAGCCCTGCTTTTATCATCGCGCGTATCGCTGCCTTGTATGACTTTTCCTTGAGTTTCATGAAGTCCATCAGTGTATTGTCCAAATCGAAGAGCACTGCTTTTATCATGGATATCAATATAATTCTCGCCTGAAATGATTTTAAAGGCTTTATAACAAATGAAATAAGGGATTGTAATGCCGATTGTGTATACAGTAAATGCCAGACCGCAACAAAGCTACCCATATTCGCTCATATTCGTAGGCATATGCGTGGTTGTATTCATTTTCCAGGCATTATTTCCGATAATAACAGATTTATTCGTATTGAGGTCGCAATCAGCTCTGGTAACGCCCTGGACATTTATAACATCGATGTTCTTGCACGGTGGCTTTGCCCATCTGTTCTTCAACATGTTCGCGCTCGCCATATTCGGCACCATTCTCGAGAAGATTATAGGAAGCAGGCGTTTTTTGACAGTTTATTTTGCAGCAGGCATCATAGCAGGCATTGCATCTCTGCCTTTTTATTCAGCAGTCTTAGGCGCGTCCGGCGCCATAATGGGAGTTCTCGGATGCCTGGCAATCCTGAGGCCGAGGATGACTGTGTGGATGATGTACGCGCCCATGCCCATGATAGTTGCAGCTGGTTTCTGGATCCTGCTGGACCTGGCAGGCTTCTTCTCAGGAGCAGGCGGGATAGCAAACGCCGCGCACCTGGGCGGGATATTCTTCGGCATCGGCTACGGCTTGTGGACAAGGAAGAACTTTGGCGAAAGAAGAAAAATAATAAGGCCGGTCAGCGACAGGGATTTGGACGACTGGGAAGTTAAGTACATGTAAGCCTTTTTCTGAAAAGCCTGGCTGGACTCCCAAATGAATAAATAGAAAAACAAGAAGAGAAAAAAATCAGCTCTTCATTTTCGGAACATCGACTGTCTCGTCCGGACTCAATAGCGATATTCCTGCTTCCTTGCCCACGACCTCAACCTTTATTATCTTTTGCGGATCCTTCAGGTCGACTTTCGGCTTGTCTATGTTTTCTGTCAGTTTTATTATCAGGTCAGTCGTTTTCCCCTCGAGCGAGCGCTTGTTGAGATCCATCTTCCAGCTCTCTTCCGGGTCCATTTTTGCGTCTATCTCTTTCATGGCTTTGGCTATCTCATTTATCTCTGCCTTGCACCACTTCTCTATAGGAACCCAGTGGAATGTGTTCTCGAATCTGCTTGTGTCGCCTTTGCCAAGGGCCTTTGCAACTTCCTTGGAATCTTTCTTAGTTTTCAGCAAAAACAAGCCGTCTACAGGAGAGTCCTTGAAGTCAGCATCTTCGCCCACTTCCTTGAGCAGAGCTTTGACTTCCTCTTCTGCCTTTCCCTTGTGGGTAGGGTCGAACGTGACCAACAAATTCGCATCCATAACGTCCACCTATAAAAATATAGAAACGAAACTTTAATAAGCTTCCCTATTGCTTTCGCAATAGTCGAGCGCTGTATTATATTTTTGCTTAATCGTTTC
>CAYVZO010000088.1:0-1703 GCA_964456345.1 uncultured archaeon | reverse complement strand
AGAGCTCATGTGCGCTGACCTTGAATTTGCATGCAAGGCAGGAACAGCAGGCATGCAGTGCTGCCTGTCACACGTAAAGGCAGGCCAGATAGAGTACGGGATGGCCATAGGGGCTGACACAAGCCAAGGAAGGCCGGGTGATGCCCTGGAATACAGTGCTGCAGCAGGCGGTGCGGCCTTTGTTATTGGAAAAGATCCGGTTGCATCAATAGACATGACATGCTCCTTCACAACAGACACGCCGGATTTCTGGAGAAGGGAGATGCAGGACTATCCAAAGCATGGCGCAAGGTTCACGGGAAAGCCCGCATATTTCAAGCATGTCATATCAGCTTCAAAAATGATGATGGAAAAGGCGGGAATGAAGACATCAGACTTCCGGTGGGTTGTGCTGCATATGCCCAATGCAAAGTTCCCGCAGAGAGCAGCAAAAATTCTGGGGTTCACACAGGAGCAGCTGGAGCAAAGTCTTGTTGTGAAAAGGATAGGCAACTGCTATTCAGGTTCAAGCCCTATTGGCTTGTGCAGCGTACTGGATGTTGCAGAGCCTGGTGATAAAATCTTGATGACAAGCTATGGTTCCGGCGCGGGTTCGGATTCATTCATACTCACGGTTAAGAAAAAGATACTGGAGGTCAGGAACAAGGCCCCGAAAACAGAGGATTATATAAAGAACAAAACATATATCGACTATGGCACGTATGCAAGATTAAGGGGCAAGCTGAAGACTTAGGTGATAAAGCATGAGGCAAAGGGTTGCTGTTATAGGAATAGGGCAGACCAAATTTGATGAACACTGGGACAAGAGCCTGAAGGATTTGTCAGCAGAAGCTGGCGCTTTGGCACTCAAGGATGCAGGTATAGAAGGAAAGGAAATAGAAGCGCTTTTTATTGGAAACATGAGTGCAGGCAGGTTCATAGGCCAGGAACATCTGTCAGCCTTGGCAGCTGATCATATGGGACTTGCTCCAATACCATCAACCAGGACTGAGGCTGCCTGCGCATCAGGGGCTTTGGCATTCAGGAAGGCCTATCTGTCCATACTTTCGGGAGAGCATGACATTGTTGTTGCCGCTGGCGCTGAGAAGATGACAGATTTGAAGGGCACGGATGCTATTGCCACGTTGATGGGCGCAGGAGACCAGGAATGGGAAAGTTCCATAGGCCTGACATTTACAGGGCTTTATGCCCTGATAGCAAGGGCGCATATGAAAGCGTTTGGCACAACAAGGGAGCAGATGGCAATGGTCAGTGTGAATAATCACAAGAACGCTGTGCATAATCCGCTTGCCCAATTTTCTTTCCCCATAACAGTTGAGGATGTCCTGAGCTCAAACCTTATAGCAGATCCCCTGAGACTTCTGGATTGTTCCCCAATAACAGACGGGGCTGCCGCTGTTATACTTGCCTCGGAGAAACTGGCAAAGAAAATTTCCAGTCAGCCTGTCTGGATTCTGGGCTCCGGACAGGCTTCTGACACACTGGCTCTTCATGACAGAGACAGCCTTATTGAACTAAAGGCAACCAAGATTTCTTCAAGGAAGGCATATGAACAGGCACATCTAAAGCCAGAGCATATACATTTTGCAGAGGTGCACGACTGTTTCTCTATAAACGAGATTATTGCGATTGAGGATTTGGGTTTTTGCGGAAAAGGAAAAGGAGGAAAATTTGTAGAAGAAGGAAAAATAGCAATAGGGTCT
>CAYVZO010000087.1:0-1780 GCA_964456345.1 uncultured archaeon | reverse complement strand
AATAATTCTCGCAGTAAACATTATCGCAAGGAGAAGCAGTTGTTCCCTGGTCAGTTGTATCGTTTTCAGCAGAAACAGGCAGTAATGATATTGACAGGATTACAAGCATGAGCAAGCCGTATCTTATGGTCTTCATCCTTCTTTCTCCTTGACCCCACCCAAAGAAGCGATTTTTTCTTTATTTAGTTGAATATGACCACTATATAAAGATTACGGTGCTTTGAGATGGAGGCAATTGTGATAAAAAGTTGTCATCGCATTCTCTAATAATGAAAGAGAAAGACCTCTCCATATTTCTGCTCGTTGCAGCTGTTGCTGTGGGCTTAACCTACAGCGTGATCTTGTTCATGCCCTCTTCCAGGGATAATATTTCACTTTTCTCTGTTCCAGGGCTTTCTTCTCTTCCAGAGCTTTCTACAGAAGGCTTCACGCAGGCATCCGTAAGCGTGGCGCAGAACGAGCTTTATTTCGTTACTAACTGCCATGTACTTGCCATGTCCATAAGCGAGACACAGGCACTTTCCATTGCTCTTGGCGCTGAAAACGCCATGCTGAAGAGGCCGCTTACGCACGACCTTATCAGGGATATGTCTGACTGGCTGGGCATAGAGGTTCTGCTCGTTAAAATCGACAATTTCACCGACAGCATATACCGCGCAAAGTTGGTGATGAAGCACGGCAAGGATCTGGTGGTGCTTGATTCGCGCCCCAGCGATGCAGTAGCCATCGCTGTCAGGAAAGGAACAAGTATTTATGTTAAAGACGACATCCTTAATAAGTACGCAGAGTACACGTGCTAGCGAAAAATAGCCCACAGTGTATTGACTATTTTCGGATAAAATAGGGTAGAAAGGAGGTAGATTCAATGACAGGAGTGGTTGTTACATCCAAGGTAAAGGAACTGATAAAGCAGGAAGAGATGAACACCGCAAGTGATTTCATTGCTGCGTTGGACACTGCCGTGGAAGAGCTTATAAAGAAAGCAGCTGCGCGAGCGAAAAGCAACGACAGGAAGACTGTAAGAGCCGGGGATTTGTAAATCCCGGTTATTTTTACTTTTTCTAATAAAATAGAAAAAGAAAAACGATTTAAAAATTTATTTCTTTGCAAGTTTTTTCTTTTTTACGAATTGCCATAGCTTCTTGGTCATGGCACTTGGCGCCAGCTTGGCTTTGCCGAAGACCTGTTCCATGGTCTCCTTCCTGCCAGCAAAGCTTATGGTGTATCCGCCGAATGCTTTCTTCTTTGCCATAGAATCACACCCCATAGTTTTATTATAATACTTGTTTGAGCCACTATTTAAAGAGAAATCAGCGCTCTATCTTTGCCGATGAAGGCGTGACAATAAGCCACTCATCGCCTACTCCTGCAACGTCGCCGTTTATGATTTCGCAGGTGTTTTTTATCTTGTTTATCGCGTGTTTCAGCTCATCCATGTTGGACTCCTTGAGCTCCTTTATCTTGACTATCACTATTTTGCCTTCTTTCACGTTCCTTATTATTTTGTCAGGATTGGCACTCTCGAGCTTGTCTATAACTATCTTTACGTGTTTTTCCTCCTCTTCCGGCATTTCTATTTCAGTATATTCCTCTGCATCTTCCTTCTTTGCCATAACATCACTAGTTAATACGATGTCCCGCATCTTTTTAAGTTTAAGCCCTTTTCGAACAAATGGATGCAAACACAAAAATATCAATTGCGTCAGTTCGTTAACGGCTTAAGCGGAAACGATTAAGCAAAAATATAATACAGCGCTCGACTATTGCGAAAGCAATAGGG
>CAYVZO010000086.1:0-1786 GCA_964456345.1 uncultured archaeon | reverse complement strand
GCATACCATCGAGCACGTCGACGACCCCGAGAGACTCTACAGGGAACTGGAGCGGGTTGCAAAGAACGTTGTGCTGCTCGTCCCCCCGGTCTGGGACCTTGCTGCCGTGGTATACTTTCCTGAGCACAAATGGCAGTTCCTTACGTTGAGAACGAAGTTCGTCAACAAGCTTCCCAGAAAAGTCAAGCTGCCTTACTGGGGCTATCATAGGAGATTCGGACAGCAGGTAAAATAATTTTATATATCGCTTTTCTAAAGGAATATTATGAAAAAGGAATTTTTGCCTGTAATCGCCGTGTTTCTGCTGGTTTTGGCAGCAGGATGCACATCGCCGCAGGACGTAGGCTCAGACATAACGGGCGCTGCAGAGGATGTGATGGAAGGATTGGGCAGCATACCCGGCGGACTGGGCGGAGCACCTGACGTGTCCGGCGTATCAGTGCCTGCTGCTTCAGAATTCGGTTTACCAGAATATCCTGGCGCTACATATCTGGAAGACAAGAGCAAGCAGTACACGAGTTACCAGCAGCTTGTGGTAGACCCGAAATATGCTGAAAGAATCTATATCACGGACGACGACTTTTCAGCCGTGGTGGCATGGTACGAAGCGCAGCTGGGCATGGAAATCCCGGAGGATGAGATGAATATAATGGGGGATGTCCTCAGCGAAGCGCATGTAACAGTGGACATGGTAAAGGACGTTGACATATCCATAAGGTACCCCGAAACAGCATCGATAGCAGGAAGCGACGGGAAAATAGGAATTCATTTCATCATGAATTTCCATGATTACGAGTAAAGCATGGTCATATTCAAACAAAGAATGATGAGCAGCGAGAGCAGTATCGTGTTTTCACGATACTGCTATCTTTGAGGTACTTGAAAGATAAGGTTATTGGATAACCGATAGACGAGCTTTGCTCGTCAGTCTTTTTCCAATAACCTTCTCGCTGCTCATCATAAAAGGATTGAATATAATCCAAAGCTTTATTAGAAAAACATGAAAAATTATATTCATGAAACCAGTAAATCCCTGGACCTTGCTTGCTGTCCTGGTTGTCATACTGCTCTCGTTGGCTGCTGTAATAATATTTGACGTGTTCTCGCACATGTCGCATTGTGAGCCCAAATGGACCATACCTTCTCCAAGAGAATACTCGACATTCGTCGGGGAACCAACGCCTGCAACGCACGAGGCGTGCAGGTCGATATGCTTCAACAGCTTCCGCGTTTCTTCATATGAATTCAGGTACGACGGCGAAAAATATATCTGCTTCTGCGACACGGACAACTGCTGAAACGTCATCAGCAAGAAGGGTATTGCATATCTGCAATACCCTTATTTTCAAGTACTTCAAAAATAGCACTATCGTGTTTGCACGATAGTGCTCTTGCTGATGATGTTAATAACCATTATAAACAGCGAAAACAAAATAATATCTATGTTCGGATTCGGCGGATGGGACAAGAAAGTGAAGAACCTCAGAAAAAAATGGGACCGTGTCAGGGAGAAGAGCCTTGAGAAAGAAGGTCCCATAAGAGCCAAGCTACTGGAAAAGGAAGACCAGGTAGAGCAGAACCTGCGCCTGCTCGAGGAGCGCGAACTGCACAAGGTTGAACGGAGCAGGATGTACGCTGAGGTGGAGACGATTGTCGGGGAAATCAAGAAGCTGCTGGAAGCCAAGCCCGGTGAGCTCCATGGAGTGGCTGAAAGGGTCAGGGGAAAACAGTAATATTATAGTCCATTAATTCTCCTTCTTCTCAACTTATCTGCCTGATTTGTTTT
>CAYVZO010000085.1:0-1824 GCA_964456345.1 uncultured archaeon | reverse complement strand
TTCTCTGCACAGCTATAACAGGCAGCTTTGTTCTGCGGTTAACCTCCTTTATATCGACCAGGTTAAAGCCTGCTATCGTTATTCCGCTGAACATTATATAAGAAAGCTGGTCGTAGTGGCTGCTTTTTTTCACGGTTTCTGATATTTTTTCCGTGGCATCCATTCCATCCTTGGCAACACGGACTGAGAGCAAGCCGTCCAGAATGAGACCGCCTCTAAAGATTGCACCAACGATAAGCACGCGCTTCTGCTTGAAGCGGAATGCGCAGTCATCCCATGCAATTATGCGGACCTCTCTTTTCATGCAAACGACCTATAAAAACATTATAGAAATAGGATTAAAAACCTCAGATTCTGCTGGCCTGCTTCTTCAGCTCTTTAACATCCTCGATAACGCTCTGTGCCGCGTTTATAAGCGACTTCGAGGGAAACTTGCTTTTTACGGTCAGCACAGGTATCGAAAGGTAGGGGTGGTCAATCGTATAGGCAGAATAATCTATTTTCTCTTTCCATAACCTTTCATTGATAAGGTTCACCAGAGTAAGGTCGTCCACCTCGAGCTTGATTTCGTCCTTGGATTTCTCCAATAACTTTACATTCATTTCATGCACCCATTAACAGTTCAAAGTCTTCTGCATTTATAACCATGCCCTCGAGCTCGATCCTCGGGCAGGCTGTGTTCACGAAGGCATCAAACCCCAGTCCGAGCAGCTTTTCATTGGTTATTTCATCCATTATTAAAATAAGAGCCTTTTTATTCCTTTGCACAAGCCTTTGTTTTATTTTCTCAGCCCTTTCCAAGTCAAATTGCCCCTGCTTCGAGGATACGAGGATTCCAAAGCTTTCTGCATCCCTTGCTTTGGCAATCCTTGCCTGGCGTTTTTTCTCGAACAAAGCCAGGTCAACAGGCCTGATTTCTTTCTTCTCAAGGTCGAGAATATAAGCCTTTGATTTTATTCCAAGTGCATGGAAACTGCCTGAGCCGATGACGAGGAATGCATCTACCTTGTCTTTGATTTTATTCGCATTCCCTGTCCAGCAGCCGAGGATCTGGCCGCCTTTCGCTGCAATCTTGCCAGCTCTCTCTAATAGACCAGAAACATCAGCTACCATGTCTAAGTGCTGGACAGGCGCAAGAACCCCAATTCGTTTCTCCTTTATTATTGAGAAGTCTATATTGCCAAGTTCAACATTCATCTTCCACGGAAAATATAGAACTTTCGTTTTCGTTTCTATGTCTTTATAGAACTTGCTGTGCCCGATATGAACGAGCAAGTCACACCCTGCACGAACAGCTTCATCATCGCGCAAATCACATGCTCCGTAGCAAGGATCAACAGAAAGAATAACCTCGCATTCTTTCTCTATCGCATTTACTATCTCTAACGCCTTCATCCTAAGGCCTTCAGGCAGCTGCAAAAGCACACGTTTCGGTTTTTCTTTTTTTACAACTTCAACAAGGCTTTCAATGTTGTCCATAGAAAGAGATTATTCAGGAAGAACTTATATAAGCTTTTTACGTCAATTCTTCTTATGAGCCATATTCTTGAATTACGAAACGTTGAAAAAACGTACCGCATGGGTGAAGTGGACCTCCACGTTCTCAGGGGGATAAGCCTTAAGGTAAACAAGGGCGATTTTATTGCTGTCCAGGGGCCGTCTGGTTCAGGAAAATCCACAGTGCTTCATATCGCCGGATGCTTAGACAGGCCGACAAAGGGTAAGGTCCTGATAGACGGCGGAGACGTTTCCAGCTTCAGCGACAACAAGCTTGCGATGATAAGAAGGGAGAGGATAGGCTTTGTTTTCCAGTTCTTTTACCTC
>CAYVZO010000084.1:0-1843 GCA_964456345.1 uncultured archaeon | reverse complement strand
GGTGGAAAAAGGGAACGTTATCGAAACCAAGAAAGGGTTCTCTGTGAGGGCAGACATCAAGAAAAGGGTAAGGAACTACAGGTTCAAAGGCTCGGATATAACAAACATCATGAAGAGTTCCTGGGACTTGGCGAAAGCGGTTTTATGGTGGGTCATCATAGGCGTAATCCTTGCATCCTTCGTGGGCGGCTATGTTCCGCATGAGATAATGCAGACATATTTCGGTCCGACCCTGCTCGGCTTATTTGCAACGTTATTGATAGCATCCATAATAGAAGTCTGCTCAGAAGGCTCGTCCCCGCTTGCTTTCGAGATATACAGGCAGACAGGCGCATTCGGTAATTCTTTCACGTTCCTTAACGCCGGCGTTGCAACGGATTTCACGGAGATAGGGATTATATCATCGAATATAGGAAAGAGGACCGCCATATGGACGGTTTTGATAACCGTACCGCAAATTTTGGTTTTGGGTTATCTCTTTAATATTTTTGTGTGAAAGAGTGATTTCATGTATTCAGAGAAGGTTATGATGGCTTTCAGGAACCCGCACAACATGGGCAGTATTAAGGACGCTGACGGCGTCGGCAAGGTCGGCAACCCGATATGCGGAGACGTAATGCACCTCTACATCAAGGTGGAAGATAACCGGATAAAGAACATAAAGTTCGAGACATTCGGGTGCGCTGCTGCAATTGCCACGTCATCCATAATAACTGACCTGGCGAAAGGTAAAACGTTGGAGGAAGCCCTGAAGATAAGCAGGGATGACATAGCTTCGGAACTGGGTGGGCTTCCGCCGATAAAGCTGCATTGCTCGGTCCTGGCAGCAGATGCGCTTCGCGAGGCGATATATGACTACCTTAAGAAGAAAAACCTGCCAGTAGGCGAGGAGCTGGAGAAGGAGCATGAAAAAGCAAAGAGACAGCTCAATTCCGTAGGGAAGATGAATTAGAATTTCTCTTTATGGCTTAAATCGTCAAGGCTTCTTCTCGGTGTCTTGTAAGGAGTTTTGTTGGAATATCCTATAGGCATTATTGCCACAGGCACCACGTCAGTGGCATTTATCGTCCTGCTTACCTCCTCTGTAGCAAAAGCGCCGACCCAGACGCTAGCCAGGCCCAGGTCAGTAGCTGCCAGCTGGGCATAAGCAGCTGCTATGGTCGCATCCTGTACGCAATAGAGGTTAGCCCCTCTTTCTCCGTATTTTGCGGACGAACGCACTGGGTTGGCGCAGAAGACGAGGGCTATTGGCGCTTCAGCAATGAATTCCTGATTAAGTGCAGCTTTGCTCAATCTCTGTTTTGTTTCTTTTTCCCTTACAACGACTATTTCATATCCCTGCAAATTGCCGGCAGATGGCGCTTTATTGGCTGCTTCAATGATTTTTTCCAGCTTCTCTGCTTCCACTTCCTTGCTCCTGAAGCTTCTCACGGAATGGCGTTTTTCTATAACATCGAAGAATTCCATAGGAATCACTCTATTATCTTCCTGGCAATCTTGACTGCTTCATTCTCCGCCTTGACGTTCTTTACCATCATCCTGCCGTTTGAAAAGACCGTGACTGCTTTATCCTCGTATTTCAGTATGAGCACGAGCGCATCGCAATACTTTACTTCAAACTCCTTCAGCCTGTTTTTCAGCGATTCCAGGTCCAGTTCTGTTTTCTTTTTCGGGGTCAGCTGGTAGGCATCTTTCCCGCACATCTCCGTTGCGAAGAACATGTAACTAATATCAGAAAGAAGGGATTTAATGTTATCACTATGGTGACCATCTCACGAACAGCTTGGGCCTGTGCCTTGCAATTATGGTGAGGAGTATTCCGAATACAATGAATATGCCTCCA
>CAYVZO010000083.1:0-1863 GCA_964456345.1 uncultured archaeon | reverse complement strand
AATCTATACTTTTAGACATAAGCCAGATGGTTCTTGTTGGTTTTTAACTGAAAAAAGATGTAATTTGTATCCGCCTGACCAAAATTCTGTTGATGTGAGGCCTATTCAATGTCAAAATGAAATATGCAACAGATTACGGCTCGAAATCTATAAACAACTCTGGGATAGTAGTCCTTCAGAACCTCCAGAAAATATAAAAAGACATATAGGTGAAATGGATAAAAAATTAGAAAAAAAGAAACTTGTTTTTTCTCGTTTGTGATATTTCCTTCATCCTTTTCGTGCTATGGTTCCCGAATTTCCTAATCCTTTTTACCACTATATTTCTTTTTTTCACTGGCAGTTTCTGGTCATAACCTAATACGATTATGTCAGGCTTCTCCTTCTTCACGACCTTTGAGAAGTCTTCTGTATCACCTACGATAATCTTGTCAGCTATGCCAAGCTTCTCCAAGTTCTTTTTTCTTTTTTTGGCTGGGACTGCGTAAGGCTTCCTGTTGTTCATGTCGTTCGCCAGAACCACGACCAGGTAGCCTAACTCTTTGGCTTTTTTGAGGAAATAGATATGGCCCTCATGAATTTTATTAAAGCACCCGCCTGCAAGGACTTTTTTCATGACAAAGAAGTAATTGTTAAAACTTAAATTGTTCTCTCCACAGCTGCTCTCATGGCTTTCGCGCCTTCTATCGTGCCGCCGGAATGGCCGTGTATTCCGCCGCCTGCCTGGATTATAATGTCCTTGCCCATCCTTTTCACCAGAGCTGGGACAGAACCTGGATGAAGACCGCCTGAGGCTACAGGGAAGACTGTCTTGAGACCAAACCATTTCTGGGTCAGCGACCTCTCCAATTTTATAATATTGTCTTCCTGCGTCATCTTGCCGATTTCTGCTGTGCCTATATGGAGCTGGTCAACTCCAATTAATCGGGAAATCTTTGCAATAACCAGCATGGATATCCCGTGCCTGCCGCGCGTGAAAGCTGCATGTCCTGCACGATGGGCATGGAGAACAAGACCAAGGTCAGCGTTCCTCAGCGTCTGCAACGATGACCAGCCGCACGTTAGAATGTCAACCATTGCGTATTCGCAACCGCTTTTCTTCACGAACCTAGCACGCCTAATCATCTCATTTGTTTCCGCAGTCACGTTAGGCATGTATATCTTCTTCTCGCCCGTGACTCGTTCTGCTTTATTGCGCATCCTTATCGTTTCTCTGACGCGCTTCTCAAACGGATTGAATTTCTGGCTGCTTAAATTCTCGTCATCCTTTACAATATCACAGCCGCCAATCCATGCATCATAAGCGACTTTTGCATGATCTGCTGTCCGCAATCCGAGCTTTGGCTTTACTATCGTGCCTACGAGTGGCCGCTTCTTTACTTTCAATAGTTTTCTTATACCATTAATGCCGAATCTGGGACCAGAGAAGCTCTTCACATACTGCTTCGGCAGAGTTATGTCATTCAGCCTTAATTTTTTGACAGCCTTCATTCCAAAGATATTGCCAGCAATACTGCTCATAAGCTGTGGAATATTACCAGATTCAAATAAATCTAAAGGATAGCTTATTTTGATACTGTTGCCTTTGACAGAAACAACTTTTGCAGCTAGCTTTTTCATGTATGCCTTCTCTGTGGCAACGTCAATCCACGTGCCTGTCGACGATTCGTCAGCAACAGCCTGGACAGTCTGCTTCATGCTCTTTCTCTCAGGTTCCAGATAGAAGTCACATATAACCGAGGGCATGAATATAATTAGTCTGAGGTTGTATAAAAGTTTATCATGTGCATACCGGCTTCTCTTCGTAGCGGGCTTCAACGCCTCCGCAGTTCGTAGTAACTATAACGCGGGAGAAATCGCTTG
>CAYVZO010000082.1:0-1930 GCA_964456345.1 uncultured archaeon | reverse complement strand
AGGAGTATCTGGACAGGAAGATTCTTGAGAAAGACCCCTTCCAGGTGCTGGACAGGGATGGTGTTGGCCAGCTCATCAGGATTGCTGTTGAGAAGGGAAGGAAGACAAGACCTCATTTGAAAATCGGCATCTGTGGTGAGCACGGCGGCGAGCCAAGCTCAGTTGAATTCTGCCACCATGTCGGCCTGACATACGTCAGCTGCTCTCCTTACAGGGTCCCAATTGCAAGGCTGGCCGCAGCTCAGGCTGCGCTGAAGGAAGAGAAGTGAACCCATATTGAGAGTTGACAAAAGAATTATTTTTATTTGTTTCTTCCAATTATTCTTCATGATATCCAAGAGGGCCAAAGAGGTGAGCGAATCCCCCACACTGGGGCTGAAGAAGAAAATAAAGCAAGTCAGAGCCAGAGGCGTTAATGTCATTGACTTTGGTGCAGGACAGCCGGATTTTGAACCTCCCATGCAGGTGAAGAGAGGCGCTGCTGAAGCTATAAGAACAGGGAAGAGTAAATACACCGAAGTTCCAGGCATACCTGAACTCAGGGAAGCCATATGCAGGAAGTTGTGGAGGGACACCCATATAAGGTACAGGCCTGAAAACGTGCTTGTTACAGCAGGAGCCAAACACGCACTATACAATATAATGCAGGCTGTTATTGACCCCGGAGATGAAGTTATTATTCCAGCACCATACTGGGTTTCTTATCCTGAAATGGTGAAGCTTGCCGGAGGCAGACCGGTGTTTGCTGAAACAGGCCCAAGCTTTAAGATAACCAAGGACGTAATCCAGCCTGCGATTTCTGAAAAAACCAAGATGTTGATTCTCAATTCGCCGAACAACCCGACAGGTGCTGTTATACCAAAAAAGGAGCTTGAGAAGATAGCAGAGCTGTGCCTGGAGAATGAAATCCTTATAGTTTCAGATGAAATATACGAAAAAATAATCTATGATGAAAGGCATGTAAGCATTGCAAGTCTCGGGCAGGATGTCTGGGAGATAACGTTCACGGTTAACGGCCTGAGCAAGAGCCATGCAATCCCGGGATGGAGATTCGGCTATGTTGCCGCGCCGGAGGAATTCATAAAAGCAATGGGCAGGATACAGAGCCATTCCACTTCCAATGTGAGTTCAATCGTTCAGTATGCTGCTTTGGATGCGCTTACAAGCGATGAGAGATTCCTGAAGAAGCATCTGGAAGAGTATAGGAAGAGAAGGGATTTTGTTGTAAAGAGTCTGAACCAGATGAGAGGTATGAGATGCAACAGGCCTGATGGAGCCTTTTATGTGTTTCCCCAGCTTCCTGTTCTCAGTTCCGAGTTGTTTGCCAGTCAGCTGCTGGAGAAAGTTGGTGTGGCGGTTGTGCCGGGCAAGGCCTTCGGTAGGGACGGTTACATCAGGATAAGCTATGCAACCTCAATGGAGAATCTGGAAGAAGGCATGAGGAGGATAGATGAATTCTTGAAACAGTGAATTCTAAGCTGTATAGTAATACTGTCCCTTCTCCTTCTGCATCCTGTCAAGCTGTGACCCAGGCTTGTTTGCCCTCGGCCTGCCTGTCTGCGGGTCCCTCCTGAAGGTTATATCAAGCGCTTTCAGGAATTGGTTCATGCCCTCCTTTAAATGAACAGGCCTGCCTCCATACCCATTTACACCCTTCTCACCTGAGAAAACCATTATCCTGTCAGACAATATGTCAATAAACTGCAGGTCATGATCCACAACAAAGCAGGGCGTTTCCCTGCTTTCTGTCTTTGTCCTTATAAGCTTGGCAACTCTGAGCCTCTGCTCCACGTCAAGGAAAGCAGTGGGCTCGTCAAGCAGCAGGACCTTTGGCTCGATGGCCAGCCACTTCGCAAGCAGCGTCTTCTGCTGGTTGCCTCCGCTGAGCTTGTCCACCGGCTGCTCGCGCGAGGAGACCTGAATCGCGAGG
>CAYVZO010000081.1:0-1976 GCA_964456345.1 uncultured archaeon | reverse complement strand
GGGCAAACTTCGAGGAAACAAAAAAACATTTGATAAACGCGTCGTTCTACGGAGAGAGCGACACGCTTGACGGGATAATAGAGAACATCATGCTCGGTCAGATCGCGCCTGTCGGCACAGGCATGGTTGAACTTGCAATCGATCCAGAGAAGCTGAAAGCCGCAAAAAAGAAAGCTTAGTTATTGAGATATGAGTAGATTCTTCTGCATCTCGTTCAGGTTATACTCTTTCCCGAATTATTAATTTATTTAAACCTTTATTGAATAATATGGTTAGAATCAACGGAAAAGGTTTTGATATGACGAAAGCGGGGGAAGCGACCATAGGATTGAAGGAAATAATGAAAGGCGTGGAAGAGGGCAGGATAAAGAAAGTGCTGGTCGCGAGCAACTGCCCGGAAGAGCTCAGGAAGAAGCTGCCAGAAGGGGTGGCAGAGCCTTTCGAAGGCAACGAAAAGCAGCTTGGCACGAAACTAGGAAAGCCTTTTGCTGTCGCGATGGCAGGTTATGAAGAGTAAAGAGATGATTTCTCAGATGAAGGTTACATTGGATTCAAAAACCATACAATCAATAAACATATTCCAGAACCTTACCGGTTCTTCGGTGATAGACTGTCTTGAAGACGAGGAGCTGTACTTTATAATAGCAAAAGGGGAGTACGGCCTTGCAGTCGGAAAGAACGGGGCAAAAATACGCAACGCAGAGCGCCTGTTCAAGAAAACGATAAAGATATTTGAATATTCGTCAGAGCTCGAGGAATTCATCAAAAACATGATACCGGAGTCCCAGGAAATCGAGATAGGCAACAATAACGTGGTGGTGAGGATAAGACCGAACGACAAGGCAAGGGTCATAGGCAAGGGCGGGAAAAAGGTAAAGGTTGCTGGCCGTTTTCTTGAGCGGTTGTTCGAGATAAACAACCTACGCGTGAAGTAAACTATTTAATTGTTTAGATTGAAATGTAAGAGTGACAAATGTTTTACGTACAGGATAGGTTTTGAAATGAGTGGAGAATTTGCAGCAAGGAAGATAAAAAAAGATAGGCAGAGGTTCAGGTGGAAGAAGGTCAATTACCGTTCCAGGGTCCTCAAGCTCAGGGAAAAAAAGGACCCGTTGGGCGGCGCGCCGCAGGCAAAGGGCATCGTGCTGGAGAAGCGAGTGGTGGAGCAGAAGCAGCCTCACTCAGGGCTCATAAAATGCGTCCGTGTACGCCTTATAAAGAACGGCAAGCAGATAACTGCCTTCGTCCCGAGAACAGGAGCAATCGACCAGATAACAGAGCACGACCAGGTCGTTGTCGAGGGTGTGGGCGGTTCGCAAGGAGGCGCTGTTGGCTCAATGGCAGGGGTCAAGTGGCGCGTGGTGAAGGTGAATGATATTTCTCTTGAGGAAATAAGGACAGGCAGGAAGCAAAAGCCTACAAGGTGATGAAATGGTAAAAACCACAGCAGAAAAGAAAAAAGATGTGAAAAAAGTGAAGGAGAAAAAAGAAAAAACGAAACCATCCAGTAAGAAAGAAATAAAACTTCCTGTCCTGAAGCTTTTTGGAAAGTGGGACACCAACGTCGAGATAAAAGACCCCGGGCTCAGGGGCTACATAAACCTGGATTCAAGGCTCCTGCCTAGGAGCGCAGGTATACACCGCAAAAGGTTCCACAAGTCGAAAATCCATATTATCGAGAGGCTCGCCTCACACATGATGGTTCCGGGACATACTGGAAAGAGGCACAGGCTTACCTCAGGGAAATTGTCAGGAAACCTCTCAAACAGCCTTGGCATAGTGGAAAAGGCGTTCGAGATAATCGAGAAGGAGCTCAAACAGAATCCTGTCGAGGTCATGATACGCGCGCTCGAGAACTCGGCTTTGCGCGAGGAAATAATATCATACCAGATGGGCTCCATAGTTGCCAGGGATGCAGTCATAACAGCGCCTCAGAGGCGTATTGACAAGACATTAAGGATAATAGCACAGGCTGC
>CAYVZO010000080.1:0-2122 GCA_964456345.1 uncultured archaeon | reverse complement strand
CTTCCGATCTCCCTGACGAATTGGATGTCGTAATAGAGCCTGGTTATGCCGAGCTGCCGGCCGACAACACCAACGAGTATGTTTTCGTTGGTGGCGAATATGTAATGGCTTTTCCTGTTTATGTGAATATTTCTGTACCTGGAAACGCAGAGCCTGGTATCTATGACGTAAAGGTTATTGCTGCAACAAAGCCTGGTGAGGGTTTCGTAGGCGTGTCGCAGGAGCTGGAGATCCTGTTCACAGTAAATGTCCTTGGTGAAAAAGAAGAGAACATCTCCACGACCACTAGCATGACAGGCAGTGACAATGCAGCAGTGCTAATAGACCCTAACATGGTCTTGATGTTTGGAACTGTTATCGTAATTATATGCTTGGCTGTATATCTAAGGCGGTGACAGAAAGATTTTAAGTATAGTGCAGCAAGTATAAGTATGGGCCTGTTCGGGATATTCACGTACAAATCCAAAAACGGCAAGAAATACTTCCTTCACATGAAGGAGAGGCACAACGTAAAGCTGTACTATCTTTCGAAGAACCCTGCAGGAGCATTGCAAAACATGCCAAAAGGCTATATAGTCATAGAGAACAAGAAGACCGGGATGCCGATGCTCAAGAGAGGCAGCTAAGGTTTTTTGAGCAGGTTACTGGGATTGAAACCCGTGGAAAAGAAAGAAAAAGGCAAAGAAAATCCTAAAAAAGAAGTAAAGAAGTAATATATGGTCTAGGAGGTTAGGGCAGTGGCAAAAGTTATTAGTATTGTATCAGGAAAAGGCGGAGTCGGGAAGACCACACTGGCTGTAAACCTTGGCGCAGCCCTGGCAAGCCAATTCAGAAGGAATGTCACGCTCATGGACTGCAATGTTACTACCTCGCACTTGGGAATGCACCTAGGCATGTACCAGTCACCGAGAACGCTGAACCACGTGCTCCGCGGCGAGTCGAGCATAGAGGAAACCATGTACAAGCATTTCACAGGCATGAATGTCGTACCTTCTTCCATATCGATTCACGAGCTTAATGGCGTGGATATAACGAAACTCAAGGATGTGGTGGACAATATAACACATAAGAACGACGTCGTTTTATTGGACGCCAGCCCTGGCTTGGGAAGGGAAGCAATAAGCGCCATGAAGGCATGCAACGAAATAATATATGTAACTAATCCGCATGTACCGTCTGTCATAGATGTGATAAGGTGTCAGGAGATTGCCAACGAGATTGGCAAGACCCCCATAGGTGTTATACTTAACATGGTTAATAAGGAAAGCCACATGGAAAAGAATGATGTAGAGCGCTTGACGGATTTGCCTGTTATTTCTTCCATACCTTATGACAAGAATATCCTCAGGAGCCTGGATATGAAGCAGCCTGTTGTGATGACGCACCCGAAAAGCAGGGCAAGCGAGGAGATAATGAAGCTTGCTTCGTCCCTTGTAGGCGAGAAATACGAACCAAGGAGGTTCCTGTCCAGATATTTCAGCTTTCTCAGGTTTTAGAGGGTGCTTGAGATGATTGTAAAGAAGTCCTTTCTTAGGAAAATCTACAGCAGGAGGAGGAACTGGTCTCACAAATATGACTTTGGCTCGATGCTCATAATAGGCGGCAGCAAGCTTTACAGCGGCTCACCGGCTTTCAGCGCCCTGGCTGCGCTCCGTTCAGGCTGTGATTTAGCGACAATAGCAGCTCCTGAACGCGCAGCAGACATATGCGCGAAATTCTCTCCTGATTTGATAACCTATCCGCTGAAAGGGGATTTTCTCTCGAACAGGCACCTGAAAGACCTGGCAAAACTCAGCAAGAACATGGATTCAGTGGTGATAGGTGGCGGTATCGGACGCCGGAAAGAAACGCTTTCCCTGGTTAAAAACTACCTTAAGAAAACAAGGATTCCTGCTGTTGTAGACGCGGATGCGATACACGCCTTGGCAAAAAACAAAAAGGTAATAAAAAGCAATTTCATCATCACGCCTCACGCACGGGAGTTCTACGTGTTAACAGGAAAGAAGCCTGCCAACAGCGTAAAAGAAAGGTCAAAACTGGTAAAGAAAGCTGCCTTTGATATTAATGCTGTTGTTTTGCTCAAGGGTTACGTGGATATCATATCTGACGGGGCGCGCGTAGC
>CAYVZO010000079.1:0-2206 GCA_964456345.1 uncultured archaeon | reverse complement strand
GATGTATGCTCAAAAAGATTACGATCTGGCAGGTTTTGCCGTGGGTGTCGTTGAAAAAGAACGCCTATTGGATGGCTCCGCTATACGAATAGGCGACCGTGTTTTGGGACTTGCCTCGAGCGGCATTCATTCGAATGGCTACAGCTTGGTACGTAAAGTTTTATCGGCTCAACAGCAAAAGGTGATGGCAAAGGAATTGTTGACGCCTACGAGGATTTATGTCAAACCGATATTAAAGGCATTAGAGAAATTTGATATCCATGGCATGGCGCATAATACAGGTAGAGGAAAACAAGATGCTGGTGGAGCCCATAGACGACGTGGAGTCTGCGATACCTTCCTGGGAAGGCGAGCTGCTGCCCGTGCCTTACGACGTTGCGCAGAACGTTGGACTGGTAAGAAGGTATATAAAGGACAGACTAAAAAACAAGAACCTGAAAGAAAACCTGATGAAGAATTATAATATCGACGAGGTGTGCGCAAAGGAGATGACTAAGCTGATTAAAAAACAGCAGAAGAAGCATACGATTCCAGACGACGCCAACTTCCTCATAGAAACGTACAAAGATTTCGTTATCGTTCATTCCTGCTGCGGCACGCTGATAAACGACACTATAGGGAAATACGTTGCTGCGCAGATAACGAACGAGACGGGCATTGCAGTGAACATGAAGACAGACCCGTACAGGATAATGTTCCAGACGCTGTCGAAGCCGGAGCAAGTGAAAAAGGTAATGGAAGAGGCAGCAGACATCAAAAAAGTTCTGGAGCTGTCGCTGGAGCGCTCTTCACTGTTCAAGTGGAGGTTCCTGCACGTTGCAAAGCGGTTCGGCGTGGTGTCAAGGAACGCGCGCTACGACCGAATGGGTATAAGCAGGATAATCACGCAGTACTACGGGACGCCTGCTTACGAGGAAACGCTGCGAGAGCTGTTCCTGGAGAAGCTGGACGTGAAAGGCGCTGAACGCGTGATAGAAAAAATTAGGAACAAGGAAATAAAGATAAGCGTGGAGAAAGGGTTAAGTATACTTGGCGAGAACGGGCTGACAAGCCAGTTCTCGGAGGTGATGAAGCCGCGCAGGCCTGAGAAGGAGATATTCGAGGCTTTCAGGCGCAGGCTGATGCATACCAGACTAAGGCTTGTGTGTACGCACTGCTCAGACTATTCTGTTATAAAAGAGGTGCATGAGATAAGCGACAAGGAATGCTGCCCGAAATGCAGCTCTGGCCTGATAGGATTGTACAGCCGCTACAAGCGGGAGCCGCTAAAAGCCTTGAAAAAACATAAACAGAAAAAAGACGTGACGAAAGACGAGCAGAAGGAGCTCAACAATATAAAGCGCTCTGCGTCGTTGATGATAACGTACGGCAGGCGGTACGCGATGACACAAGCTGGGCGCGGCATCGGCACGGAAACAGCTGCGCGCGTGCTCGCGAAGCTGCCCAAGGATGAAGAACAGCTGATAAAATACATCTACGCGGCTGAGAAGACGTACGCCAAGAACAAGATTTACTGGAGCTGAATTATTCTTTTCCTTTTATTACATTCCAGAGTTTTTCGCCTTTTGGGTTTTCTCGTGTGAAAAGGGTATGACAGGGATCATGACCATCCGGGAGGTCTGTCAAAAGATCATAGCCTTCCTGCGTTTCAAGATAACGGCACATAGCCTCAGGCGTTATCATGTCTCCGTATTTTGCCTTTAATGATCCATCTCTTATAGCACTTTTTAGATGTCCTACAGAAATACCTGTCATCTGGCTTATATAATTAATATCACACAGCCTGTCTGGTGCTACTGCATCAAGATGTATCAATCCGGGGGTGAGTTCGTATTGCTTTTTTTCTGTGCCAGTCATTTCTCCAGTTGCGCCATTTCCATAATTGTCAAACTCCTTTCTGTTAAAACGGTAGCCCTGTTCAAAATTTTTACGGCCCCTCAGTTTGTTCAGAGTTTCGCCTCCTGTTGTCAGATAATTATAAGCATCTATTGCGCGCATGCCTATTTTTTGACCTCCTTCTAATTCGTGTCTTTCATATTCGTCTAGATGAAAAAGATTTTCCCATACAAAATAGTCAACACCCGTGACTCGTGATAACTCATCCAAAGGAATTATGTCTCCCGGTTTCAGCTTCTTTCGGTCGTCCTCAAGTTCGAATTCACCAGACCCCTCGCTCATTCTTTTTTTATACACTTCAATCTTTTGT
>CAYVZO010000078.1:0-2206 GCA_964456345.1 uncultured archaeon | reverse complement strand
AGCAAGCGGCTAAAGCCACTCTAAATATTTTTTCCGCGTCTTTGGGCACTTCTTTATTGTCCCTGACAGTATCAATAAGCCTGTCTATTTGTTCCTGAGACACAGAGCCTCTTTTCACAAGTGTCTGCGCACAAGGGAGAGCATACTTCATGAACAATGAACGGCTTTTTTCTTCCAATTCCATTTTTGATCACAAAAAATTATTCTTTCTTTTCGATAGCCATGCCTGATGCGCAGTAGACGTAATCACCCTTATTGACGTCAACCAAATCGATGCGTATCTCCTCGTTCTTGCCTGCTATCTCGACGATTGCCTTGTTTCCGCTAATCGAAAGGACTCGCCCCAGCGAAGTCACGCACATAAATATAATTCAAGGACAGCTTATTTATCTTTATCATGCAACGCCTATAAATTTTTTCTCAACACAGATATAAATATGATTAATGAAGAGCTTCCTGCCCAGGAGAAAAAAGAGCTGGATATAGACGAGTTCCTGAGGCAGTTCGCCCTGAAGATAAACAGGCGTTTCAGCGATTACGAAGATAACATAATCTCCTTGAAAAAATCCATCAACCGCATAGACGAGAAGATTGCTTCTTTAGAGGCACGGACAGAAGAAATCTCAGAACGCGAAAAGAGAATAAGCCGCGACATCTTGGCGATAATTGACTAGATGCCCTCGAAAAGCAACTGTAAATCTGGCGGAAGGAAATCAGAATTATACAAATTGATTTTATTCATGTCCCTGTATCTTGTAAGGATAGGTCTGTAACCCGGGCTTCTGAAGTAACTGGCCATGGATGTCCTGAACCTTACTAGGAATTCGTTTCCTTCTCTTTTCACTTCGATGCCATCCCAGCTGTCTGTCGGACCCCTTTCAAACAATATACGTTCCCCTGTTTTGGTAGTTGTTTCTAACTTGGGCCTATCATTCACCATTCCAGGAAATTTTACGTAACCTATAGAAGACATCTCTTCAGAAGAAACAAACAAATCTATATCATCATTATACACAACCGCTTTCATACCAAACTTATAACCTAAGTTTTTATAAATGAACTAACCCGTGTAGTCGTTCCCGTCTTTCTTACCTGGTTTTACTTCCGGGAACCTCAACGGAGGCGGAAGCCCGATTTTATCAGCAAGCCCGACGCTCTCTGAGAGGCACTTCCTGAATATGGTATTTAGAACCTCGACGGCCATCTTCTCGTTCAGCTTCTTGTTATTCTTCCAGTCGCTAAGCACTTTTTTTATGTCGTCTTCGTGGTAAAGAACAGTGCCCTTTATTTCCACCTCACCTATTTTTGGCTCGTAAGAGGACTTGAATGAGAAAGTCACTTCCACGATATCCTTCGTGTTTGGCAGCTTCTTCTCCTCGAGCTTTTCGATAGAAGGCACGCTGTTTACGTTTATGGTGCCTGAATAACTTTTTTTCACGTCGATAAATGCGTTTATTGCGTTTATGCTGAAACCCAGTATAGTCATTTTATCACTGCTATTACTCCCTGGTAATATTTTAATAATTATCGAAGGGATACTTAATTTGTTCTTATGAAGGCGCTTATTTTGCTTAACGATGAATTCGGGGATATCGAGGCATTCACCACAATAGACATACTCCGTCGCTCAGGCGTTGAGGTGGTCACAGCAGGCCTGATATCCACGGTCGTGGAGAGTGCCAGGAAAGTGAAAACCATTGCAAACAAGCGGCTCAGTGAGGTGTCGGCAAATGACTTTGACGTTCTGATACTGCCCAGCGGACCCGGTTACAAGAGGCTTGTACACAGCCAGGTCGTTCTGAACCTCGTCAGGGACTTCAACAAACGAGGGAAATACATAGCATCGATATCCGCAGCAACGTGCATACTCGCGAAGGCAGGGGTTATAAACGAGAGGCTGGCTGCTGTCTTCCCAGGCTTCGAGAAAGATATACCAAGACCAAGAGACGCCAAGGTCATCGTAGACAGGAACATTGTAACAGCGCGCGCTCCGGGGAACGCAATCGATTTTGGGCTAAAACTAGTTGAGATTCTGGTTGGAAAAAGAGCGATAAAAAGATTAAAAGAATCGCTTGTAATTGAATAAGAGGTTTTTTCATGGTTTTGACAGAACTAGAAGAGAGATTGATCAAGGAGATTGCAAAGTCGAACCTGCTGACTAAGAACGAAATGCAGAACCTAATCAACCCCAGTTCAGACATAGCAA
>CAYVZO010000077.1:0-2233 GCA_964456345.1 uncultured archaeon | reverse complement strand
CGCTACAATAGGCTTATCGATGAGCTTTGACTTGAAATAACCTGATATACAGGGAAAATAGGTGTTTGTATGGATCAAATCAGCAGATACCCTCTTTATGATGTTTGCCAAGAAATATGTTGTTAAAGGCAAAAGAGACCTTTCGTGCAAAGGATGCTTCAGTATGCCCAGTCTGTGCACGCGGATGCCGTCAAAATCATCCTCAGGCTTGGTACCCCTGAGGCGCATAGTGTATACGTGGACTTCGTGTTTCTTTGAAAGCCTTTTCGCAAGCTCTAAAAACTGCCGTTCTCCTCCACCTAGGACATAGGGATAGAACAATTCAGAAAACATAGCTATTTTCATGGCACTCTTATCTAATTAAAGAAGAAAAGGATTTAACTTCTTTGCCTAATTAACATTAAGGCGATAGGATGAGAGTCGCTATGGTACATTTTAAGGTCGGTTTCGGAGAGGGCGGAACAGAGACCGTAATAAAGAACCTTTCAGGGAAACTGGCTCAGAGAGGACACGATGTCCATATACTGACCAATAAAGGAGAAATTAAATTCGATAATGGTGTGAAGGTCACATACCTTCCTTATATAAGGATACCCTTCTCCAAGACCCTTGATTATTATTCTTTGATGTTTAGCTTTTCGTTCTTTGCCATGTTAAAGATACTGTTCAGCAGCTACGATGTTGTCCACTGCCATTTTTACGTTGACGCTTTCCTGCCGTTGCTTGCAGCAAAGCTGAAGGGCGTACCGACTGTCTATTCACTTCACGGTATGTTGGACAAAGAGGGCGAGATAGCAGAGCTGGCTTCAAAGGTATCTGTCATATCCAAGAACGAGGAAAAATACTGGAAATCGCGCGGTCTCAAACCTGAAACAATTTATATAGGAGTCGACCCTGAAAGGGTAAAGAGAAACGGCGAAATAAGAGAGAAACTAAGGAAAGAATTCGGCATAAAGAAAAACGATTTCGTAGTAATAGCTGTTTCAAGGCCTGCTGATGTAAAGGGGCCTGAGATACTTTATGACGTTATAACTAAGGCAGACCCGGAAATAAAATTCATATTGGTGGGCGTGGGCCAGGAAAAAATGTTTGCAGGCATGAAACTAAAAAACGTCTACCCTTTTGGTTTGGTGCCGCATGAAAAGGTGGTTGAATTTTATTCTGCAGCTGACGCCTCGCTTGTTATATCCAAGATAGAAAGCATAAGCCTTGTTATGATAGAATCTATGTCTGCGCAGCTTCCTCTAATAATAGCTGCTGGCACAGCAATAGACAAATCAGTTACAGAGGGCAGCAGCATAATGGTGAACCTTGAACCTAACAAAGTATTAGACGCCCTGAACAAGCTCTACAAAAACAGGAAGATGGCCTCGATGATGGGCAGGAAAGGCAGGGAAATCGTCAATAAGAAATTTTCCTGGGAAAGAGTAGCAGACAGGTATGAAGCCATTTACAAGGAGCTGAAGAAATGAACGTAGGTATAGTAGGACTCGGATTTATGGGGAAAATACACCTCAAAAACTATCTTGCTTTGGGGTGCAATGTGAAAATTTCAGACACAAATCCGGGAGCCAGGCAGATAGCCGAGGAGAACAACTGCGATTTCTTCCCTGATTATAAGGAATTTCTTGGAACAGTAGACGGTGTCAGTGTATGTGTGCCAACGCTTATGCATTTCGAAATAGCCAAAGAATGCCTTAAGAATACAAATGTCCTGGTAGAGAAACCTATAACAGCAACCTTAGAAGAAGCCAGGAAACTTGTCAGGCTCGCTACCGAGAATAAAAGGATTCTCATGGTGGGTCATATTGAAAGATACAATCCTGCTGTCATGCAGTGCAAAAAAATAATGGAGGATATCGGTTGCATAAAAACAATGATTTCAAAAAGGGTCGGACCCTGGCCGGAGAGGAATATAGGCACAGGAATAGTCATGGACTTGGCTGTCCACGACATAGACGTAATGAGGTATATGGCTGGTGAGATAAATAAGATAAAATCTAATATCGGATACAAGGGCAAAACAGATTGCCAGGCCGACATTACAATGTTTTTCAACAACGGGTCCGAAGGCCGCATCCATGTCAGCTGGGGTGCTCCACAAAAGGAAAGAAGACTTGAGATAAAAGGAAGCAAAGCAGACTGCCTGCTCAATTACATTACCCAGGAGTTAACAGTTTCCGGTGAACCTATAGCTGTAAAAAAAGAGGAGCCTATGAGGCTCGAGCTCAAA
>CAYVZO010000076.1:0-2323 GCA_964456345.1 uncultured archaeon | reverse complement strand
TATAGAACCTGCGCAATTCGTATATTTCTGGGGTCATCAGGGCAAACCCGCTGCCCTTCAGCCTGTTTATCGTAGCAGATAGCCTTACTACAGAGCGGTTCGGATCGGAAAGCAACGCCTCGTATTTCTGCTTGCCGTTGACTTTGTCCGTTATCCCGAGGAACTGCTTTATTTTCTGCTCAATCTCCCTTGCATTCTTGCCGTCTCTTACAAAAGCTATCTTCGCGCCAAAATCAGCCCCCTGCTCAACAAGGCGCTCCATGAGCCTGTGCTCAAAAGATATACCTATTTTTATCAGCGTGTTAAAAGATGCGAGGTATATGAAATAGTTGTTTTTTTCGCATATCTTCCTCATGTTATGATTTGAGCATATAGTACCGTTACACTTTATACAGTTGAAGAAATCGTCCTCTTTCTGACAGTGTAGACAGCTCCTTTCAGAATCCACTTTATTTCTATGAGGGCATGGGTGGTATTTTCCATTCTTGAAGTACCCTACGCACAGTTTCTCCCCGAGCCTGAAGGCTATATCCTCCTTGAAAAGACTTATTTTCCTTTGGGTTCCGTCTTTCTGAATGACAAGGCAGGGTTCCCAGTTTTGCCATATGAACCTTATTATCTGTTGCATTCACAACACTCTCAACTTTTTGTAGGCATTTACCGCTGTTTTTTGGTTAGTCCGCTTCCAGAGGTTCTTCTGGAGTGCTGAGAAGAGTTCTTTACTGCTTTTTTCGAACCTCTTTTTATCACGAAACCTTGCAATAATTTTCTTCAGAAAATCCGAGTTGTATTCATCAAGGGAATGAAAGCTCAGCCAAGGTACATTTACGTTAAGGAAATCTTCCAGATCAGCGACTGTTGCTCCATGCCCCATCAGGTATAAATAATAATAATAAATGAGGTCGTCACCGTAGCCTCTCTTAATCATTTCCTTGTTTATTATGATATCTTCAATGAAATGCGGCATGCCTTTTAGGTACTTGCCGGAAACGCCGTGGAATATCTGGTGGAGCAGAATCGCCCTTGTTGCCTTCTTGTCTCTGCTCTGTATGAAATCGTTCCTGCAATCAAGGGATATAACCAATTTGTTCTTCCCGGCAAAAACTTTGTCTTTGTTTCCCAGAAACAATTCTACTTCATCGAAAAAATTTTCAAGGTAGAGTTCTCCCAATATAGCATCGAACAAAGGATAGACCAGTTTCGCTGTTTCCTCGTCTGAAGATTTCTTTATTACGCGCATTCTCCTCTTTATAGATTTATCCGGAGAATTATTAAAGTATTAAAATATAATAGAGAAGGTTTTGATATGAAAGTTCTGGTAACAGGCGGGTGCGGTTTCATTGGTAGCAATATCGCCGAGGCTCTGGCAGACGAATACGAAGTGGTAGTGCTTGACAACATGTTTTTGGGCAGCATAAGCAACATTTCTGCGGTAAAAGACAGGGTCAAAATAGTGAAAGGCGACATACTCGATGCAGAACTTGTCAATAAAACAGCTGATGTTGACTTCATCCTGCATGAAGCAGCTGCATCTTCCTCGCCTATGTTCAAGCAGGATCTTGGCGGTTCCTTTGCAGTAAACATAAACGGCTTCATAAATGTACTGAATGCTGCAAAAGAAAACAGTGTCAAGAGAGTCATATTCGCGTCAACGTCTTCTATCTATGGTAACACGCCTGGTTGCCTTAAAGAGGACATGAGCGTCTCGCCCCCCAATTTTTATGCTGTAACGAAACTCTGTGACGAGAACCTCGCAAGAATATACAGCCAGGAATATGGTATTGAGACTGTAGGCCTTAGGTATATGAGCATCTACGGTCCTCATGAATGTTCAAAAGGTATATATGCAAACCTTGTTTCACAATTCTTGTGGGACATAAAGAAGGGTAAGAAACCTGTTATTTATGGGAACGGAAAGCAGACAAGGGACTTTACATATGTAAAGGACGCTGTACACGCAAACATACTTGCTATGGAAGCTAGGAAGAAATTCCTTGGGGAGATCTTTAACATAGGAACAGGAAATTCAGTCAGCCTTAATGAAATGGTTGGGATACTGAACAAGGTACTGGGAAAGGAAATAGAGCCGGAGTACATAGAAAATCCTGTGAAGAACTATATAATGATGCAGAAGGCTGACCTGTCGAAGGCGCGGAGAATCTTGGATTATGAGCCTCGCTTCACGCTTGAACAGGGGATAAGAGACATGGTGTCTAGCTCTTGAGCACTTTTAAAGCAATCTCAAGGTTCCTAAGGCCTTCTTCTCCGGAGGTCAGGGGCTTCCTTCCCGGCCAGGGCCGTCTGCAGGACTGTGTAGTAGTCG
>CAYVZO010000075.1:0-2328 GCA_964456345.1 uncultured archaeon | reverse complement strand
TCTTCCGCAGTGTAGAAGAACGGTAAATTCAAGTTATTCCTCGGGTGCATCTGGTAAGAGAGGTGGAAAAAGAATATCGTGGGCAAAGAAACAGCGATGACAAAAGCTGTTATTTTATTCGCACTGATTCTGTATCTCTTTGATAGTTCCGCTATTGCCTGAGCAGACAATATCGAGACAGGGAGCCAGAGAAACCATTGGACCCTTTCAGGAAGCCAGGGGACGTATTTGGCAGGCACGATTGTCATGACAAGCAGGAAGATGAACATCATCGGGATGAAAATGTTTTCTCTGGATTTCAGAATATCGATTGCTGAACCGAGTATAAGTATGAAAAGAGGCAGTTCTAAGAGGAGTATAAAACCATCCAGGAAGCTGACTGTGTTTATCATGCCTGAACTGCTCAGAGCATATGCATCGAGATGCGGTGACTGTGAAAGGCTTGCAACAGCGAACAAAAAAACTGCTGACAGCCACAACAGCCGCGATCTATTGCACATATTTGACTTTAGATGTAAATATAAAACAGCTAGGAACAATGGCACTCCTGTGCGAATCAAGAGTGTTGAAAGCGCAACATTTGCAAACTTTTTGTTAAACTCCAGCCACAGCACGGAAGAACCAGGATTAAGTAGGTTTGGAATCAGCCAGAAAAGCGAGAAAGGAAAAGCTATCATGTATAGGTAAACCATGTCTTTTGCACCGAGCCTTCCGGTAAAATAGCAGAGGCTGAGGATGGCTGCTGTTACAAAACCAAACATAGGATGGAAAAGTATTGTCAAGCCTAGCAAGAAACCGCTTGGTTTTATCCTCTTATTGAGTGCGGAAAGTATAGACAGAACAGCAACAAAGAACGGCAATGAATAATAGAACGATGTTATTCTGAACGTTCCTCCAAATCCGATCATAGGTGGGGACAACAGAGAAGCAGGATTCGATACATTGGATATTATATAAACGACGCCGCCAAGACCTGCTGACAGCAGGAATATCAAGAATGCTGTATTGAATTTTTCTTCCTTGAGAAAATGGCCTATGAAATGATATACTGCTACCAAACATAAGACAGAAGCGAAAAACTTGAACAGAATGAACATAAACATAACAGGCAGATTGATAATCAACGCCAACATACCCAGCGGCAGCAGGAAATAAATAGGTCCGTATATGCCTGAAGAGAATATAGAGTCGTTTCCCTCTATTATCCATGGCACTCTGAAATCTGTCTTATATGAACTCATCGACATAAGGTGCTCGGCATCGTCACCTGTTTCTATTGCATTGAAGACATAGCCTTCTGGAGGGAAATAATAAAGAAGTAGGTAGTTCAGCGGGTTTATGAACGAAATTATAATTATGAGAAGCAACCATCTGAGTTCTACACCGAGTGGTCTCATAACTCTTAAATAACGAAAAGGCTTTAAATTACTTTTTCTTGTTTAATTCTTTCCTTAGCTTCAGCATAGCCCTGAAGAAGAATTTTGTGTCTTCCTTGAGACGTACCTTGCTCCTGAATTCCTTTTCATGGGTCCATATAACAGGGATCTCTGATATCTTTGCTTTGTTCCGCTGAGCCCTTACCAGTATCTCGGTATCCCAGAACCAGTATGTATCCTCTATCTCGTCTATGATTTTCATCAGGAAATTCTTTTCGAAGAACTTGAATCCGCACTGGTGATCTTTGACTGAAGACTTCAGTATAATTCTTGCCATAATGTTGTATATCCTGCTAATCAGTGTCCTTTTTATAGGTCTCTTTACTTTTGACTTGCTGCTGAGCCTGTTGCCAACAACTATCTCTGCCCCATTATCCATCTCGCGTATAACATCTTTTATATGAGCAGGGTCAGTAGCCATATCAACGTCCATGTAGCCTACTATCTTTGCATCAGCAGATTTGAAAGCCCTCCTCAAAGCCTCGCCACGCCCGAGCCTTCTGCCCGAATGCATTAGTGTTATGTTCTTGTTTTTGGCGAGCCTTTTCGCGATTTCATAGGTGCCGTCAGTGCTACCATCTTCGGATATTATGACCGTAAAATTCTTTTTTGTGCTTTTCAGAGCAGCGAGGGTCTTCTCTACTGAGGATTCAAGTCGTTCTGCCTCGTTATAAGCAGGTAATACTATTGCCAGGTATTTCATACTCATTTATTTCCAGCAGAAATCTTATAAGCATGATAGGGGGACAGATTCAACTTCTCTTCCGACCAATTCATGGGCGTTTATACACCTGTCATTGATGACTATAATATTTCCCTTTGCAGAGACAACCTTCCCTCTTATTTCAGTATTGTTGCTTATTGTCAGCATTTCAGGTCTTGAAAGTATGTT
>CAYVZO010000074.1:0-2630 GCA_964456345.1 uncultured archaeon | reverse complement strand
TGTCTGTTCCAGAACAGAGGTGTACATGGTATTCATTATCCCGACACCACCCACGAGCAGAGAGATTGCAGCTATGCCTATTAGTAGGCCCTGCACTGCTGCAAGTATTGTCATTATCCCGGAGATTGTCTGCTCCTCTGTCTGTACGCTGAAATCCTCGTCCCCTTCCTTGAGGTCTCTCTCCTTGCGCAGCTCCCTCTCCACGTTCGATGCTGCTTCGTTGGCTTCATAGCCTTCTTCGACCTGAGCATAGATTGTGGAAACCTCTTCAGGCATTTCGAAAAGAATTCTGGCAGTGTCTATTGGTATTGCAATAATCCTGTCATAAACAGGCGAACCACTCTGTTCCATTATGCCTGAAACGCGAAAATCTGTCCTGTTGATGATAATTTTGTCACCTATGTCAGCCTCGTTGTCAAATACGTCTTTTGCAACCCCGGACGCAATTACTGCCCTGTTTTTATCGCTTTCTTCAGGAAACTCGCCTCTCTCCAGCCCGAACAGGCCTATGCTTTCTATTACGTTTATCGACTTGCTGTCTGTCGGGACTCCATAAACAGTAAGGTGCTTTACTTCGTCCCTGTAAACTACTTTAGCAGTGGTTGATATTATCCCGAAGGCATGGTAGATGCCGTCAGCGTTCTTGACAGCCTCTACGTCTTCTTCGTACAGTTTCGATGCAGAATAACCTGTCATAGGAAACCCAAGCTCGTCAGACCCGCCAGGAATTATGGTCAGCCTGTCAAACCCCGCACTCGCGAGGTTGCTCTCGACAGCCAGCTGCATTCCTTGGGCAACCGAGATCAATGCGACCACTGCTGACACGCCTATTACAATCCCGAGCAGAGTAAGGAACGTGCGAAGCTTTCTTCTTTTGAGATTCCTGTACGAAAGCAGGAACAGATCCTGTATCATGGTCACACCTATACTCAATTGGTTCTGTAAGGTTTTAATTGTTGTCTAGGAAGCAAATAGAAGGCAGGGAAAAAGACCTTTCTGCCTGCCGCTTTCGTTCTATTTATTTCTTTGAAAAGAAGTGAAAAGGAAGACAATAGGAACAAATATTGTTAGAACCTTAGATGATGATTTCCTTTATTTCTTTTTCTTCTTCCAGAACTTCCTGTACAAGATGTAGGCAACAACAAGGAATATTATAAAGTACAGCCAGTCGTAAGACGCCTGTGGCTGGGAAGCTGCGTAGGCTTCTGGCGAAGAAACGTATATGTCTATGCTTTGCGTTTCTGTGTATGAATTCCCGTAGGTATCCTTGTACGAAAGCTCGACGTTCAATGGGTAATTGCCTGACGGAACGTTCTTGGTTGTCAGCCAGAGCTTCTCTGTATCGTAGTCATCAGGCTTGGTGTTCCCGATGTAGACATAATCAGGGTCTATGTAGAACGAATCGGATGACAGCGACAGAGTCAGGAACTTTGCCTCGAGGTCGCCCCTGTTAACCGTTTTTATCTCCGCGTTGCCGGTCTTGCCTGCAGCCAGTATATCCTGGGATTCCAGCAAAGAAACGAAGTCGAAGTCGCCGACAACCCTCATTCCTATTGTCGAGTTTATGCTTTGCCGCGTGCCTGTCCGGTCATCGTAGGTCATTTGCACAGAAATTGGATACAGTCCTATTGTAGCTTCGGGATTGGCAAGCGCGTTTACTTCAATGTCATAACTGCCCCCGCTTCCCAGGTGAGGCACGAACTTTCTGTTGTCAGTGCCCAGCGGCAGTATCATGTCGTTTGGCTCCTCCCATACGAATACAAGGTTGCTTATGTCGCCGCCGTTGTTCTTGAGCTTGAACGTGATAGTCTCGTTCCTGCCTGTTTTTAACGAATCAGGTGTCAAGGATACGAGCTCTAGTGATGTCACCTCTTTAACGTTTATGACTGCGTGGTGTATGTTTTCCCTGCAGTCGTTTTCATAGCAATACTCAACCGTGAATTTGGCTGTGTAGAAGTCGGGCTTGGTGGAACTTGGGACAGAGAACTTGAATATTGCGGATGTTGACTTCAGGCTTGCCAGCCTACCCATGTCAAGGTAAGTCGCATCCAAAGGGAGCGACGTGTCTGCGTACACCTTGAGCTTGTCTACAGACAGCGTGCCTGAGTTGGTTATGCTGAGTGTTATATAGCCGTTGTTGCCAGGCGACACAGACGAAGGCGTGACTGAAGAGGTTATTTGGATCGATTTTTCGTCCGCTAAGGCAAACGAAGCAAGCAAAGAAAACACAAGCATCGCAACAAACAAAACAGATATTCTCATCCTACCGCCTCACTATGCATCCGTCCTTAATATGAACTATCCTGTCAGCTTTTGAAGCTATCCTTTTGTCGTGTGTCACCATAATTAATGTTAATCCTTTCTTATTTAAATCAGTGAGCAGTCTCATGATTGCCTCTCCTGACTTTGAGTCAAGGTTGCCTGTCGGCTCATCAGCAAGTATTATGTCCGGGCTGTTCGCCAGCGCCCTTGCTATCGCAACCCTTTGCTGTTCGCCTCCAGAAAGCTGGTTGGGGTAGTGGTTTGTCCGTTCGCCGAGACCCACCATCTTGAGAAGCTCTTTTGCGCGGTCTTCTCCGCCGTTGCCTGTAAATATCATGGGCAGTTTAACATTCCCCATCGTCGTGAGC
>CAYVZO010000073.1:0-2677 GCA_964456345.1 uncultured archaeon | reverse complement strand
CCCTTCAGCTTTAAGGAATCTCAGAATAGCATACAGAATTATCCCGAGTATTAATACCGCTATACCAAGAGCCAGCGGCGAAAGGCTGCTTTGGTTTTCTATGACTATACCGAAAAGCTGCAGAAGGTCCTTGAGGACCATAGACAGGGTGTTGAGTATTCCCATTATCACTGCCCATACCATGTGGAGTATCGTTTCACCGAATGTCGGCATAAGATTCTTATGCATTTTATGCAATATAAATTTATGATTACCTCGAAAGAACAGCTGATAAACGAGCTGGTATCAGAGGGTTTCCTGAAAACACCTGAGATAATAGAGGCATTCCGAAAAGTCAGGCGTGAGGAATTCATTCCCCCAGGACAGAAAAGGTATGCTTATGCCAACTATCCCCTGCCTATAATGGAGGGTCAGACCATATCGCAGCCCTTGACTATAGCAGCCATGACAGAGGCCCTGCAACCGAAGCAAAGCCAGAAAATCCTCGAGGTCGGAGCAGGCTCTGGATACCAGGCTGCGATACTCGCAGAAATCGTCGGCAAAGACGGAAAAATAATAACGACCGAGATAATTCCTTCACTGGCTAAATTTGCTTCTGACAACCTCAAAAAACAGGGCTACGATAACGTCGTCGTTGTCGAGCACGACGGCTCGCAGGGCTACGAAAAAGAAGCTCCATACGACCGAATAATAGTCACTGCTTCCGCACCATCGATACCTGAGCCCCTGATAAAACAGCTGAAAAATAACGGACGCATGGTAATGCCAGTAGGCGATGAGATGCTTTTGATAGAGAAAAACGAAAACGTAAGAAAAACTGTGCTTGGTTATTACGTTTTCGTTCCCCTTACAGGGAAATACGGATACCGTGGTCGCTATGATTGACATCCACTGCCATCTGGAATACATGGAAAGACCTGAAGAAGTAATCAGCCGTGCCAAGCAGAAAATGGCCGCAATAATAAGCTCTGTTGCCGACATAAAGGATAAGAACAAAATACTAGAATTGGCAGAACAGAACAAAGGCTTTGTTTTCGTCTCGCTTGGCCTTCATCCGCACAATGCCATCAGTTATTCAGACGAGGAAATAGACAAGTATGTGGATTTCATACGGAATAACAAGGAAAAGATAGTTGCAATAGGTGAGTGTGGCCTTGACTACGTCCAGGTTGAGCCTGAAAAGAGGGAAAGGGCTGAGACTGTATTCCTGAGACTGAAGAAGCTTGCCGAGGAGATTGACAAGCCACTGGTTCTTCATGTCCGGGACGAGCCAGGAAGCAATTCCGTATTCAACAAAATGCTGAAACTAATCGAGAAGGTTAAAATTCCTGTTGTGTTCCACTGCTTCTCAGGCAGCAAAACGCAACTAAATAAAGCGCTTGACTGCGGTTACTACATATCCTTCGCGACATTGGTGTGCAAGAGTGACAAACACAAAAGGCTTGCAAAAGGAACGCCATTAGAAAACATGCTTCTCGAAACAGATTCGCCCTGGCTCCATCCGACCAGCAGGGAAATGATAAACAGGCCGTGGCTAATCGAGGAGTCGGCAAAAGCAATTGCCGAGATAAAAGGAACAGCAAAAGAAGAAATTCTGCAAACAACGACAGAGAACGCAAAAAAGGTCTTTGGAATATAATAAAGAAAAATATGTCAGTAATGGCTTCTTTTATTTTTCGCCCTCTTTACTAATTTTTATAAATGGCAGAAATGAATAAATTATTATGAAGGCTTTCTATTCCTCGAAATGCCTGGATTACTGGCAAGAGGGACATCCTGAAAACCCTGCAAGGGTTAGGGAAACAGCAAAACTGCTGAGGAACATAATGGAATTCGTTGAGCCGAAAACATGCGACGAAGACCTATTGCTGGTTCACGACAAAGAGCTGCTGGAAAGAATAAAGAACAACGAGTTCGTAGACAGGGACACGCCTGTGATTCCTGACATATTTGAATACGCAAAGCTTGCAGCAGGCTCTGCTGTGGACGCGATGGATTATTCGCTTCACGGTGAAAGGGCATTTTCGCTCATGCGACCACCAGGCCATCATGCTGGAAGGCGGTTTTTAGGCGGATTCTGCTACATGAACAATATTGCAATAGCTGTGAATGCTGCACTGGAAAAGACAGACAAGGTCGCGATTCTGGATATAGACGGGCATCATGGGAACGGAACACAGGACATATTCTACGGAAACGAAGCTGTCCTTTACGTTTCGCTTCACCAGAAGAACGCGTTTCCGATGACCGGCTTCATTTCAGAAGGCAACTGTATAAACTATCCCCTGCTGCCTGGCACGAACGATGATGAATACATGAAGAAACTGAAGTCTGCAGTAAGGAAAATAATAGATTTCAAGCCGGACCTCCTTGCCATATCAGCCGGCTTTGACACGTACAAAGGCGATATGCTCCTTGACTTGAACCTTACGAAAGAGGTTTTCATGAGAATAGGGCTTTTGATATCGACCGTGGAAGTTCCCATATTCGCCGTGCTTGAAGGCGGATACAGCAAAGACCTTCCGCATTGTGTGAGTGAATTCCTGAAAGGCCTTGAAAAGTAATAAAAACATTAAAACCCAATTATTTCTCAGTGAGTTAATGCTAAGGTACAAAAAAGGCATCTCGCCCTTGCTGGCAGGCACCCTGCTTATCGCTATTACCGTAGTAACAGCAG
>CAYVZO010000072.1:0-2697 GCA_964456345.1 uncultured archaeon | reverse complement strand
CATCCTGGCTGCCCCGACTGCCTCATTCCCGGCAACTCCTGGCGGAACAGAGAACTGGGACTACAGGTTTTGCTGGCTAAGGGACAGCTATTTTGCAGCCAAAGCGCTGCTGAAGACAGGCCATTATGAGGAAGTCAGGAAGCTGCTCAATTTTTTCTACAGCCTGCAGGAAGTGAACGGCCACTGGAAATTCCCCTTCTATACCATAGACGGTAAAGAGCCGCCTGACGAAATAGTAGTAGAGGAGCTCAAAGGCCCTAACCAGGAAGGCAGCATAAAAATAAGCAATGCTGCAAAGAGCCAGCTGCAGCTGGACAGCGAGGGCGGCATCCTGAATACTACATACTTATATTATCTCTTCACAAAGGACAGGGCATTCCTAAGGAAGCATTGGAACAAAATCAAGAAGGCTGCGAACTGGATAAAAAGAAGCTACAAAAGGCCTGAGAACGGCTTATGGGAACTGCGTGAAAAGGAGCACAAGGAGCTCGGGCAGTGGACATACGGCAAGGTCATGTGCTACGTCGGGCTTGAGTCAGCCATAAAGATGGCGCAGATACTGAAAAAGGATTATCCGTACGAGTGGGAGAAGACAAAAAACAGGATAAAGAAAGACGTGCTCAAGTATTCCTGGTCTAACCAGAGGCAGGCTTACCTGCAGACGTATGACAATGATTCGCAGATTGACATATCTGTCCTGGCTATAGAGGATTACGGCCTGCTGTCGCCTGTTAACAAGAAGATAAAGAAAACCGTGAAGCTCATAAAGGAAAAGCTGGTTGTTGAAGGCTACGGCGTAAAAAGGTTCGAAGACGCGGTGCTTCCTTTCTACCTGCCGACTTTGTGGCTGAGCCTCCACTTCATAAGGTCCAAGGACCTGCAGAGCGCGAAGAAATACATCAAGGCCTGCCTGAACAGCTCCACAGACCTCTACCTGTGCGCAGAGCATT
This sequence comes from uncultured archaeon, assembly GCA_964456345.1. Classification (GTDB taxonomy): domain Archaea; phylum Aenigmatarchaeota; class Aenigmatarchaeia; order GW2011-AR5; family GW2011-AR5; genus CAYVZO01. The sequence continues at coordinate 1,747 of CAYVZO010000072.1, read as the reverse complement.
TCAACCCCACGAACGGATCCCAGTATGGCAATTTCCCGCAGGTATTCAACTCAGCCATGTTCGTTGATGTCCTGGTCAGTCTGAAGGAGAAGAAGGAATACACCATGAAGTTCCTGAACATACTGAACCTCAGCGTAAAGGGCCTTCTGGATGTCGTAGAAAAGATAGAGCCCAGAAAAAGGATATTCCGCTAGGCTGTGCATTTTGGCTCTTCGCTGAACTCCGCAGACACGCAGCTCGTCGAAACAACCGCTTTGCTGAAGTTATCGCAGGAAGTTATAATTCCGCTTATGTTGACTTCCAGGTTCTGAATCGCTCCCTGCGGGAAGCTTATCGGAAATGCTGTTATGGCAGTCGAGGATTCTCCCCTCTTGCTCAGCACCACAGCTGACTGCAGCTCGTCAGAGCCGAATCCTGTGTTCCTCACAGATATCCTGCATATGTTCGTCGAAAGATCCACGTACACGTCCTGTATCACGGACGAGGCAGTGCTGCACTCTGTTGTCTTGTTCTGGATTACACGGCCTTCCTTTGAAGAGAGCGTGGTAATCCAGTCCATGCTTATTACTGAGACTACGAGCACTATGGCAATCAGCAGTACTGCTGCCAGTAAAGGCGATATCCCTTTCATAACAATCAACAGTTCTTCGGCCTCACGTCATACTTGTCTGATGTGCATTTCTCAGTCGAGAGTATAACCTGGCTGTAGTTTGCGCAGGCAGTTATGTAGCCTGAGATATTGAATTCTATGGTTGCCAACTGGCCCTGGTTCACAGTCAGGGGGAATTCCGTGAGATTCGGGATTGCAATGCCCTTGGTTGTCAGCAAAGTTGCGGACTTTAGCTTCTCGCTGGGGCCGGAATTTCTGACAAAGACCCTGCTAACGTTGGAGTCGAAATCAAGATAAACATCCTGGACAGAGACAATACCGCAGCTTACTATTACTCCTGTCTTGTTGCTTATGGTCCTCGTCTCTCCACTCAATAAGCCTGGGAACCATGCCGCGAGTATGGATGCAACGACAACAGCAATAGATATTATAAGAACAGTCGCAAGCAGCGGGCTGAGTCCTTTCCTCATTCTATCACTGAATATTTTTACCTCTCCAGATATATAAAGATAATCTTGCGCGAAAAGAAATAAACGGAAAGGGTCAGGTGGGCAGTAATAACAGGGTGGCATCTCTGCTCTTACTGCCTGATTCCCTTTATTTTTACGCGGTTTAAGTGCAGTTCAGGAATGTGACGTCGCTTCCATAGAACGAATCCACAGCCGTGTATGGGCACGAAGAGCTCGCTATGGTCACTTTCTCCAAGTTCGTCGTAGCCATGCAGTAGCCGCGGTCGACGTAAGGATACCACTTCTCTATGCGGTTCCCGTACATGTCCTCGACCTGGATTTTGTAGCTCGTCAGCGCGTTCACTTCCAGAGTCGAGTTGTAGGAAGGCACGCCGTTCAATGGCCCGATCTCGCTGACCAGATAGCCAGTAGCGTTATAGACTCGAACGTAGTTTATCCAAGGATACGTGATGTTGTACATCAAGTTCGTGAACGTGAATACAACCGTAAACGACATATTCGTGCCCCAGGCATTGTTGCCTGCCAGGTCAAAGCAGTGGAAGTTGTATGTATACGTGCCGTTGAATGTGCGCACAGGCATCGTGTTCGTGCCGTTTATGACCGAGGAGTTCGTAGCATTAAGAGCCCACGAGCCAGTCGAATCCATATAGAGCGAGCAGTTCGCAGG
>CAYVZO010000071.1:0-2731 GCA_964456345.1 uncultured archaeon | reverse complement strand
CCACTGCCGCCGTAGTAAAGGTTTGTAACAGCCTTATCTACGGTCACTGTTGCGAATGTTCCTGTGTTCATTGCAACAAACTCAACGTCAAAGTAGTCGTTTGGCAGGCTTATCTTCTCCCCCGCTGTCAGGTTCAATGGCTGGTTGTTGTACGGCGATTCAGTTGTACTTGAACCATCCCAAGGGTCATAGTAGACTGCTATATAGTCGTTGTTCGTGAAATATCCAGCATTCTGGATATAGAACTCGAATCTCCAGTCTCCTGATCCGTCTGGGAAGTAGTTGTCACCAGATGTCCTACTCGGGTTTGTTACCGGAGAACCTGTGTTCGCGTCGTACTTCAACTCAGTTGAAGTACCAGCAACCACCCTTACTACCTGGTTTGTTACTGCAACGCCTTCAGGGTAAGTCGTCTTTGTGAAGTTGGTTACGACTCTTACCTTCATATTGTCTACCTGATCAAAGGTTGTGTCTGTGCTTGAGCCTACCTCGATTTTCTTTTCCTGGCTTGTTTCGCCTTTGGCTACCTTGATCCACCAGTAGGTTATACCAGACTCAGTGGATGAACCAGTTGCGGTTATTGTATAATCACCGTCGCTGGTTTCCTGAGCCTCGCCTGGAACCAGGTCAAGCTGCTCACCTGACATAGCCACAAGGTAAGTTGCGCCTATCTCAGTTATCTGGAATGGCGTACCCAGTATTTTTATTGTCAATGGCCTTGTTGAGCTGAGGTTGCCGTAACCTTCCATTGTTTCGTCAAATACATACCTGTAGCTGAACGGAGCGTAATCCGTTGCCTCGTTTATCTGACTTGGAGGGTCAGGAACCTGCAGGAAAATTGTACCATTGTAGGTTGCCGGGTTTCTTGACATCGTTAGAGTGCCAAGAGCAAATTCCTCGTGAGCATCTATCTCATTGTCGGATGACTGGTGTGTCCAAGGTATCTTTATGTTTTCCCTGAGAGCTGGGACATGATGATGTTTCAATGTCATTGGGAATGTACCAGACTCCTGGGTTACGTTGTAGTCCAAGGCTATTTCTTCATACTTGCCGTTTAGTGTTACTGCTGTAGTCGCTGCTGATGCTGTCTTCTCGGTTGTTACCGCACCACCTAATCGGGCTGCTATATCAATGGCACCTACTACGTCTTCTGGACTGGCGTCTGCACCTACAACGACAAAGGACTGTACGCCATCATCACTCGTTACGAATGGTGACGGGTAGTCGCCCAAGTCAGCTGCAAAGGCCAGTGAAGACCCTACCATCAATGCGCCCATGGCACCTGCAGTTAAAACCTTTTTTATTTGCATTTCTTCACCGAAGTCTCCTCGTACAAGTCTGCGTTTTCAACGCAGACAGTTCCTGCCTCTAGCACCAACGGCACTAAAGGTTTGTCCGGATCAAACCTCTATGAGGCTTGAAACATTAGTCTATATATGGAAGCTTATTATATATAAGCATGACTCGAAACAGTTTCGTATAGCTCGTACACTAAGTATAAAAGAGTTTATAAAAGTTTATAAAAGTTTAAAGAAGCGTTTAAAAGTTCCAAAGTCTATATTTTTCCTTTTTAGCTAATAAAAGCTATTATTAATCCTTCTTTTTTATCCTTATGAGGTTTCGCCTGCCTTTCGGTATTTTTTCGACAATGCCCCTGTTCATAAGGTCGTGTATTATCCTTGATACCTTTGCCTTGGAGAAATCCGTCTCCTTTATTATATGCCTCTGGTCAACGTCCTTCCTCTCCCTGAGCAATATTTCCATCACCTTTCTTTCTCCAGGAGTGAGCACAGGCAGTATATCCTTTACTGTCCTCTTCCTGAACATAAACGCAATGAGAAGCATTATCGATATCGTGGTAAGTATTATTATGATTATTGCAAGCTGGTTGAACTCCACTATGCGTTCGTATATAACGTAGATATCAAACGTTTTGCCGAGCTCAGGATTCGCAATATTCCATTCGAGGAAGATTCGCCTGCCGTCAGAGCCCTCCCTTCCCCATATCGGCTCGAAGGGTTTCAGACCTGTGTTTGCCAGTTTCGAAGGCTCAATAGTTCCTGCACCAAGCGGCAGCCTGACAGTAACAGAGAAATCGTCAACAAGCCTGGTGATGGAGAACCTGTAGCTGAACCTCATGAGGTTCTGGATTTTCTCTGTGATGTCAAGCGTCCTGAACCTGTACACTATCTTCTTGGCACTGAAGCCATCGCAGCGGATTGATGTGCCTAGGTCCTGGGTAACTGCAAGGCAGTCGATGAACTCGCCGTCAGCAATGACCTCTATGCCTGTAATCCGCGAGAGCACGTAATAATCGCTTCTTTTTATCTCCTCGTCATGTTCGAGCGTAACCACCCACTGAGCAGTCTGGTCGTCATCTATGGAAATGTCGATGTCCCACGACAGGAGCTGTGCATGTGCCACAGGCAGGAGCAGGACAAAAAACAGGAGATATAAAGGCCTCATAATTATCATATAAACAGTGAAAAATATAAATCCACGATTATTCAGGCTTTATGACCACGCCGCCCACGCCTGCTGAAGCGAACTGGTGCACGACAGCTGCAAGTGTGTTCGCAATATTCTGGATTTCGTCGATTCTCACGTCCATGCCCTTGGGCCCTATAATCTCTATTGAAGAAGGGGCGTAAAGCATGACGATGCTTATCAGCGAGAAAAGGCTCCTTACAAAGAGCTTTACCTCAGCAATCTGGGAAAAGCCCTTTTCTAT
>CAYVZO010000070.1:0-2787 GCA_964456345.1 uncultured archaeon | reverse complement strand
GTCTACCACCTGTCTTTCCAGTAACTCTTATTACACAACCATATTCATCAAAGACAATGTTCTTTATTTTGATTGGAAGAAACTCTCCTATTCGTGCTCCACTCTCATAAAGCGAAATAATAAGTGCCTTGTCTCTTATATTATCAGTAGTGGCCATAGCCATTTTTCTAATCTCTTCTTCTGTAAGTATTTCTTCAGGTAGTTTATCCTTCTTACCTTCACCCACTTCTATCCAGCTAACAATCTCTGGATAGGTGCCTTTCTTTTCTATGCCATTAAGCCAAGTGTAATATTTTTTCAACACTATTTTAAAATCTCTTTTGCTGGAATCTGTCCATTTTTCAGTCCTTTCTATCTCAGCTACTAATTTTATCATATCGTCTTTAGTAGCCTTCCTAAATGGTTTGTCTAACATCTTTGAAAGTGTCTTTAGAAGATAGAGATATTTCATTATTCTTCCTTTGCTTCTTCCTTTTCCTTCTAGATATAATTTGAATTTTACTATATCCTCTTTTTCTTTAGGCATTTCTTTAGATATTACTTTCAATACGTTATCTACATTCCTACCAAAGTTGTGTATGTCCATACCATCACCTTTTCAGTTTAGCCTATAAAGGCGACGGGAATAAGAAGTAGCCTTAGAGTGCACCAACCGGGAATCGAACCCGGGCTGCAAGCTGTTTCCAGTCTAATATGGTTTTCTTTCCCGAGGATTTCTTTTGCGAAAAGAAAGGCTCTGGGAAGCTTGTGTCTTACCATTGGACCATTGGTGCCTGATTAGAATTGTTGGAAAAGATTAAAATTCCTTCAGTACCGTCTACGTATTTATATTTTACATAGTGAAATATAATTGTTTATATCTAGCAACTGATTGGAATGCCGGAAAATTCTGAATCAATTAAAACCCATGATAGGGCCTGTATATTTAAGATTATATGGAGATGAGGGAATAACCCCTTGAATTGAGATTAATTAATGAAACAATTTCCGATATTTATTCTATAGAAAAAATTATGATAGCAATAGTTAATCTTAAAGAATCAAGTTCAGTAACCCGCCCACAGTTAATGATACAATTACCATTACAGCAATGGCCTTTATCAGGTCTTTTAAGCCAAGCTCCTTGAACATAACAACAAATGCAGCAACACATGGAAAGTACATGGTCAAAACAGCGCTTGCTATTATTAGCTGTTTCATTGTAAGACTAAGTGGCAAAAGCATGCCTACTGCAACGTCTTTCCTGAGGAAGCCCACGACTAGGGATGCTACAGCCTCCTCTGGAAGACCAAGCACGCCGACTACCACAGGCGCTGCTACAGTACCTATGATGGAAATTATGCCCAATGTGTAAAGAACATTTACAACAAATACCCCGAATATAACAAACGGCACTGCTTCATGAATAAAGTTCCTTAATCTCATCCAGAGTTTTTTTATAAGCCCTCTTAAGTATGGTATCCTGTAAGGCGGGATTTCCATGAATGTTTCTGGTTTTGTGCCTTTTACCAGTTTATTAAGTAGATAACCAAGTGAGAACCATACCACGAAAAGCGTTAGGAATAGTATACCCAGGCCCTGTATGCCGTATCTTCCGAGCAGTCCGAATATCATCGCAGTCTGGGCCATGCAGGGAACTGCTACAGCAATAAGCGTCATGGCTATGAACCTCTGCCTCTTTGTCTCCAATATCCTTGTGGCAAGCGCTCCTGGGACGTTGCACCCCAAGCCAAGCATCATAGGCACGATTGAAAGTCCGTGCATGCCCAACCTGTGCATTAGATTATCTACAAGTGTTGCAAGCCTTGGCAGATAACCGCTATCTTCCAGAATCCCCAGCAAAAGGTAAAAAGCAAATATATAAGGCAATACCATGGCAAAAGGGACGAAAAGGCCTGTAGTCAAGAGTCCCATGGACTGGACAAAATCTATTTCCCCGTTTATCATTGTTCCGATTAGAATATCATGAAGCATTCCGGAACCCATGACATTGCCAAGACCCTCGATAATCGGGAGATAAGAATTAAACAGGGGCTCGAATACGTACTCAATCAGCCCTTCTCCTATGAACCTTACTGCAAAGAACATGAATGTCAGAACAAGGAGTGCGATAGGTATGCCTGTCTTTGGTCTTATGCTCAGGTCTTCCAGTGCTTCGAGCAACGTGTGCCTCTTGGGTTTTATCTTCTGCGTGTTCTTCACGATATTGCCGATCCTCGCCCACCTCTCGTTATAACTATGTCTGTGAGAATGCGCTTCGGCCTCTTTCAGCCTTGAGATGACATCCTTTATCCCCTCTCCTGTTATTGCAACAACAGGGACCACGGGGACTTTTAACATCTTTTCAAGTTTTTTTATGTCGATTCTAATTCCTTTATGTTTTGCCTCGTTCCAGAAATTCAGGGCAACTATAACTGGTATGTTCTTCTCGAGCAGTTGCAGTGTCAGGTAGAGATTCCGCTCAAGATTTGTCGCATCGACAATATTAACAACAACGTCTCCTTCTTTCAGCATCCTGACTGCAACTTCTTCTGCCTTAGAAGTAATATCCAGGCTATAAGTCCCGGGTACATCTATTACGTCTGCTATCTTTTTGCCGATTTTTGCCTTGCCCTGCTTGAATTCTACTGTCGTGCCTGGGTAATTAGATATAACGACATTTATCCCCGTTAACCGCGAAAAGAACGTGCTTTTCCCCACGTTCTGGTTTCCCATCAGCAATACTTTCATCAAATCATCTCTACAATTATCCTGTTTGCCATACCCCTGCCCAGAGTGACCCTTGTA
>CAYVZO010000069.1:0-2820 GCA_964456345.1 uncultured archaeon | reverse complement strand
AGGGATTCAAAAAACCTCGAAGAAAAAATAGACTACTACAGGAAGGAAGCAGAAAAATACAAAAGCATTAAGAAGCCGGAGAAGAGCCTGAAAGAAATAAAACAGCTCATTGCCTCCCTGGAAAAGCAGAAAGAGTTATTCCTCTCGAAAAGAACGGTCGTGGGTACGGAGATAAAGAACCTGAAAAACATATACGAAAAAGGCGTATGCGACGTCTGCAAGCAGAAAGTAAGCGATTCAGCCGCTTTCCTGAAGAACATAGAGAACGACAGGGAGCTTGAAAAGGAATTCTCAGCGAAAATAGAGGAGCTGGAAAGGGAGATTGAAAAAACGAGAGAGGAGCAGGAAAACCTGAACGAATACAACTCCTCGCTGGAAAAATCTTACCAGATAGAGAACTCGCTGAAAGATCTGCTGGGCTGGAAAGATTCGTCAGCGAGCGAGGCAAAAATCCTTGTGTCAGAGATTGCATCAATCGAAAAGGAATTGTCGGTTCTGAGGAAAGAGCTTGAAGAGCTTCCTGAAAAAGAGGAAAACTTCAGGAAGCTCGAAGAAGATCTGACAGAATTGAGGGATTCCAAGCTTGAAAAGGAAAGGCTGAAATCACGCTATGAGCAGCAGATATTCGATTCGGAGAACTACATCAAAAGGCTGGGAGAGGAAATAAAAGAAAAGGAGAAAGCCAGGAAGGACATAGACAAGATAAACAGCTTTGTCAGCTGGCTTGATTCCTATTTCATAAACCTGATGGACACGATAGAAAGGCACGTCATGCTTTCAATCCAGAAGGAATTTGACACCCTGTTCAGGAAGTGGTTCAGCATAATAATGGGCGACGAGCTTACGGTACGCATAGACGACCAGCTGTCGCCGATAATAGAGCAGAACGGGTACGAAACGGATTACTTGAACCTTTCAGGAGGGGAGAAAACAGCAGTGGCGTTGGCTTACAGGCTTGCGCTTAACAAGATAATAAACTCCATGATAGAAACGATAAAGACGAAAGACCTGATAATCCTGGACGAGCCCACAGACGGTTTCTCTTCTGACCAGCTTGACCGCATAAGGGACGTGATAAACGAACTCATGTTGAGGCAGATAATAATCGTCTCGCATGAGCCGAAAATAGACACGTTCGTTGACAACGTAATAAGACTGTACAAGGACCAGCATGTATCCAGCGTCGTGTAGGTAATAAGAAATTTTTAGGTTTCAGAACAAAGAAATCTTTTTATATCAGGCCGGGCAAATAATGTTTGAGATAAAATGAAACTGAAATGGCATCTTCTATTTCTGAATTCAGCTAATCTATATACTATTTTTGCCGGCTTCAAGAAGTAAACAGCCGGAATGATTCTTGTTCCTGGCCAGGGACAAGGGACCGGGATTGGCTTTCTGGAAGGTATTTAAACATTTTTGTGATATTTCGTGGAGAATAGGAGAGTGGATATATGGGAAAGAATAAAAATAATGGAAGAATAACAGATACAGGTAGTATACGTATTAAGTACAAAAAATTAAAGACAATCTGCAGTGAATTAGAACATGGGCAATACCCAGGTATTAGCCATGCCTATGAATCAAATAAGAACGGGTCTAACGGGTATACTCCTGATACTATTTGCGAAGTACCGATTATTTTAACTGATGCTGAAAGAAGTACTATAAGAGAATTCCGTGGCAGGCTCAAGAAATCCGGAGTAAGTAACGCATATATCAAGCTTCCTTAGAACCAGCTACTTCTTTTTTGATTTTTGTTTGCAGGCAAAGCATACAGGCGAGCCGCGCGACTTGTCCACTAGACGAATTCTTTTGCATACCGAGCATCTTGATATGGACAATTTCATCATTTCAATACCGCCTTGCTAAAAGTATATTGATTTTCTAAGTTATAAAGCTATTTGATTAGAAGAAATAAAGAAACTTAAATATTTTTACCTCAGAACAAATGCATTAAGAGAAATTTTATTAGGAATGGGCTTGACATTCTGATATGTTATTTATACATATACTTCGTTTTCGGCTTCTGGTGTTTTACCTTCAGATTCTTTCTCTTCTTCTTGTTTACAGGCTTCCAGCGCCACTTTTCTTTGTAGGTCTTGCTCCTGGGGTAGCCGCACGCAGAGCATTTCTTCTTGCGTATGTGATAAGAATGCCGGCCGCACCTACGGCAGCGTATGTGTGTTACCTTCTGGTGTTTGCCTAAAGAGGGTGTTCCCTTAGTCATATGACCTACCCTGTTGTTCTTCTAGAATTTTCCTTTACTCTTCTTCTTTCTTTATTTCAACCTTTTCAGGAGAAACATAGAGAATATTGTCTCCGCGAACAAGGATTGTTCCGAGCCTTGTCTTCTTCTCTTCAGTTATTATTTCTGCATCCTCTATCCACATATTGAGATGCAGGTCCATAGCCTGAAGTATTCCTGATATCTCAGTACCCTTCTTTAGGGTTATCAAGACTCTTTTTCCCTTCGCGTTGTTCAAAACATCTATCGGTCTTTCCATTTTCTGAAACCTCCAAACGAAACAAAATGTTAAGATTAATGTTGCATACCTTTAAATAATTAGCCAATTGTAATGATTCTGTTTACTATGGCTCAATGGAAAATGCGTTCCAAAAGAAAACCCACCGGCAAGCTTCTGAAGAAGGTAAGCAAGAAAAAGAAGCACCAAAGAGGCAGTGACTACATTCCTACTTACGTCGGCAGGAGGAAAACCAGGAAAAAAGCCAGAAGCCTCCAAGTTCTTTCAGCAGACACTGCGAACGTTTCTGCAAACGGAAAGTCGCAGAAAACGAAAATACTCGGCGTTGTTGAGAATG
>CAYVZO010000068.1:0-2853 GCA_964456345.1 uncultured archaeon | reverse complement strand
ATTATTTGGAAGTGCTTGCACTCCATTCTCGCTTAAGCCTTTCTTGGAAAAGACTTATAATTAAGCTTTGTTGTATTCTGAATGTCAGCAAAAAGTTTTTAAAGGCTTTCTGTCGGCATTCAATCAATTTAAATACAGCGCTATAAGTCATGATTTATGGCACAAAAACCAGTAGGAGGCGTAATATTAAACCCAGGATGCAGGCTAAAGTGCCTTTTTTGCGGAGGCCACGAAAGGGCCAGTGAAGCCAGGATTAGATACCAGGAAAGGATGGTCTACAGAAACCTCATAGAGTTCAGAAACCGCGGCATAAGGAAAATAGCCATCTCAGGCAGCGACCCCATAGAGTACGACTTTATCCTGCCTTTGATAAGATACATCAAGAGCATGGGTTTCGAATCCGTCCAGCTGTCAACACACGGGACCTCGCTTGATAACGACGAGTTCCTTGACGATATCATAGCTGCAGGCATTGACGAGTTCAGGATACCCATATACGGCTCGAACGCAGGAATACACGAGGCATTCACATGTTCTGAAGGAAGCTTTGACAAGACGCTTAACGGAATCAGGAAAATCCGCCGAAAAGCACCTGACATAGGGGTAGAAGTAAGCTGCCTGATAGTGAAGCAGAACAAGGACGACCTGGCTAACATAATCGACCTGGCAAAGAGCTTGGGTGTCGGTTTCTATTTCTCGATACCTTTTATCATGCCTGACGACAAGAACTACAAATCTTACTATATTCCCATCCAGAAGCTCGGGCCTTACGTGAAGAAAGCCTACGAATATGCCAAGAAAATAAACTATAGGGTTAATTTCCTGGAAATACCCTTCTGTGTTTTCGGGTTCATTGACGAATCCATAAACAATACCTGCCTGCCGCCGGACATGGGTGAGAGCTGCCAGCCGCCTGAGAGCGTAAAGACAGAGATAAAGGACCTGCCGTCATACAGGCTGAAAAAGAAAATTGATATTTGCAGTAAGTGCTCTGCCTCAGGCAGGTGCGACGGGTTCGTCTTAAACGACATAAACGAATTCGGTGTCGGCGATATCAAGCCTATTTTGTAGAGCCCCGGATGAGCTTCGAACTCACGACCTTTCGCTTTCTGAACCGCAGGGGCTCTGCCCCTTCAGTTTCGAGTGCCTCCTGATTCCTCCTGTTGAAAGGATATTACCAGGCACGCGGCTACGAGGCGAACGCTCTACCATTCTCCAGCCCCTTTTTCATAATATGCTTACAGTTCTTTTTGACTGCAAGCTACTTTTTCTTTCAAGAAAAAAGGAGCTTACTGAGCTACCGAGGCAGTTTAGGCATTTTAATAAACTTTTCTTCGCAAACCTTATTAAGTGTTTCTCATGCATAAAGCCATGTTCTGGGCAAAGGCAGACGAGACTAGTAATATAGCGAATTTAGTGAACTGCAGGCTCTGCAGCCACAACTGCAAGATAGCTGAAAACAACACAGGCTTCTGCCGCGTGCGCAAGAACCTAGGCGGAACGCTGTATTCCCTGGTCTACGGAAAGCCATGCTCTATAGCAGTAGACCCTATAGAGAAAAAACCGCTTTTTCACTTTGCACCAGGCTCAGAAACGCTGTCCGTCGCGACGCAGGGCTGCAACTTCCGCTGTGAATTCTGCCAGAACTGGGAGATCTCGCAGCCAGAAAGCGAAGAGGAGATTACAGGCAGGGATATTCCGCCTGAGAAGCTGAAGGAGCTCATAAACAACTATCCAGGGTTTTCATGGACTTACACAGAGCCGACTGTGTTTTACGAGTATTTCTACGAAACCGCTAAGCTGTGCAAAGACATGAACAAATACCATGTCTGGGTTACGAACGGATATACCAATGAGGCACCCATAAAAAAGGCAGGCTTGGACGCCGTTAATGTAGATTACAAGGGCGATGAGGAGTTCTACAAAAAGCTCTGCTCTGCTCACCTGGAGCCTGTGAGGAAATCGATAAAGGCGTACAAGAAGCTTGGCGTCTGGATAGAGATAACGAACCTTCTCATACCAGGCCGTAACAACCAGGAGGAGCAGATAAAGGAGATGGTAAGCTTCATAGCAGGCATTGACAAAAACATACCGCTCCACTTCTCAGCCTACTTTCCCAGGTATAAACTTGATTCCCAGGCAACCACCAGGCAGGACCTGGAAAAGGCAGCAAAGATAGCTGAGGAGCAGCTGAACTACGTCTACATAGGCAACATTGCACACGAGAAAGGGAATACGTACTGCCACAACTGCAAGGCGCTCCTGATAAAAAGAAACGGCTATTCTTCAGAGCCCAATCTGGTAAAAAAAGGCAAGGATTATCACTGTCCAAGCTGCTCAGCAAAGATACCATTAGCAGGTATGGAGTGGTCACCTTTTTTCAGTAAAGAACAGTGACCAGCTCCCTTGGCGTCCACAACAACTTAACGCGTTCTGCATGAGCCTTTATGCCATTATCCTTCATTTGTTTCAAATAAACATAAGCAGGCGTCTTATTGAATGTCTTAACATCCCTGTATTTTTCGCATTCCAATAGCAATTTTTTTGCTATTTCTTTGTGCATGGAGAATGCGATAATTTAAAACTTTAAATACGATTATTATAGTGAATAAGCATGGACGACGACCTGAAAGATGAAATCAAGAGCAAAAGGAAAGAGGGCTGGATAGAGGCGTGGTTTGCCGTGGAGGTCCTGGCTGTCAAGGAGGACGTTGCAAAGGGCTCCCTGAAAAACCACGTGGAGAAGCTCTCGAAGGCCAAGGACGTCTTTGTCTATGAGAAGAAATTCAGCGATGTAAAGGAGGTTGAGAAGCCCGCCAAGAAAATAGAAAAGGGCTTTTCCCAGATTGCTGA
>CAYVZO010000067.1:0-3030 GCA_964456345.1 uncultured archaeon | reverse complement strand
CCGGACACGCCGTAACGGCCGATTGCGCGGACCTCGCCGCTGAAAGTCATCATGTCTGCGAGCAGCATGAGATGCCTTGGGTCGACATCCAGTCCCTGTTCATCAAGGGTATCTTTCGCCTCCTGCAGTATCACGTTCCTCGCAGCTTCTATTCCCATGACTTCGTATATCTGGTGGACGTCATTTGTTGTAGTCCTTGTTATGTCGATTCCGTCGAGCTTGATCACTCCCTTGAGGTTCGTTCCTGCTGTTTGTATTATCCAGTCATTCCCCTCCCGGATGACGACGACGTTCTCGATTCCCTTGACTCCCTTGACATGGGATTCCAGTATCTTGTTCTTTATTTTTCTCAGGTTCTTTATGTCGTCCTTCTTCGGCTTTATAAAGGCCTTCTTTTCGCGGAAGGATATCTCTGTATTCTTAAAACTCTTTTCGACGATTTCCTTTACCTTTTCCTTGTCGCTTTCCTTTTCGAGCTCAAGCTCTATCCTCATGTTCACCAGGTCTATGTAATCGAATTTTATTATGTCGTTCACGGTCGAGGCCTTTATCTCGTTTGCTATCTCCTTGCACTTCTCCTTGTTGTTGTATTCCGGCTTCATGTAGATTATCATGTTCTTTTCAAATGTTTTTCGTGCATCGAATATCTCTATCAGACGCGGCAATCCCTGAGTAACCTTGCTGAGCCTGTCGCTCTGTGACGCAAGCGTGTAAGAACGCATCGTCATCTGTGTTGCCGGTTCTGATATGCTTTGCGCAGCTATGATTCCGATAGCTTCGCCTGGCTCATATATGTAGCGGTCCATCATGCTCTTAAGGGTTTGGAGTTTTTCCTGCTTTGCCTTGCCTGTTATGTTGTTTGCAGCACAGTACTCCTCGAACATTTGCATGGTCCGTTTCGGTATCATTTCACCACCTTATAAAATCCTCTTCACATTTACGCTTCCGTTGTCGCTTTTCGCAGGGTCTACGCCGTCCTCGCCGGCAAGGAACTGTATTATCCTCTTCTTGCTGTCCCTTACTGTACCGTCGTATTCGACCTTCAGGTCCTGCAAAGCGTTGACCAGCCTTCTTTCCATATAGCCTGAGTGACGGGTGTGCAGCGACTTGTCCATGAGGTTCTCGCGGGAGTTCATGGCATCGAAGAAGAATTCAAACGGTTTTAATCCTGTCTTGTAGCCCTGGTTGACGAAACCGCACGCCTTGAGGCTGAGGTCCTTTCTGGGGAAGTGCGACAGCGTCCTTTCGAGGAAGCCCCTGTGTATTCTCTCCCCTTCCAGCGATTCCTGGCCGACGAAAGCGCACATCTGTGTCAGATTGACAAAAGAGCCGCGTGCGCCTGTGCGCGCCATTATCACTGCTGAATTAAACGGCAGGTCTTTCTTGATTATAGCGTTTGCCTTGTTCGAAGCCTCGCTTCCCAGCCTCAATATCCTGTTCTCGAGCGTCATTTCCGATGTCAGGCCTGGTATTTTCTCCAGCCTATCTGACCTGTAATCCCTTATGTAGTTGTTTACGCTGCTTTCGTATTCTTCCAGCAGCTTTTCTATCCTGCTTTTCGAGCTCTCGCTCACGTCTTCGTCGCTTATGGAGATGCTGAAACCCTTTGAGGATATCAACGCAAGTGAAAGCTTTGATACGTTGTCTATGAACTCCCTCACGGTCTTCTTGTCGTATTTCCTGTCTATTATGTCTATCAGCTTGCCTTTCTTTTCGCCAAGGGCGTTGTCGTCGATAACCCCTTTTTTGAGCTTGCCATTCTTTATCACAACGAAAGCGTCATGCGGACAGCCCGACTTCTCGCACTTGGCGCAGCCAATACACGTAGACGAACGGAACTCGATGTTCAGGTCTTTTGGCAGGAGGTAGCTGAATATCTCCTTGCCTGTGTACTCATCCTTGGAATCGAATTTTATTCCCAGCGGAACGAGGAGCTCTGCCACTTCCTTCCTGCTGAATTTTGCATTGCTTTTCGTGAGCATATAACATCCTGTGATATGGTCGTGTTTACAGGCAATTATTGGGAGCCCGTATCGCGGCGAGCGTATATGATTTTCCACGCTCATCAGCATTTCTGCTTCTGTCTGGGCTTCTTCAGTCTGGGGCACGTGCAGGTTCATTTCATCACCGTCGAAGTCTGCGTTGTAAGGAATCGTTACTGTAAGGTTTATTCGGAGAGTCTTGTACGGCATTATCCTTGCCTTGTGTGCCATCATCGACATCCTGTGAAGCGAAGGCTGCCTGTTCATCAGCGTTATGTCGCCGTTCTTCATGTGCCTCTCGACCACGTAGCCGACGTCAAGCTCCTCTGCTATGTCCTGCTTGTTCTCCTCTGTGATTTTCTTCCTTATTCCGTCAGGCCTTAAAACATAATTTGCGCCTGGATGGACGCCCGGGCCGTTCAGGACGATTCTTTTAAGTTCGGAAATATTATTCTTGTTGACTTTTTCCGGTATAGTAAGCTCCTTGGCTATTTCCAAAGGCACGCCAACCTCACTTATGGATATCTTGGGATCAGGAGATATCACCGTCCTTGCGGAGAAGTTGACCCTCTTGCCTGAGAGGTTTCCGCGGAAACGACCTTCCTTCTTGCCGAGCCTCTGTATCAGCGTCTTGAGCGCACGTCCCGACCTGTGGCGTGCCGGAGGCAGCGTCGATATCTCGTTGTTCATCAAAGTCGAAACGTGATACTGCAGCAGCTCCCATATGTCCGCTATTATGAAATCCGGGGCGCCGAGTTCCAGGTTCTTCTTCAGCCTCTCGTTTATCCTGACAACGTCCACGAGCTTGTGCGTAAGGTCGTCCTCACTCCTTTCGCCTGTTTCCAGCGTGATAGAAGGCCTGACAGTAACAGGCGGGACAGGAAGTATCGTCAGTACAAACCATTCAGGACGCCCCCCTTTTATCTTCAGCACAGCTATGTCCTCGTCGCTCATCTTTTCGAGCCTCTGGCGGACCTCTTCACTCGTAAGCTCCTCCCTACCTTCACGATAAGAAGTAGGCTTCTGGAAGACTATCTGCTTCTGCTTA
>CAYVZO010000066.1:0-3039 GCA_964456345.1 uncultured archaeon | reverse complement strand
AATAGAAACTCCTGCTTGCGTTGGCAGAAGTTGTCCCGTTCAGCAGGAACACAACCGTGCCTACCGCATTGCTTAATGTATCGAAGTCGTCTCCTGGGTCGAACTGGCTTGGCAGTTCGTGGGCTACATCAACTCCGTAATACTCAATAACACGCAACGAATTCTCGTCGAATGTACCTGTCAATAATTGACTGAAGTTTATTGGAACCTCTACAGGCCACCACGTCCTGTCGTATAGGGTGGAATTTATGTCAAGGGATGTCCTGTAGTTCCATGACAGGTTCCACCATTCAGGCTTTGCAGCGTGGACTGTATTCGGGAAAGACAGGAGTATGAAGATTGCAAGAAAAAAAACCATTAAGTTCCTCATATATCTCAACTGCCAAATACGATTTTGTCTTCCTTCTCTTCTTTCTTGGGCTTTTCGAATTTCTTCTCAGCGTTAATTATCTCGTCCTTAAGCTTCATCAGTATGCCCTCGTCCTTTTCCCTATGTTTTTCGTGGTGGAAATGACTCTTAATGTCCATTATCACTGCCAGATCCTTGTGGCTACGCTTCTTCCTTTTCCAGAAGAATGCCAGGGTGAATGAGACTGTTGCGAATGCAAGTATGAACAGGATGGAGTTCAGGTAGGAAGTTATCTGGCTGAAGTCGATGTTCACGAAGAAGCCTGTTGGCCCTGCCGGTTCTTTTTCGATTTTCTCCTCGATTGTGAAGCCGAATATCTTTTCCTTTGACACGTCGCCTGACACGCTTATCACCGCGCTTAAGGTTTCCGTGGTCTTGTTAGAAGGGACGAAGAACCTGACGCCTATAGTTTCCGTTTCTCCGATATCCAGCTTGTTTATCTCCTTTTTCATGAAATAGTAGTCGTCTATTCCTGATATTTCTATCTTGAGGTTGGTAAGTTCTTCCTGACCTATGTTGATTATCTTCAGCTCCTTTTCAAGGCTGCTGCCTGCTTCGACCTTAACGGTCTCAGGGAATATTATTGACACATCACTTATCCTCTCGGTTTCTATGTTCCTTGTGCTGTTGGTCTCGATGAACCCATACCTGCTTGCTGTTATCAGGACTTCATGCGTGCCCTCGTAATCAGGCGCTATGAAATCTAATGAGAAATCGCCGCTGCTGTCCGTAAACGTAGTGGAGCTTGCCTCGCCTATATGGAGTTTTACCATGGCGTTTTCCACAGGGCTGTTGTCCTCGTCGTAGACCTTCCCGCTTACCCGGACAAGGTCTTTCAGCGCGTAGACGTCCTTGTCGAAAGCAAAATCCATCAGCATCCTTTTTACCCTGCCGATTGCGAATGCGGACAGGTTGTATATTTCGACATGTATTGAGTTGTTGTTCGTGTTTATCGTCGCGCCGAAAGGCTGCCAGTCGTGACATTCTTTTGTCGCGGAATCCCACTCACTGCAGCGGAACAGCCTCACATCGTCTTCGCCTTCGTAGAACATGTCTATACTGGCCATGTAGAAATCCAAATCCGTTTCATAAACATGTGCATCTACAACATTTATCCCCTCTATATCCGTTTCAATATACCAGTATTTTATGGAATCGCTGTAGTTGTTTATCTTAGTAGTGAACAACCTCATGTTGGATTTAGGCAGTTCAACATCCACTGTGTACGTCCCTGGCAAAAGGAATCCTGAGTAGTCTCCGTTGCTGTCCGCAGTCATCGTGACTATCCTGTCTCCTGAGGTAAACTTTAACTTTGCGTTCTCCACAAGATTACCTTCTATACTAAGCGGATAGTCTATGGTCGTGTTTATCTTGTTCGTGCCTTTGTAGAGTAGGTATGCATAGAGGTCGTACCTTCCGTAATCCAGCTCAGGCATTGAAAGCTCCACGTTATAGTAGGACCCGCTCTTGGTTATGTTGAGTATCTCAGGATTTTCGCTGCCTAACTCAAAGTAGAGATTGTCCGCGTTCAAATCTACCGGCGTTCCTTTGTCAGCTGACTTGAGCACGACTTTTATGGTATCGCCTGCTTCCACGTTCGTCTTGCTGACGCTTGAGAATTCGAATTCGATCTCGTTTCTCACGCTTATGCCCGTCGTCTTCGTCACGTTTGCCCTGTCGTAGAAAGCGTATACGTGAGCAGTATAATCGCCCTCGCTCTCTGCATCCATCTTCAGGAGCCATCCCTTGTTCGCATCATACGCAGGAGGCACGCGTAATTCAATGTCCTGATTGTTGAATTCCACTTCAAAAGATACGCCCTCAGTGAGATTTACGTTGTTCTTCATCACCATGAAATCGATTTCTATTATATCTCCTACATACACGAAAGAAGTCGCATTACTGATATAGCCTGTCAGTTTCGAAACGTCTATCTGTGTTTCCGTAGTAGCTGTCTCTCCGTTCGTGTTGTTGCACGCCACGGTTGCGTTGAAGACGCCGATGCGGTCGAAATAAGAGCTGTCTATGGTAAGGTTGTAGCTTGTCGAGATATTTTCGAAGTACAGTGTAGGCAGCGTCACGTTTGGCCCTGTTATGTTCGCATAGACGCTATCGATAGCAACGGAGTCGCTGCAGGTCAGGTAAATATTATTGCTCTCGCCTATCCAGAGCTCTTGGTGGCGCACCTGGCAATTGCTTATAGTAGGCACTGCCAGGACAGGGGCACACAGCAAAAGAATGAATAAAACAAGGAGCGCCCTCATTTTTTCAACCTCCTTGCAATGTATACGTTGGAGCGGCCAACACGAAAGAACTCGAGCTTGCCCTGGTTTTTTAATGCCTCTAAATAGCCGCTGACCATGTCGCGTCGCATGCCTATTTCCTTGGATACCTGCGACACAGACATGAGCCGTTCGCTCAATAATGAAAGAATTTTTTTCTCAAGGTTGTTGGGCATCTCATCTCTCCTATAATTCTAATGGTCCACACCCCGTACTATATAGTTATTACATAGAAGTCATATATATACTTATCGTTTACAATATTGCTGCAATATTGTACGGTTTCTGTGGTCAATTCTAAGACGGTTTCCGGGATATTATCGATAAAGGCAGGGAAATCAGGCAATA
>CAYVZO010000065.1:0-3199 GCA_964456345.1 uncultured archaeon | reverse complement strand
GGTGCGTTTACAGGCATGATAAGATATACAAGAAAATAGTTTTAAATCATTAGCCATTTTAGTCGTTTCATATGAGCATAGGCGGACTATACGCAGATGATTTATACGCAATGTTGGACAAGAACTTTACAAGGATAAGAAGGATGGATGTAAAACCCCTTAGGGCCAAATCAGTCAAAGCCAATGAATTTCCATTCATCCAGACAAATGACAACAAGATTGTATATTCTTCTGGCAAAGAGGCTTCTTATGAAGAGATAGCAAATGAACTAATACCCACATACCGCGGGCTTGGTGCCAATACATACTTGAGTTCCAGGCTCAAGCTGGCAGACCATAGGAACGGCGATAAAGCCGGTTCTATTCTGTTTTACAGGGCACCATGGCACAGGCTTTTTGCATACCGTGCACAGCGTTTCCTTACCCGTAAAAAGATTTAAGAAGATTTCTTTCATCGTGGTTGGTATGAATAAAATCTTGGTTGTCGAGGACGAGCCTAGCATACGTAAATTACTAGCAAAGACATTAGAACTGGAAAATTACGAAACATTATCAGCCTCTGACGGACATGAGGCTATAGGTATACTTAAAGCCGATAACGCGTCTTATGGTCTTTTTATAAGTGATGTCAATTATCATGGCAGGCAGGAATTTGCAGCGTACGTAAAGGACCAGTATCCGGACGTGCCTGTGCTTGCAATGACAGCAGACATCGAGAAAAATAGATGGATAGGAAAAAATGAGCTAGGCGCAGTGGCTGTATTGTCAAAACCCTTCGCAATGGAAGATTTTACAGGTGCTGTCAGGAAGTATTACGTGCCTCAATGACTATCAGCTCTTCCCACGGGACTTTTTCTCTCGCGATTGTCCGTGCTGAGAAATTATTATTGCTGAAAGCATCAAGCACTGTTTTTTCTCCGGTTAATGAAGAAATAAGGAGGAGGACCCTGCCGTCTTTATTGAGGCATGCTTTGACTTGGCTTATGAACCTTCCAATAACCTCCCTGCCGGTTCTACCTCCGCTGTATGTTATGTCTTTATCATCAGGGACAGGAAGGTAAGGAGAATTGAATACAATTAAGTCATAGGAATCTTTGATGAATGAGAATAAATCAGAAAAGAATGCTTTCAGCTTCACTTCACATTTATTTGCGTTAGCTATTGTTGCTCTGACTGCCTCTTTGTTTATATCCACAGCCGTAACATCATTATTTTTCGCCATGATTATTGCCAAAAGGCCGGAGCCGCAGCCCATGTCAAGGCACTTTTTGTTCCTGAAATCGGCATTCTCCAGTGTTTTGGCCATTAGCAATGAGTCCTCGCGCGGATAGTAAACAGAAGAAGGGATTTCCAATATCAAATCCTTGTAGTAGAATTTCATGGTTCTATTTTTTCTCCAAGCTTTAAGAAGAGTCGCATGCATATATATATAGAATGACTGATTTGTACGAACTAGTCAAGAAGTACGTTTTGATAAATGCTACCGGCCACGGAGGTACTGCTCAGCCCAAGAGCGTGTTAGGCAAACTGCTGGCTGACAATCCCGACATGCGCAGCCGTGTTCTCGAACTGAGATCAGAGATAGAGAGAACAGCTGACGAGGTCAACTCCTGGGATCTGCAAAAGCAGAAGAGCGAGCTTGACAAGCTTGGCGGATACGAGCCTGAGAAAAAGATAGAGAAGAAAGGCCTGCCTGACCTGGACCTTGAGAGAGAGGGGTTCGTCGTACGCTTCGCGCCTAACCCAGACGGAGCTCTTCACATAGGCAACGCGAGGCCAGCCATACTCAGCGACGAGTACAGAAAGAAATACAGAGGCAAGCTTATCCTCCGCTTCGATGACACGGACCCGAAAGTAAAAGTGCCGGAGAAGCAGTTCTACAAATGGATTAAGGATGATTTGCGATGGCTCAAGGTAAAATGGGACAAGGAAATAATCGCGTCAAAACGGCTCAACCTGTACTATAAATATGCAACAGAGCTCGTGAAGAACGGCCACGCCTATGTATGCACCTGTGACGCGGATAAGTGGAAGGCATTGAGAGACAAGGGGAAGGCATGCGATTGCCGTTCTGCAGACGCAAAAACGAATATGAGAAAATGGAAAAAAATGCTTGCTGCAAACACCTCGAACCCGTCTTATAAGGAAGGGGAAGCAGTGCTGAGAATAAAAACAGAGCTTGATGCAAAGAATCCGGCTGTTCGCGACTGGGCAGCTTTCCGCATCGTGGACAATCCAAAGCACCCGCTTGTGAAAAAGAAATTATGGCCGCTGTACAATTTTGCCTCTGCAATAGACGACCACCTCCTGAAAGTAACGCATATAATGAGGGGCCAGGAACACTCAACTAACGAGGCAAAGCAGAGATACATTTACCAGTATTTCGGCTGGGAATATCCCTACGTGGTTACGTTAGGCCGCTTCTCTTTGTCGGACATGGTCCTGAGCAAGAGCAAGATTCGTGAAGGCATAAAAGACGGCAGCTATACAGGATGGGACGATCCTCGCGTTGGCACTCTAATAGCCCTGAGAAGGCGCGGGTTCCAGCCAGACGCATTGAGACAGATAATAATTGACATAGGGCCGAAACCATCGGATATAACAATATCCTCGGAAAACCTGGCTGCTTACAACCGGAGAATCGTGGACAAGACAGCCAACCGTTACTTCTTCATACCAGACCCGAAGCTGATAGAAATAAAGGGCATGCCTATAAAGAAGGCAAAAATACCGCTTCATCCCGAGGTCAAAAAAGGCTTCAGGAAATTCTCCCTTGGAAGGCAGTTCTACGTAGATAGCAAGGACTTCGATAAATACAAGAACCTGGAAGTGCGTTTGAAGGATTTGTGCAACATAAAACTGGAAAATGTGTCAAAATACGAAGGCACCGAACTCAAGCCGTTGCCGAAGATACAATGGGTCCCTTCCAAGTGCATAGAGGTCAGGGTAATTGCTGCTAACACCGAGATAAAGGGCTACGGCGAACCAAGCATAAGCAAGGCAAAGATAGGCAGTGTGGTCCAGTTCGAGCGATTCGGCTTCGTGCGCATCGAGAAAGCCAGCAAGAACAACGTTGTTGCCATATTCGGGCACGAATAACCAATATATATACAGAGAACTAATTATTTCTTGTGAGTTAATGAAAGGCATCTCCCGCGTGATAGTTACAACGAACTGCGGAGGAATCGATGCCCGGTTC
>CAYVZO010000064.1:0-3204 GCA_964456345.1 uncultured archaeon | reverse complement strand
CTGAACCTATTCGTGTGGCTCATTTAATCGCATCAGGCCTTTCCGGCGAGTCAAGAGGTCGTGCATGATGGCTTCATTAAACAGAAAAGATTTATTGGAAATTGGTGCATCCCTTCTATGTGCCTGGGTCTTCTACCAGATGCTGATATTTGTCACAGGGACCCCCATGCCTCTTGTGTCTGTTGTCAGCGAATCGATGGAACCTGTGCTTCACCGCGGCGACATGCTGTTCATACTCCCGGCAGAAAAGCCTGCTGTTGACGACATAGTAATATACCAGAGGCCTGGCACAAGCAAGACAATAATACACAGGATTATCGAGGTCCGGGAAGGTGGCTATATAATAAAAGGCGACAACAACGGCTGCCCTGATACTGTAGAGGGCACATGCCCCGGAACTCCGCTTGTCGTAGAGAAAGAATGGATTCTCGGGAAAGCTGTTTTTGCCTTCCCTCTAATTGGCTATCCGCGGCTGGCTTTGTATCTGGTGGGGATATGACAATGGACATAGAAAAGATTCGCGAGGATTTTCCAGTGCTCAAGCGTATGTTCAGAGGAAAGCCCATAATATACTTGGACAATGCGTGCGTATCTTTAAGGCCTAGGCAGGTAATAAATGCGATGGACAAATACTATGAGCAATATCCTGCCTGCGCCGGCAGAAGCATACACAAACTCGGCAACGAGGTCACGGAGAAATATGAGAAATCTCGCGAGGAGATAGCAAAATTCATTTCTGCAAAAGAGAGAGAGATTATTTTCACTAGGAATACAACAGAGGGCATAAACCTTCTTGTTAATTCTTTGAAGCTAGAAGAAGGGGATGTTGTTCTTGGCACAGACAAGGAGCATAACTCAAACTTGCTTCCTTGGCAATTTCTCAGCAAAAGAAAAGGGGTTAGAAGGGATATTGTGCATTCAAACAAGGACGGGACTTTCAACATGGAAGACTTCGAGAACAAGGTAAAGAACGCCAAGGTCGTCTCCATGGTCCATACTTCTAATCTAGACAGCTACACGATTCCTGCAAAGGAAATCGTGAAGAAGGCGCACAAAGCAGGTGCCTTGGTCATATTGGACTGCGCACAATCCGTGCCGCACAAAGAAATCAATGTAAAGGAGCTGGACGCGGATTTCATAGCGTTCTCGGGCCACAAA
Organism: uncultured archaeon; assembly: GCA_964456345.1. Lineage (GTDB taxonomy): Archaea > Aenigmatarchaeota > Aenigmatarchaeia > GW2011-AR5 > GW2011-AR5 > CAYVZO01. The sequence continues at coordinate 2,046 of CAYVZO010000064.1, read as the reverse complement.
ATGCTTGGCCCTTCTATCGGAGTGCTTTACGGGAAATATCACTTACTAGAAGAATTAGAGCCGTTTCTTGTTGGCGGTGATACAGTAAAAAACACGACGTACGAAAGCTGTGAGTTAGAGGAACCGCCTGCAAGGTTCGAGGCAGGCCTGCAAAACTACGCAGGCGCTATGGGCCTTGCAGAAGCTGTGCGCTACCTCAAAGCCATAGGAATGATGGACGTGGAGAAACACGAAAAAGAGCTTTCTGGTTTTATAATTGATGGCTTATCATCGTTAGGTATAGATGTTATTGGTCCTAAAGAACGAGGCGGTGTCATATCCTTTAACATAAACGGAATCAACCACCACGACGCAGCAATAATGCTTGACGAGCTTGCCAATATTGCTGTCCGCTCCGGACAGTTCTGCGTCCATTCCTGGTTCAACGCCAATAAAATAGAAGGAGCGATCCGTGCCTCCCTTTACATATACAACACGAAAGAAGAAGCTGAGGTATTAATAAATACGATAAAGGACATAACTAAGCTGAGGTAAATATATTAGGTGTTTAAGAAATGATTTGCATCGTCGCGCTGGCCGTTTTTTCTATTCTCGGTGTATTCTCTGCAAAATATCGAGGCTATGCCAAAGAAGCTTTTCATTGCGTATATAGAAGAGCTACTCTAAGACCCTGTGAGACAGCATTTGACCAGAAGATGAAGAGCAAGATAACAGGCAAGCTTATAAAAAGAAAACCAGGGCTCGCAAAATTCGTATACAAGCACTTCGAAGCAATCTCCTGGGCATTCATGCTTACGATGTTCATCAGCCTGTTTTTTGCAGCAAGTGGCTTATACAATCTTTTTGTCTACGGAACTTGCGACCCTGCAAACCCTGAAACATGCATATTAGGCATAGAGCCAGCCTGCGGCTGTGTTGATGACTGCACGTGCGAAGACGGCTGTGAGTCGCCTGTATACGAGGCATGTAAAGGAAATTGTACGTGCATAGAAGATATCTGTACCTAATTTGAAACTACTTGTTAGTGATAAAAAGCTTTAAGAACTTTTCCTCTGCTCTCTAAATAAGGATGTTGTATGAGCAAGGTATTGAAGAGGATTAACGGTTTCCTTTCGAAGGACGACCTGGACCTTCTTGAGCAGGCATCGACAAGGATGCCAAAGTACAAGAAAACACAGGTACACAGTTGGCTCTGCCGTTCTTGTCATTACCAATGGTTCTACAAGAGTGTGAAGTGTCCTGTATGCGAATCAAAGCAAATAAAGGAAGAGGTAAACAATACCCGGTGAATTATTTAAAATATTGCGGCTCTGCTTCTGGTATCGTCATTTCATCTGCCTGTATATCGTAGAAGAGTTCCATTACCATGTCCCTTCTTTTTTTCGTCCCTTCTGCTAAATGGGCAACGTTGCCCATAACCGACTGTGTTTTTGCCACAGCAGCTGGGTACACCATGTCATAAGCAGATAATGCACCCATGTTCAATGCGTCAGCTGTTGGCTTGTATGCAGGTATTACAGAATCCTTGACATTGGGTGATGCAAGAACAAACGTATGGCCTTCTTTTATAAATCTTTCGAACTCACCTGCCATCCAGTCAGGTATGTCCCCTCTTGAGTAGGTCTTTATTACAGTGGCTTTTTTTGGATGAACGTTCAGTGTTTCGTTCCTGTTAGTTTCGGTCTGGGACCTGAAATCAGCCTCGTCAGCATCCACTTTTGCAGCATCGTATTCATCAACCTTGTGCATATTCGTACACATTTCTGGCATTGCCCCTGGGCTGAATCCTATCCTGACCCTGTCTCCGTTGCTGTACTCTATGCATTCATTTTTGATGACGCCGACAGGGTAATTGCTTTGGAACGGGTTTTTAATGAACTGCTCTGTTTTTTGTATTCTGCATCCTTTCATGAACTGATCTCCGTACACAACGTATACGCCACCGGCTCTTGCTCTTGCTCCTTTTATGCTGTAGAAAACATTACGCTTTACCTCGGAGTTTGGGTCATCAGGTCTTGTCATTGAGGAAGTACATACTATTAATTT
>CAYVZO010000063.1:0-3235 GCA_964456345.1 uncultured archaeon | reverse complement strand
CAGACCTCTTATAATCAACTCCTCAGCGAAAGGGGTAAATGCAACAGAGACGAATTTGCCGAAATCCGTGAAATTCGCAGGGGTTATACCTATTCTGAGAATACATACCAATACAGAATAGAACAAAAGAATAGACACTATAGGCAAAATTACTGATTTCTGCCAGCTGTTAATAGTTGGTTTAAGACATGTGTAAGCTTCTCTTAAAAAGTCTGGGCTTCTGAACCTTAATAGGAAATTAAATATTCTTTTTTTACAAAGCCATCCTGCTATATATACAAAGAATACCAGAATAGGGGTTATATGGTCAACCATGAATATAGAGAACGATTAATATTCTTAAGTTTCATTCCCCCTCTCCGCAATTTGGGCATCTTATGAATTAATACTGAGAACACTGAGATTACTTCTTCTTCCTGCCAAATACTCTGTTGTATTTGTTATGGTTCATCCATTCGAGTACAAGGGCAATGATCTCGATTTCGTTAGGCTTTAGGGTATAAAACATGCGCCAATAATTTACAAGGTCTATTATCCAGAGATTATTGATTCCGTATCTCATGACAAATTCCCTAGGTAGCGGCTTCTGGGCACTCTCGCCTGCAACAGGATTCATTCTAAGATAGCCGAGCTTTTTGTCGATTGATTTCAGAAGCTGCTGGTTGAAAGATTTTGATATACCGTCTTTTCGCTCCTTCTTTACAAGGGCTTCCAGTTCGTCGTACTGTTTTTGTGCATCTTCTGACAAATAAACTCTTATTTCCCGTTCTTTGTATTTCATCGTACTTCCCGGCCTTTTCTGATAGCTTTTTCAAGCTTTTTGCTGGGGTTGTATATCCATACGTAACCGTTTCTGGCCTTTATTATAATTCCCCTGCTCTCAAGATAGGATAAAATTATATTAAGTGTCTGGTGCATTATCTTCACCTTTATTTTTCTTTTTATTTCAGCCTTGTTTATTGGCAGTTTGGCATTTCTTATAGCATCCTCTACCAGCAGGACTGTTTTCAGCGTGGGATAGTGCAAGACCTTTCTGTTGTCATAAAAATTAATGCACAAATCTCTGTTTTCGTGTTTTATCGCCATCATTATGCTGGAATTCTTCATTATATCACCTTTTATTAAGCAAATCAACAAAAATTATATAATTATATAGTATATAAGTATATATAATTATATAAATATATCTATCCTAGAAGCTATAGTTATAGAATTTGACTATTCACCCCTCACACCGTCGCAGTTCGGACAACGAATAAACGAGTACCGGGCCTTGAAGCCGCAGTGAGGGCAGACGACTTCTTCACGAGTAGGCGGGCTTCGCTCTTGAGCAGCTCTTTCCTCAAAGTATAGTTTACCTAGACCTTGTAACATCCTAGCTCTTTGTTTCTCAGCTGCTGCTCTTCCTGCTATGCTTTTTCCGCCCATACCTATCTACCTATATACGCCAAGAATATACCTAAACCAATAAAGAATAATCCACCCAACCAATTGTTTAGATAGCACAGGACTATTCCTATACATATTATCCCAACAGAAGCAGGAAGTAGAATCTTAGCCTCGTCCTTCATGATAGTCACTTCTCAGACCAGTCTTTACAGATTAGTTCTGCCTGTTTCAACACAGTTTCCGTTGCTTTTTTCTGCTTGTCCGGAGGATAACCGTATTTTTTTTCAGTATTTTCTTAACCTTTAATCGTATGCCTGCCATTGTACAGTTCTTATGTGTTGTTGCTCTCATGTCATATCCTTATTCCATGCTATCGCGGAAATGCTTAAAAGACTTGTCTTATTGTTAAGAATTATCATCTTCTGTGATCGTATATAGAACGGCCATTGCTCATGATTCCGGCCAGGTAATTCTGGAGTATTTCTTCTGTCCAGACTGAACTATTGCCTTTGGCTCTTGGTTTACTTTTGCCAGGAGATAATAGAATGATCCCTTTTTTGTGAACCTGGTTTTATACGCTAGCGTGCCGCTATCAAGCTCTATTGCTTCATTGGGACCAGCATGGTTGGCAGCTGAGCGTATCCTTCTCTCTATATCTAAAGGCGTATAATCCCTTTTGAGAAGCGGGTCATCAGTAACCCTTTCTTTATAGTGGTTAATCAGATTTGTCTTGTTCTGAACATCCCATCCGCCAGTCTTAACTTTCGTTTTTAAACTTCGACATTTTTATCAGCCAAGCTTGATATGTACTACAAAAGTGCACGAGCTTGATTCTTAGGATTTACTTTCTGATTACCGTGGAGAATTTCTCGTAGGCCTTTCTCAGGCCATTTCCATCCCACCTTTCATCGTTTAATATCAATATGCCTGAATCTGTCCTCTTCCAATGAACGCCTTCTGTCTCTGGATGCATGAAAACGAGTATACGGTCCACGTCTATGTAAGGCTCCAGGTCAGCTATATAGCCGTTCTCCAGACTTGGTCCGCCGAACTCCTCGTGTATAGGACGGCTCCCGTTATAAAGGCAGTCGTTACAGCTAAACCCAGGGCAGTCGTAGTTTTCAGCAGGTATGCTGCCTGCGTAAAGCGATCTTGCAGGAACATTCTTTGTGTATAATATGCCGTCGCGTATGCTGTACTCAAGCCCGCTTTCTGCAAAAAACACGCGAGAATCAGGAACATCAAATATGGTATTCCTGCCATCCATAAACAAAACCTTAAAATAATATTATGACGGGAATGCTTAAGAAGTTTGTTAAGCTGGTTGGTGATTCAAGGAATACGGTAAGGATGTCTTTATTTAAGCATGCTTACATGTATTAGTTGGGATAGTGATGAAATACTTTTCTGATTTAGGCATTGATAAACAAATAATAAAGGCCCTGGACGAGGTGGGCTTTGCCGAGATGACAGAGGTGCAGGCAAAAGCGATTCCTCTGGCATTAGCTGGCAAGGATGTTATAGTCCAGTCAATAACAGGAAGCGGCAAGACTGCTGCGTTCGGAGTTCCTATTGTCCAGAAATTAGAGCACGGTTTCGGTATTCAGTCAGTTATCATCTGCCCCACGCGCGAGCTTGTGAACCAGGTAGGCGCTGAGATGCAGAAATTCTCCAAGTACAAGGGCCTGGAAACAGCGCTCGTCTTTGGCGGAGTCTCGATAGAGCCGCAGTTCCACAAGCTGAAACGAGCGGATATAGTTGTTGGCACCCCAGGACGCATGCTGGACCACATGCAGCGCGGAACGCTGGAGCTGAATAATATCAAGATAAGATCGGAAGAGCGTCG
>CAYVZO010000062.1:0-3242 GCA_964456345.1 uncultured archaeon | reverse complement strand
GCTGTGGTCGGTGTTCCCCACCACTTCTGTCCAGTTCCATTCCAGCCTTCCTGCAAAGAAGTATTTCTCAGTTCCTGCTGTGGCGTTTACGCCAAGGGTCATGTTAGCGAAGGCGATAACTCCTCCTGCTGCGTAGCTCTGCGCCCAGCCTGTGGTATAAGGAGTAGAGGTCTCGTCCTCGTTGGTATCCACGTATGCATACATGTTCGTGAGGTTGGCAGAACCCGTGTTCTCCACGTCAACATACTTCACTCCGCCTGTGGTTCCTGGTATCACTTCATACCAGCCAATGCTTGACGGGTCGAGAGTAATCTCTGCATACGATGTAATGCTCACTTCAACAGTAAGATTCTCGTCAGCATACGCGAACGTGACTGAAGAGAAAACGAATATAAATACGAAACCAATTACCAGAAACCTTCCCTTGTTCATGGAGCTCACACTTTTCCTCTGCCCCCCACACACCCCATGGAAAAGAAAAGTAGGATAAATATCCTACAGATAATATGTAATTCCTTGTATTTAAAGATTATCAAGAATTTGGTTTTAACTTACAGGAAAAAATTTTTCTGGAAATTCCGTTCTTGCTATCCAAATATTTAATACTTCCACAGTAATTAGTTATTATGAGAGCTTATCTCATAATATTCATACCCATAATCCTGCTCTTCCTTTATTTTTTCCCAGCTATCACAGGCTTCGTGACCGGCAACGTCAACGTGAGCATAAGGGAAAAGACCGACGGAGCGATAACAAGCCTTTCTTATCCCTCTTCTCTATGGTTTGGTCAGTTCGTGAACATAACTGCTGAATTCACGAACATAGGCAGTACTGAAATAACAGAGCAGATGATAATCAAGATATACAAGTATAACGGCAGACTCAACCTGACTGCAACTTATTACGATTCTTCAGCCCTGCTGCTGCCTGGGATGAAGAAGTTTTTCAACGCGTTGTATGTCCCTATTACAGACGGGACTTATTACATACAGGTCAGGGCTCCCTATGACAGTCGCGTTGCCGAGCTATGGGGTTCGTTCATCGTTTATCCGCCAAACTGGACAGCACCTGTATACGAGTGTTCTCTCCAGTGCGGTTATTACGGGTTCACTTACGGAGCCTGCAGGCAAATCTGTGTAGAGGGGGAGACGCAGATAATCGGCATATGCACCAACCCTGCGTACCCTGCGTGCTGCTGCGGAGGATACATCAATGTTACGACAACAGGCACGCCTACAACCATCCCTGGCAACGTAACCATAACAACTACGGTCAATCCCTACTCAACAACGGTCTCAACAACCAGCTCGATAGCAACAACTACGATGGTATGGACGAGTTTGTCCACGACTACCACGGTTGCGATACCGCAGCTGAGCGTTGATTATGATGAGGAGATACGCGTTTACAGGGGAGGGAGCATACTTTACGACATAATTGTAAACAATACAGGGAACATAAAGCTCGACAAGATAAGACTACATCTTTCCACTACAAGCTACGTGAACACGACTATAAACCCCAAGTTCGTATCGACACTGGCTGTGAACGAGACAATCCTTTTCATAGTATCTATAGACGCTTTCGATAACACGCCTGTAGGCGACTACCCGCTCAGTTTTGAGGTCATAAGCGACGAGGCGAAGATAGAGAAAACTGCAACACTGAAAGTAATGGCTGAGCCACCATCGATAAAAGACCAGGTTTACGATACTATACTGAATTACAGAATCCTGATATCAGAGATAGGAAGAGAGATACTTATAGCAGACCTGAAGGGATTCGATACAAGAACCGCCAACGAAAGCCTTACATCCGCGAAGACGGCACTAGAAAACGCAGAAGAGCTCTACGGCAGTGGGGAGTACGAATCTGCAAGAGTCGTGTTGTACAACACGAAGAGGCATATAGAAGACTCCGTATTCCAGCTGGCTCACGCCACGCTAATGGTTCGTGCTGAGCCCGGACCGCTGCTCTACATAATGCTGTTGCTTCCCATAATCCTGACAGCGATATTCGTGTCTTACTATCTCGCTAGGGAGAAGAGAAGGAGGAGACCAAGGCTTCTCAGGGGCAATGCCTAAAAACTATAAATCAGTCGCAGGCAATAGATGAATATGGCCGTGATAGACGACATCAAAACCATGAGGGTACAGGGCGCTATTAACATAGCTGAGGCTGGATTAAGGCACTTGAAGAAGACATCGAAAAAATATGGCTTCAGTGCCAGGTTCTATGAGGAATGCAGAAAGCTCGTGGAGGCAAGGCCGACTGCTGTACCGCTTTTTAACGTAGTAGAAAAAATAAGAGAAGAAAAGTCGACGAAGGCCATAGATGATGCCCTTCTTTTAATAAAAGGAAGCAAGAAGAGGATAGCAGACCAGCGCATATTCAGAAAAAAATCAAAAGTCATGACCCATTGCCATTCCTCCGAGGTCGTTGCTTTTCTGAAGGGAAATAAAAATAAAATAAAGAAAATTTACGTTACAGAAACCCGGCCAAGAAACCAGGGGATAATAACTGCAAAAGAGCTTGGCAGAGCTGGCATTCCAGTTATTTTCATTGTCGATTCTGCCATGGGTTATTACATGCAGGACACGGATGCTGTTATCGTGGGCAGCGACGCCATCCGTAAAGAAGGCAACGTCAATAAAATCGGCACGCTGCCGATGGCTATAACTGCCCGTGCATTCGGAAAGAAATTTTATGTTGTTGCTTCCAAGCTCAAAATAGATAAAAGGAAGAAGATAGAAATAGAGATGAGGAGCCCGAAAGAAATTGCTGATATGAAGGCGAATATACTGAACCCGGCTTTTGACATCACTCCATGGAAATACGTCACAGCAGTAATCAACGAGGAAGGAATAATGAATCCGAAGCGTGTTTTGAAGGGGTTGCGATGAAACTGCGCGTTCGTACTCTTGGATTGGATGCAGGCGGAAAGACAGTTGCTATAATAAACAACGAGGATGCCAAAGAGCTCGGCGTACACCCCCTGGGAAGAATAGTGCTCAAGCACGGGAAAAAGAAGCTGACAGCCATAATCAACGTTACGAACAAATTCGTGAAACCGGGAAACATTGTCGTATACAAGGAAGTCGAGGACATACTTTGCCTGAGTAACGGAAGCGTGGTCATCGCAGAGCCAAGGGAAGAGCTCCGCAGCAGGGCTTATATAAGGAAGAAGATAGACGGCGGAGAGCTGAGCCAGAGAGAGCTCAAGGAAATAGTATGCGATGTCA
>CAYVZO010000061.1:0-3433 GCA_964456345.1 uncultured archaeon | reverse complement strand
AATGTTATTTTTTTCAGCAAAGTTTGCCCATTTCAACACGGTGTGGGTCCAGACTTCTTCAGAAAGAACCCATTTTTTATCCCAATAATCTCTTGATTCCGCATAAGGAGTTAAAAGAATCTTCATTTTTTGATTATGCGCCATAGCAATCGCATCCCTTAAATATTGTTCAGCTTCGGTGTCATTCCCAATTAACCCTCCATTTTTTGTACCATTATAAAAAACTCTTATAAGAAGGTAATTTGCACCCACATCTTTTGCCTTTTTGATGAGCCTGCTATTGCTTTCATGGTTGTACATCTCTTCGTAAATCCCTGGGTGATAGTAATACGAAATAGTTCGCCATGTTAAACCTTGAATATTGAACTCTTCTCTAATTTTTGGAATAGCTTTTTCTTGTTTACTATAGTTATAAAGAAGTATCAGAACTATTATTAGTAATCCGATAGTCAGAAATATTTTTATCTTTCTTTTACGGCTGTGGGTAACCATAATAAACAGTTATGTAAATTGCTTTAAAACTCTTCTTTTTGAATAGGCCGGGTTTATTTCCGGATAAGATAATAATTATCAATATTAAATTGACAAAGCCAGAGAAGATTATCTTTAAATAGTCTCGTTCTCATCAGTGCATTAGTAAATACGGTATGGACTAATTTCAGCAGAAATTAGGGTAACATGCACGCTCGCTGTTTATTCCGAAATGAAGTAAGAGTCAGCAAAGAGTGTGCGTGATTTCTCATGCAGGTGATTGTATGGCAACAATAGAAGATTTCAATAAATTAGACATACGGGTCGGTAGAGTTATTGAAGTAGCTGATTTTCCTGAAGCAAAAAAGCCGTCTTACAAATTAAAAATAGATTTTGGTAAGAAGATCGGAATTAAGAAATCTTGTGCCCAGCTCACTGCAAATTATACAAAGGAGAGCATCAAGGGAAGATTGGTTCTTTGCGTAGTAAATTTTCCGCCTAGGCAGATTGGCCCGGAAATATCAGAAGTTCTAACACTAGGAATACCAGAACCGGACGGGAAATGTGTTTTAATACAACCGGAACAAGAAGTTGAGATTGGGAAAAAACTATATTAAGTTTATTTTATATTTTACGTAATAAGGAGATGTCAAATGGACACAAAGATTTTCAAAAAAATCGGCGATTACGAATGGGAGATTCCCAGGAAAAACGATATGCTCGTGCCTGGAAGGATATTCGCCAGCGAGAAGCTTATCCGCGAGATGGATGAGCAGGTCCTGAAGCAGGTTTCGAACGTGGCGTGCCTGCCAGGCATACAGAAAGCGTCTCTGGCTATGCCTGACGCCCACTGGGGGTACGGATTTCCTATAGGAGGCGTGGCAGCATTCTCGCCTGAGAACGGCATCGTATCCGTAGGCGGGGTCGGGTTCGACGTAAATTGTGGAGTCACCACGATAAAAACCAATCTGACGATAAAAGACGTGAAGCCGAAGCTAAGGCAGCTTGTCGACGCGTTATTCGACGTGGTTCCCGCCGGCCTCGGCCGCCGGGGAGAAATAACACTTTCACGAAACCAAATCAACGAACTGCTTATAGAAGGCGCGCCGTGGATCGTGAAGCAGGGATACGGGACCGAAGACGACCTGCAGTACATAGAAGAAAACGGAGTAGTTGGCAACGCCAAGCCCGAGAATGTAAGCGACCTGGCTATAAAGCGCGAGAAGAATCAGGTAGGTACGCTCGGAAGTGGCAACCATTACCTGGAAATCCAATACGTAGACGAGATTTATGACGAGGAGATTGCAAAACGCTTTGGCTTGTCCATGAACCAGATACTCGTTTCCATCCATTGCGGCTCGCGTGCCCTGGGACATCAGATAGGCACTGACTACCTCAAGATACTGGCAGAAGCGTCCCGCAAATATAACATACCCATACGCGAGCGCGAGCTCGTCTGCGCACCGATAAACTCGCCTGAAGGGCAGAAATACCTGTCAGCGACAAACTGCGCGATAAACTACGCGTTCGCGAATCGTCAGGTAATTGTCCATCTTACGAGAACCGCCTTTGACAAAGTTTTCCCTGGCTCCCAACTTCCGTTGCTGTACAATGTCGGGCATAACACGGTGAAGAAAGAAAAGCATACCGTTGATGGAGAGGAAAAAGAGCTTTACGTCCACAGGAAAGGAGCCACGCGCTCTTTCGGGCCCAAAAGGAAGGAGCTTCCGAAGCCCTATCAGGGAATAGGCCAGCCCGTTATCATAGGCGGAACCATGGGCACTGCCTCCTACGTATTATGCGGTACTGATTATGGAGAGGAAAAGGCCTTCGCAAGCGTATGCCACGGCTCAGGCCGTACGATGTCCAGGATATCTGCAAAGAAGAAATGGCGCGGTGACCGCCTGGTGAACGAGCTTGCTGCAAAAGGCATCGTCATAAAGGCGCATTCCTTTTCAGGATTAGCTGAGGAGGCACCAGGTGCTTACAAGCCTGTGGAAGACGTTGTTGATTCTGTCCACAACGCAGGGCTCTCGAAAAAAGTCGTGAGGGTCCGCCCCATCGGCACGGTAAAAGGCTGATTCTATGAGGGGTGTTGCAAATGCATATGTTATGGTCATAGCAGCGTCCCTTATAATGGGATTCACTGTTGTGGTGACCAAACTCGTAATGGAAGAGCTTAACCCAATCTCAACAGGGCTATACACTTTCCTGTTCTCATTGGCAGGCTCCTTTGCCATAGTGAGGATTGTTATGAAAAAACGCTGGTCAGAATCTTTCAGGAAGTACTGGAAAACCATGACTGTATACGGCCTTATTCACGGCACAGGTGCGATTATTTTCTTCTTTTCCCTGAACTTGGTAGGACCCAACGTGTTCTCGTTCCTTCTGAGATTCATACTTATATTCACAATAATACTGTCCGTTCTCTTCCTCAAGGAAAGGTTCAACAAGTTCGAAGCTGTAGGAATGCTCATAGCAATCGCAGGGGCACTGATAATGACGTATACTGCAGAGAAAACGTTCCTGGTAAGTGCCCTGCTCGTGATATTGCTGGCTGCCTTTATATCAATATCCTCGCTGATAACAAAGCTCAACGTACACAGGATAGACCCCATGGTCATAAACCACATAAGGATAATCATGTCCTTTGTCCTGTTGTTCATGGCTGCTTTTTCAACATCAAGCTTGCAGGTTCCTTCGTCCGGCGCAGTGGTTCTGCTGGCAATAACAGGCGTGCTGGCAGCTATAGGGATAGGACTTTCGTTCAAAGCCATGAAGCTGATCGACCTCTCCAAAATAAGCACCATGAGAGCCATGGACCCTTTTGTCGTTATTTGCTTTTCGTTCTTCCTGCTCAGCAGCATACCCACGCCAAGGCAGTTCTTTGGAGGCATATTCATTGTATTCGGAATACTCCTCACCATAATTGCAAGGCACAGACCCAAGCTGTTCGTGAGAT
>CAYVZO010000060.1:0-3493 GCA_964456345.1 uncultured archaeon | reverse complement strand
CCTACAGCAACTATAGAGTCAAAGGATTTCGGAGGAAACGGTAGCTGCCTCTCCTTTATGAATATCACGTTCGAGAGCTTCATCGCCTTCTCAACCTTGCTGAACGCTTTTTTCAGCTGCTTCTCGCTGAGGTCCACAGCGACTATCGTGCCTTTTTCGCGAAGCTTTTTTGCCAGGCCCAGCGTGGTTATCCCTGTGCCGCAACCGAAATCCAGAATTATCATGCCCTTTTTAATCTTTACCTTGCTGACAACCCTGTCTAATTCCCTTTTCCCGTACCATATAGGGAAGGAGAAGTCCCACAGCCAGGAGATTTCGTCGAAGAACTTTTCCGTGAAATTGATGTCGGTCTGCAGCTTTATCAGCATATACATGGGAATGCCGAATACGACCAGGATTACTCCGAGGATGAATATGTACAACGCCCCGCTTATCTGGTAGAGCCATACCGAAAGCAGAAGGAAATTGAACAATATTATCAGCACAGGGCCAACCCTGCCCAACGGAGCTTTGAAATATCTCTTAAGGCGGGGCTTCGAGAAGCGCAGCTTGACGAGCGACAGCATCACAGCAGAGTAAATTATTATCACGAGCGGTATCAGCAAAGCGAGCAGTATTTCATAGTTCCCTATACCCACGACTGTTATTAACGAAGTCGCAACTGCCTGGAAAGCGATGGCAACGTGCGGAGTCCTGTATTTGTCATGGATTTTGCTGAAGCCTTTTGGAAGCACTTTGTCACGGGACATCGCGTATAACAGCCTGGGCGACGTCACGATCCAGGTAGCTGCAGTGCCTATGAGCGGGATGAACACGAGGATGGCGAAGACTTGGCCGAAAGAGCCGAAGAGCTGGGAAGCTAAATATAGCAACGGCGCTTTCTGCTGGCTGAATACGCTCCAGTTCACCGAGCCGAGGGATACGAAAACCAGGAGCATGCTGATGATAGCTATTATAATAGTTGCAATCACAATATACTTCGGCATGATTCTTCTCGCGTCCTTGACCTCTTCAGCCAGGTAGGTCTGCGTCTCCCAGCCAAAGAAAGTTTCGGATATTACGTATACCGTGAGAAGGATCATGATAGGCGACGAAACGAAAGGAAGGAAGTTGTTGATATCCACGTGCAGGAAGCCAGGCACTATAAGCGAAAGAAGCATGGACACGGTCATTATTCCGAAGAAGAGCAGCATCCTGGAGCTGTGCTCGATTCCGCAGTAATTGAATAGGTTGAAGAAGGCTATTATTGCCAGCGAGATGAGTATGGTATACAGCGGCTGGATGCCGGGCAGTATATAATAAAGCGATCCTACTATGAGCATCGCTATGGTTATGTTTGCGACTATCCACGAGACCCAGCCGACTATGAACGAGGGGAATTCGCCAAATGCCTGCTTCACGTACTCGTACACTCCGCCTGATTTCGGGAACATGGATACAAGCTCTGCAAAATAGCAGGATATGAGAATGGCGATAAAAGACATTATGAGCCACGCCAATATGGACACAGGGCCTGAATACATCGCACCTATTGCAGGGAGGAAGAAGATTCCAGTGCCGAGAATAGCATTTATGCTAAGGAAAAGAAGCGTCTTCTTTCCTATGAATCTTTTCAGTCCCATCCAATCACGCAATATAGCTCAAGACCAATGACAGGTATGCTGCATAGATTACCAAGAGTATAATTCCTTCCCTGTAGCTGAACGCCATTCTCAAAGAGAATATATAGAACATTGCGTTGACGCCCAGCAGCGACAACAATATCAGTACGGTCGAGTTCGCTATAACGAACGGGTTGATGACTGCAACCAGCCCCAGAATAAGCGTGAGGTTGGTTATGGTCGAGCCCACTATGTCTCCTACAGCAAGGCCGATATTGCCCTTCCTCACTGCTGCTATGTTGACGCTCATCTCAGGCAGCGTGGTTCCTATGGCAAGTATGGTCGCTCCTACGACGGATTCCGCCACCCCGAATATACACGCCAGCTCTATGGAATTAACCGTGACAACGTACGCGCTCATCACGACTATCACTACAGCAGCCACGAGCACGAGTGCAGTCTTTACAGATTCAAAGGTCCTGGTCTCTTTCTCAGCTTCCACAGGCGCACCTTCCTTGATCACTGAGCTGGAGAATAGGTAGAATATGAGTATGCAGAAAAGCCCGAATACTATGCCTGCCTGCCCGAGCACAAGCATGAATATCGCAATACAGCTCGTCACGAGCACGGTCTGCTCGATTCGTATGGAATATATCTTCCCAAGGTTGAATCCCAGGAAAGCCATTACCCCAAAAACAAGGGTCATGTTTGCTATGTTCGCGCCCAAAAGGTTGCCTACGCTCAGGAGACCCTCGCCCTGTAGCGATGATACGAAAGCTATCGACAGCTCCGGCAGAGACGTCGCGACTGCTATGAATATGAAACCCACAACGACCTGGCTTATGCCGGTAAGTTCAGACAGCTTTGCAGCATTGTTTATCGTTATGCTGCTGGACTTTATAAGTGCCAGCATACCGGCTAACAACAGTAAAACCTCAAAAAGCATAATCCTATTTGTTTCCCGTGATTAATAAATCTTATAAACTACCGAAAACATAATTATTGTACGGTGAAATGATGGCAAAGAGAAAAACAAGAAGCAGGAGAACAACAAGGAGAAAGAAATCCGTGCTGACCAAGAATGAATTCTTCCTTGACAAAGAGGACGAGGACAGGCTCCTCCTTTTCGTGGCAGGAATCCTGTTCGGTACAGGGGTTTGCGTGAGCGTATTGCTGAACGCGTTGTGGTATGGCGGTCTGATTGCAGCTGCTCTTGGAGTGGTTTTGCTTCTTATAGAAACGCGATGACTAGTGTATTTTTATTACGTCCAGTTCCTTACACACGCACTTCTGACTGAGAAAATCGGATATGTTGGGCTTTGTCCTTCCTTCGTCTCCTGTGACGAACTCCTTCACGTAAAAGCCTGATTCAGCACGAAGAACCAGCTCAAATTTCCTGCTGTTTATGAAGCGCGCCTTTATGCTGCGGATGTGCCTTTTCCTGAGCTTGTCAGGCCTTCTGTGCATGACTCTTTTGGGAGTTCTTTGCCGCACCTCGCCGGCAAGCTTCTTTAGGCTTATCCTCCTGCCTATTTTTTTGCAGGATACTATCGCGCGATAGGTCTTGTCAGCCTTGGTTTCCTTTATCTTCCTGACTTCTGCTATCGACGAAGGCCGGACTTTCCGGACACGGACCTTTTTGCCTATCTTCTTTGCCAGCTTCTTTATGTCTATATCCCTGCGCACTGGCTCTATAATTTCAAGCACGAAAGGACGCCAAGCCAGGCATCGTGCATCTATGTCCTCGCGGCCAAGTCCATGCAGTTTATGGTTGCTGCCTTTTGTGGCAGCCATGAAAGGCTTCGCAATTATCTGCTCAACCGAGGTCTTGTACTTGCCTGAGGGCCATTTCGTCTGCGGGATGCCGCGCACAAGCTTCTGGTATTCGCCGT
>CAYVZO010000059.1:0-3502 GCA_964456345.1 uncultured archaeon | reverse complement strand
CGGGTATACCGTCTCTTGTGACTACGACATCGAAATGTTTTCTCGCCTCTTTTATACTAAAGGCAATGTGATAGCCGCCGCCAATCACAGGAATGCCCAGTCTGCGGCACTTGTCTGCCAATCCGTATCCTTCAGGAGCTTCAGTCGTAAACATCGAAACCAATACAACATCATAATCAGTCGGGTTAAATCTATCAAAATCCAGGTCAATGAACCTTACATTGAACCCATTTTTCTTTAAGAAAGATGCTATCAGCGGTCCTCCCATAGGCGGCAGTCTCATGTACTTCCAGTCAAAATATCCTGCACAGGACCTGGGTTTTACAACCGCAACAGACATTTTCTTCACGATAGAATCACTCCAGACAGCCTCAAAGCACAATATATGAATATGATAAAGGAAAGAAATATCACAGGGTTCTGCTTTTCAAATTTTCTGAACACTATGACTGCAAATGTCGCTGTAATCAGGAACATTGTAATGTCAATGAGCCCGTGGAAAAGCAAGACAGGAGTCAGGAAACTCAAGAACAGCAGCGAAGAGGTTATTTTCTTCCCCTTATTTTTACCGTAAACTGTGAACAGGTTCCTTATACCGTACTTTTTATCCCCGCTATAATCTTCTATATCCTTAATGGATGTGCCTATTGTTACTGCAGAGAAAAGTATAATCATCAGATATATAATATTCTGGCTCAAATTCGGAGAAAATGTTATTGACAGCGGATTACCCGTCTCGGCGAAATATCCGATTAAAAAGGCAAAAACAGAGCCTATGCCTATGCACCACGTACTTAGAACGTGGTCCCTAATTCTTATGGGAGGGACCGAGTACACGACCGAGACAGCAAGCGCCAAAGACGTAATCAAGACGAAAACAAGGCTGTTCATGAGAAGGCTCATGAGGATTGCAAGTATACCGAATATGATGCCCATCTCAAGATAAGCCTTTCTGCTTATCAGTCCCGCGGTAATTGGTGTTTCTCTCTTCTGAGTCGCGTCTATTTTATAATCAAAGACGTTGTTCAGAACCACAGTGAACTGCCATATGAAAGTTATGATCAGTATCCTTATTAGTGTAGGCGTCAAGTACGCAAGTGGATGACCGTAGTTTCCCCCGATGAGCACCCCTGTCATAACCAGTAGAATGAAATAGATGTTCTTTAGCGGTTTCATCCCATTTAAAAAACCGATTGCAAGATTCTTACTTTCTTTGAATAGTGTCAATATACTTATTACAAATGAAATAAGAAGAGGTCTCAATCCTGCTACGAGAGACACGCCTAGTAATACAAAAACGATATTATAAAACTGTCCCGCAAAAAGAAATGAGAACAAATAGAATACTAAAATACCGAGAAAGGTTCGTGATATAGAACGCGTCTTGAAAAACAAATACAGCCCGGACATGAGTATTATTATAGAACCCATCAGAATTATCCCAGGGGAGTGGCCAGTGGCCAGTCCTGCTGTAATAATCTCCGGAATATCACCCAAGTCCATAAGTTTTACATTAAAATAAACAAAATCTTCAGGCACATGAAAGATATAATAATCAAAAACAGGAGGAAGGGCTATTATCCATATTATCATAACGGCAACATTCATTATTATTTTAATCTTCTCCCTGGCAAAGTATGCGATTATTAGCGTGCCCCCTAAAAAAACCGATAGCTGTGTAAACATCATGCCGTAATACGTGGCAAATCCGGTTTCCACACTCTTGTAAATAAAGGCATGCTCGAAATATTTCCTGAGAACGCCTAGAAATAATACAAGGACGAATATCCCGACATAATTCAGTCTGTCCTTCTCAAGGAAATCGATGAGATTTTTCACCCTCATAGAAACACTACTTCTTCTCAAGCTTCTTGTCTATCTCTTTCAGTTTCTCATTCATGCTCTTCTTCATCTCGTTGTACGCACGGTAGCTTATTATGCCTTCATTCCTCTCCTTCTCCATCAGGGACAGCATCTTCGTAAGCTTGTTGCGCTCAGCTTCGAGGGCTTGTTTGTCAATACCTTTCCTCTTTGGGAAGATTTTCTTTACCGAGGCCAGATGAAGCTTCGCAATAGGCGATACTTTCTTCTTTCTGAACCATATGACAAGAAATATCAGCGCACCTATGACAGCAACAATCAATATTATGGCCCATATAGGAAAATAGCCCTCCACGCGGACCACTTCCAGTTTGCTCAGCAGGTCTCTCGCACGCTCTATGAGATATTTCGAATTCGCTATATTGTCGAATGCTTTGTCTATCCTGTTGTTGAGGACGTTCTCTTCAGCAGACTCTATACCGGATTCTATCTCCCCAATAAGGAGCATTATGCTGGAGACGTCCTTGCCCTCCCTTTCAGCGACTTTCGTGTCTATCACAAGCTCCTGGAGGTTCTGTTTCAGGTTGTAAAGCTCGCTCTCGAGCACCTCTTCCAGGGACTCGAAAATGTTTATCGTTATCGTCTTCTGGTCGCTTACAGTGCTGGACACAGCTACCAGTGTGGCTCTGTGAGCGTCTATTGATGCGTTGTTCGGTATGTGGAAGTCCAGGAGGAAAACGAAAGACTCGTCAAAATCCATATAAGCGTAATTCCTGGGTGTTATGTTGTACCAGGAAGGGGGAATGCCAAGCAGCATCAGGCTTATGTTGCTGAGCCCGTGCTTTCCAACGTTCTTGACTATAACGTTCTCCACTTTTGTCATGCCTCTTGCAAGGCTTATGTTGCTGTTATACCTTGTTATGAATATCTCCCTTACTTTCTCCTCTACAGGTATAGTTGTTGTCGCAACCACGTAAGGCACGTAGGGAGTCGGCTCAGCTGGGACCGTTGTAGTAGTCGTGGTAACGCCGGTAACAGTAAAGCTTGAGTTCACTTGTATCGCAGGCTGTACTACACTGTACTCCATCCTTGCCCACAATACTGCAGAGCCTTCAGGCTGATTAGAAGGTATATACAGGTTCCTCGTAATTGTCTGGTTGGAATAGCCAGGCGTATAAATCGCCTCAGACGCGAATGAATAAGTAGTATTCCCTGAGACTGTCCAGTATTCGATGAATACGTCCTGCGGATACTCGCCCTGATTCTCTATGTTCAAAAGGAATATCAGGTAACCGCCCGAGGGCACTTCTGGATTCAAGGGCGTAATACTTAGGTCGTAAGGCCCGCCCTGTGTCACGCGGAAAGCCTTCAGCTTTGTCGTCTGCAGGTTGTTGTTGTAGGCGTTAAGCACTGCAAGATACATGCCTGTTCCTGACCCCGTTCCCATGGAGTGCTGGTAGGAATAATGCCCTGTAGTATGGTAGGTCATGTCCGACATGTTCGCCTGCAGGTACACGTTGTTCGCCGGGTCGTAAACAGTCAGATTCATTGATTCAGGATCCACAGGGCTGCCTTCGCCGTTGTACACAAGCACGTCGAATTCCATCACGTTGTTCGGGTACCAAACAACAGCTGTCTGTATGTCAGCAAAGAGACCTGTTACTGTTATAGTCCTCTCCAT
>CAYVZO010000058.1:0-3532 GCA_964456345.1 uncultured archaeon | reverse complement strand
TTGCCTATCGAAAGATACAGGCTGGCTACAGGGAGCCTTACCCGAACGTGATCAAAGTACTCAAGGCTCTGAAGAAGAAAAAACTCAGGCTGGGAGTCGTCAGCGACGCGCCTTCCTTGAAGGCATGGATAAGGCTGACGGAGATAGGGGCTGCTGATTTTTTTGACGTTGTGATTGCATACGACGATACCAAACGCAAAAAACCGCATGCGATTCCGTTCAGGCTTGCAGTAAAGAAGCTAAAAACAAAGCCAAGCGAGGTTCTTTTCATAGGCGACGACCCGAAAAAGGACATTCAAGGCGCGAAGAGATCAGGCATGAAGACAGCACTGGCGCTGTACGGGATACAGAAGAGATTCAAGACCTCGATAAAGAAATACAAACCTGATTATTTTATCAAGGTTCCGGGCGATATATTAAAAGTGGTACAATAACAGTGAAAATGTGTAATATGGCCTAACTAATTGCATCAGTCATTAGGGTAGGTAGAATGACAATAGACTTCGACAAACTGATTGAGAATCACCTAGCTCGGGAGTTCCGGCCAAAGCAGGAAGGCCGTTACTATCCGTCAGAGATAGGTACGTGCATAAGGAAGATATGGTATTCCTACAAATACCCGCAGGAAGTCAAGCCAGACCTTATAAAGATATTCGAGGTAGGCAACATCATGCACGACTTCGTGACGAAAGTCCTGAAGAGCGAAAAGAACCCACATATAGAACTACTTCAGTCAGAAGTTCCATTCAGGGTAGAG
Organism: uncultured archaeon; assembly: GCA_964456345.1. Taxonomy (GTDB): domain Archaea; phylum Aenigmatarchaeota; class Aenigmatarchaeia; order GW2011-AR5; family GW2011-AR5; genus CAYVZO01. The sequence goes on along the minus strand of CAYVZO010000058.1, from coordinate 2,775 downwards.
ATAGACGATTTTGTTGTTTCCGGCCGAATAGACGATTTGCTCTTGGTAAGGGAGAACGGGAAGAGCATTCTGGTCGAGGTGAAGTCAACCAAGAGCCTGTTCTACCAGACCGGTCCCTCACACAGCCACGTCATGCAGCTCCAGTTCTACATGTACGCGACAGGCGTACACGACGGCATTGTCCTATACGTCGACAAGAACAACCTGCAAACGCGCGCTTTCGAGGTGGAATACAGCGAGGCAACTGCAAGGCAGATAATCGAGCGTTTCAGGCGGCTCCACGAGGATTTGAGAAGTAATAAGCTTCCGCCAGAGGAAGCAAAACTCGCCCGAGAATTGAACTGGATGTGCAGTTTCTGCGAGTATAGGGAAAAATGCGACAGGAATGAGGCTTAACAATATCTGTAGCTCTTTCTGATATAGTTTTATAAAGTTAACTATAGTTAACTTATTTATGTATAATTTGCCTCAGGAAATGGAAGTATGGTACATCATACCGGCAATAAGGAGGGAGTTTGCTGCGATATTTACCAAGAAATACCTGCTGACACAGGAGGAGGCTGCCAACATTTTGGGGGTAAGCAAATCAGCAGTTTCGCAATACCTGCATTCAAAAAGGGCCGCACTAAAGCTTCCGGAGGAGATAAAAAAGGAGATTGAAGAATCAGCGAAGAGGCTGGTTAAGGACAGAACCTTGGTTGTCAAGGAGATTCTAAGGATAACGAGGCTCATGAAAGAAAAGGGGTTTCTCTGCAAGGTCTGCAAAAAATACAACAAGGGCGTACTAAAAATATGTTCGATGGAGACTTCGAGAGGCTGATGAAATGAAAAAAGGGATAGGCGGCGGGCTTGATGTGCTGCATTCAGTAATAATGTTAGTCATAGCTGTAGTCCTCCTGACTCATGGATCCTCAGGCGGGAGTTTGGGACCTATCTTCATCATTATCATAGCTTTCGTGACCATCATACTTGAAATAATAGGACTGGTTGGATAGTTAAGGGATGTTCAGAATGAAGAAAATCTACATGGATTATTCAGGCACGACACCCACAGATAGCCAGGTAGTCGAGGCCATGCTGCCTTTCTTTTCAGGCACTTTTGGCAACCCATCATCCCTGCATTATCATGGCCAGGAGGCTGCCAACGCCCTCGAAAAATCAAGAAAAACAATAGCTGATGCTTTAGGCGTAAGCAGCAACGAGATTATATTTACGTCCGGAGGCACGGAATCTGACAACCTTGCAATAAAGGGGGTGGCGTTTGCGAATATGGACAAAGGGAAGCACATAATAACGTCGTCGATAGAGCATCACGCAGTCATCAACACATGCAAATGGCTTGAGAAGCAGGGTTTTGAAGTCACATACCTTCCTGTTGACAAATACGGCCTTGTGCGCAAGAGCGACCTTGAGAATGCCATAAGGAAGGACACAACCCTTGTTTCGGTAATCTATGCAAGCAACGAGATAGGCACCATACAGGACATAAAAGGGCTGAGCAGGATATGCAAGAGGCATGGTGTTTATTTCCACACGGATGCAGTTCAGGCATTCGGAAAGATAAAACTGGACATGAAGAACGTGGATTTGCTTTCGCTATCCGCGCATAAGCTTTATGGCCCGAGAGGCGTTGGCGCGCTTTTCGTTCGAAACGGAACAAAGATAGAGCCGATTCTTCACGGCGGAGGTCAGGAAGCAGGTCTAAGGAGCGGCACGGAAAACGTAGCAGGCATAGTCGGCTTCGCAAAAGCAGTCAAACTGTTCGCAAACGATGAAAAGGAGATGGCAAGGCAGACAAAGCTCAGGGACAAGCTCATCAGTGAAGTGCTGAAAATGGACAATGTCTTGCTGAACGGCCACCCGGTCAGGCGGCTGCCTAATAATGCGAATTTCAGCTTCCGTTTTATCGAAGGCGAGTCACTCGTGATTATGCTTAACGACGCAGGGATTTCAGCTTCAACAGGCTCTGCTTGTTCTTCCAAGTCATTGGAGCCGTCTCATGTGCTTTTAGCAATTGGTCTCAGCCCTGAAGATGCCCATGGGTCGCTCCGTATTACGATAGGAAAGGGGACCAGTACAGAGAATATATACTATCTCCTGGAAGTGCTGCCTTTGATTGTAGCCAGGCTGAGAAAGATATCGCCTTTCAAGAAAGGCTGGTAGGTCTTGGATATGAAGGAAACAAGATGCCCCACGTGCAACATAGATATAAACAAGCGCCTGCACCACAGGCACAGACCATGGTATAAAGAGCCTTTGTATATCGTATCCATATTTACAGCAGTTATTCTTGCCCTGAACTTATACATGCCGGTCCTAAACCCGCTGGTAGATTCCATCCTGTTTTATGCCAATACGATATGGTGGGCAATATTGATCGGTTTGTTGATAGGCGGTTTCATCGCTTATTTCGTCCCTGAAGAATATGTAAGCAAGCACCTTGGATACGGCAGCAGGGCAATTCCATATGCTGTTGTTCTCGGGTTTTTGATGAGCGCCTGCTCGCACGGCATACTTGCCATAGCTGTTGCATTGTATAAAAGAGGAGCGTCCACGTCAGCCGTTATCGCGTTCCTGCTTGCATCGCCATGGGCAAACCTTCCCATGACGGTAATCATGTTCGCGTTCTTCGGGCTGAACGCATTTATTATGATCCTGGGTTCGCTTCTTATAGCCGTTGTCAGTGGCTTTGTTTTCCGGTTGTTGGAGAGCAGGAACAAGGTGGAAAAAGGGAACGTTATCGAAACCAAGAAAGGGTTCTCTGTGAGGGCAGAC
>CAYVZO010000057.1:0-3652 GCA_964456345.1 uncultured archaeon | reverse complement strand
ATCAGGCAATACCTATACCCTCTAGCACGTGCCAAAGAAGACGCACAGGCTCAATCCAGGAAATTTATTATATCATATATCCACAGAGCCAGTGTGCCCTAACGACAATAAAACCTGGACCTGTTTTTGCTTAAATAAGATTTCTTAAGCATTGTCGTTCTTGCGGATGAAAATCTTTAAGAATAAGAAACCTGCAAAATCAGGACTTCTTTAAAAAACCATTCTTAAGCATTGCTATCCGTGCATACAGCAATCTTTAAATTAAGCGAAAGTAAAATGTGACACAGTGATACGAATATGGTAAGCAAAACAAAGGACTTTTTCGTGAACGTTCGCTTTACAGAGGATATTTACAAGGAATTGCACTCCAAGCCGCACAAAGCCAGCAAAATCGTTCGTGAGGCTGTCAAGGCCTGGCTAAACTACTACAAGTTTGAGGAGAAAGAGCTTGTTTTGAGCGACGAGAACTACGGCATAATAGCGAGTTCTGGCTCAGGCAAGACCACTCTGGTGAAAAGCCTGCTCAAGGACGCAAAGGTTAAGAAGATAATAATAGACCCTGGGAAGGAGTACAGCGAACTCGGTGATGTCATAAAATTAACCTACGAGAAACCCATAGCTGAACAGGATTTCGTGTTCAAGATGTGGTCTGAGAAGGAGTCGAAAATCATAGAAACGTATCTGGATAACGTAGGAACTGAAAGCGTGGTTGTGCAGCCTGATTTCGACATCCAGGAGGCTGATGCCATCTTCCTGAAAGAGATCTTGGAGACACTGCTCAAGGTGGATGACAACAACAGGAGAATCATAGTTTTCGAGGCTGCAGAGATATACCAAAAAGCACTGCCCTTGTTTGTGTCACAATGCCGCAAGAAAGGCATCCAGTCTGTGGTGGTTTCTGAGCTCCCTCTCATGGAAGAGATAATGATGAACATAACACCGGTTATAGGAAGCACTTCTGTTTCCATGGAAGGTCTTCCTGTGAAGATCAGTGAAACTGCCATGATGCTGAAGCCGTACGAGTGGATATGGTTTGACAGGAAATCAAACACATGGAACAGGTACAAAACTGTCTTGCCAGAAACCAAGGCTGATGAGCTACCCAAAACTACAACAAATCCAAAGACCGAACCGAGCAAAACTCAAAATACGTCAAAACCAGCTGAAAATAAGCCTGGAACATATCAGATTCCTGGCAAAGATGGAAAACAGCCAAAATTCCCCATGACCTAGCCCAGAGCCTGATTTACGAAGAGAACTAATTTTCCTGGCAAATTCTGAAAAACCCAAAAAACTTGATTTTTGTGACACATATCGTGAGACATTTATTAGTATATCCATACTGGTGTATATAATTACTTCAGTACATCAAGGACAGTATCCTGAAAGAATCAAGAAAAGCATAGAAAAACCACAGCAAGCCTTGTTCCTTCTCCATCTTGAACGACTCTTTCTTGTAATACCTGCCATCAGCAGACACAATCTCTATAGTGACTGTACTTTCCTGCCATGCAGCTGGCAAGTAGTTTATGAGAACGGTCTTCCTGTCATCGTTGCCAAAGCTTATGCGTTCCTGCTCAAACACCCAGCCAGGCAGGTAGTTCTTGGGTATCACGACAACTTCACGCACGTCTTCACTGCTCTTTATGTCGAAAAGCACGTAGCTGTCGTAGGTCCTGAAACCAAGTATCTTGAACACGTCCTCTGTTGCTGAAGCCTCTTCTGCTGTGAAATTTTCTGTATGCTCGAGTATCTCGTTCCCGAAGTATGCCCTTACCCTGAGCGTATAGTTGCCTTTTTCGTTATACCAGTACACAGGGAATATTTTCTTCTCGCCAGGCATGAGCGCTTTCTCCTTGCTCCAGCCTGTGAAGATTATCTCGTCCTGGATTATGTCTACTCTTGCCCTGGCTTTGTAGCCTATGCTGCCTGTGTTGTACAGCTCTACAGGAAATTCCGTTATATTATAAGAGGCGTTATATACAAGCGAGCTTATCTCACAACTGAGCCTGTCGTCCACGCTAACATCTATTGCTGTTGCAAACGCCAGGCTGGAAAAAAGAGCCAATGCCATTATATATATTTTTCTCATGTCCATCCCAAGAAGCTGTACAGGAAGCCGTATTGCGGCTTCTTGAATATTATGTCTATCTCACCTGTGTAATTACCGTACGCCTTAGCGTTTACGGTGTTGAACACTATTCCGATCTCCACGGACTCGTTCTTGTGCAAGACGAAATCATTCTCGTCGAATTCTATAAGCGGCGTTATATTTCCGTACGCCTTCAGGCTGACTTTCAATGCCTCTTTTGTGTTGTTCAGGTGGACGTACCTCTTCAGATAGCTGCCATTACCAGGCACGCGACCGAAGTTAAGCGCGTCTGTGTCGCTGGCAATCCCTACCTTTATTGATTCGTTGAAGCCTTCCGGCTTTATTATCTCACCGCTTGCAGGATATCTCATCACTTCGTATACAAACATCAGGTCGCTCTTCTTCATGGTCATCATGTAGCCAGTGATTCTGTCAGGAGCGAGCTCAGGAGGTATCGACATCACTGCAAGGATAGCAACCACTATAACCATTGTTATAATAACTAGTGTTATCTTTTTCATAACCGTCTCATCTTCCTGATAATGAATAACAAAACAACTATAAGGATTACTACAAAGGCTATGGTCAGCACAGGCACAGGCTCCTCCATAACGACCATAGGCGCAACAGGCAGTGCGTATACTGGTATTGTCGAGTTTTTCTCTGCATAGCCTGTGGTGTAATCAACTTTCGTATATATGTCATAATTCCCGTATTCTATTCTCCCTGTAGGAAGCAAGGTGCTCAATACGGTCACTTCTCCCGGCCTTGAGACAGCTTTCTGGGAGCTGGAGCTGGCTACCAAGCTGTTGTTCTGGTACATCTCCTGATACGCCCTTACAAGCATAGTGTTCGTTCCGGTATTCTGGAAATAAGTATCTGTCCCGACCCGTATGTTGTCATAACTCCTGTAGACAGTATCTAAAATAATTCCTTTTCTATCGACTTCACCCGCGACACGGAACAGGACGTTTATCGAAGTGGTAGAAACCATTACTGCACCTGCTCCGCCTATGTCTTCAGACGGCGCAACAGGCTTTGGAATTATGCTTATGAGGTGGTAGCCTGGCTCAGCATCCTCTGGAACATGGAGCAGGAAGCTTACCGGCTTTCTGCCTCTGGCTGAGCCTTTGGGCTTGCTTATCTCTACAGGGCTGTTCACAACGCTTACCCAGTCCTCGATACTTTCGTACGAGTATTCAGGTATGAGGTGCGAGTATTGTGTCTTGCTGATGAAGAAATCCAGGTTACCCTTTTCCACACCAAGATAAACAAGCAGGATATCTTCTGAAGAGGTGATAAGATTGAATTCTACGAGCTTTGTCTCTCCTGGCTCAAGTTCGCCCAGTTCAAGCACAGGAGGGGACACGCCTACGGATATATCCGCGAAAGAAAGGTTAGCAAAGAATAGCAGGATAAACAGGACAAGAAAAACCCTCATAATTAGAGAATCGATTCAAAAACTTAAATTTCTATTAATCCAGAAAAAAACATGAATCTACGTGGCTGTTACGACAAACCTGGCTGTTGACAGGTTGCCCAAAGGAATACCCTTTGGTA
>CAYVZO010000056.1:0-3670 GCA_964456345.1 uncultured archaeon | reverse complement strand
GCCTTTACCTGAAGGCGGACTCCCGCAGGAGAGTGCTTTACCTCGAAATCAGATGTCTCAGGCATCTTCCTCCTTTCGAACGAATTCACGAGATATATCAGCATACTGAACACCAGTGAGAGCGAAACAAGTACTAGCGTGTAGCTGAGCAGATAGTTGTAGAAAGGTAGCTCGAAAACATAGAAGCCTATATCGTTGCCGAAAACAGGATCCGAAACTCCGAAATCCGTTGCGTTGGAGTATTTCAGGATTGTCATCCACCCGGTGCTGAATATTATGCCAACAAAGAACGAAAGCGCAAGTGCGATGAGCAGGAATATTTTATCACTCTTCCTCTTTTTAACGAATTTCTTTGCAACCTTCAGGTTAAGGAACAGGGCGAAAAAAGCCACGATGCCTGTCGCGACGCCCAGGAACAGGCTCGTCGTGATTATGGTGTATAAAACAGAGGCATAACCTACTGCAGAGAACCAGAGCCAATCGCCGTACAGCGAAAGCAACGGGAACAGTAAGAATAATACGACGAAGCCGGCTGCAAGAAACAGGTTTCCAATCTTCATAGTTAATTATTCACTGACGAATAGATTTAAAAGCGTTATATCCAATAAGAAAGAAGTTTATATGCCGGAGAAACAAGAAAAAAAGAAGAATATCTGGATGTTTTCTACAATAAGCCTTGCTATTGTTCTTGCAGTCTTCGCAGCTGCCTCGTCACTGGCATGCACAGGCATGGCTACATCCAAGGAACTAAGTGCGGATGAGATATCAAACAAGACAATTGAATTCCTAAACACCTACCTCGTCCAACCAAGTGTGACCTCGTCTTTCGTCTCAATCGAAGATGTAGGTTCCCTGTACAGAGTAACTACGCTCATAGAAAACCAGGAAGTCCCTGTATATGTGTCAGGTGATAGGAAATATATATTCCTTCCACGGGGAACTATCGATGTCGCAGAATTTGAGGCAGCAACCACAACAACAGCCACTCAGGAACAGCCTCAGATTACAGTCGGTAGTTTTAATGTTGTGGATATTCCTGTATGTGAAGAGAATGGCAAACCTATAATTTACTTCTTCGGAAGTAGCGGATGTCCACACTGTCGCTGGGAACATCCCATAATCGAGGAAGTGGCAGAGCAGTTCGACGATTACATATCCTTCCATAACAACATGGACGGCGACGAAGACTTGGATGTCTTCTATACATATAGCACAGGTGGTGTGCCCACTACTGTTCTAGGATGCAAATACTTCAGACAAGGTTCAGGCGAAAGCCTTGGTGAAGACATGGAGAAAGAAGCACTAACTGCCATAATCTGCAAATTGACTGGCAACCAGCCTGATGATGTATGCAGTCCTCTTGCAGACGTAATAGAAGAAATACCATATTAGGTAAGGCTGATTCTCAGCTACCTCGGATAGAACCTGGCAATATGGTCTTTGTCAAAGTTCTTGACTATAGCTTTCCGTTCTTCAAGGACATGAAGATTGGTGAAGACATCGGATTGGCTGTAATCGCTAAAAGCCTGATAAACATCAATTGTCGATGCTCCTTTGTTCTTATTCAGCCAAGCATATATCTCTGTAGATAACGGACCTTCTGGAATTCTCGCTATTGTCATTATTACCCCACTAACAGAAATGCTTTTAAACATGACGATTTCCCAAGATATAAATAAAATAATGCATATAGTTATTCATGGTGGATGCCTACGCTGATAACAGGCGCTTGGAGAGAATGTTCCCCGGCATTGCCGAAGAAAACCGCGCAAGAGCCACGCTATCCACAAGCGAGCTTGCTGCCTGGTACAGACAAAGAGCCTGTAACCACAGAAACGACTACGATGCTGACGAGGACGGCGAGGTCATATCAACCATAATCTACGACTTTGAAAACGAAGAAGTACGGGTAATACACAAGTATGAGATGCTGAGACGCCTTGTCAACGCCATCAATTTCTACCGCGAGAAAAGGCTACACAGTCCGACCATGTAGTTTCTTTTTCCTTTCTCTTAAACCCAGGGGCGTTCTTTAACGTCTTTACTGTTTTCTCTTAAACCCAGGGGCGTTCTCTTTTTCTAAAAGAGAAAGGGCCTTACTCGTACCTCAGCGCCTCGACGGGCTGCAACCTGGCTGCGCGACGAGCCGGAAGCAGGCCTGAAACAACACCCACTATGAACGAGAACAACAAGGTCCCGACGATAAGCTCGGGTGTAATCAAAGCACGGAGGTGGAAGAAGCTTTCTATGCCGAACTCGATTCCTTTAGCAATGAGTATTCCCAGCGTCATGCCCACTGCTCCGCCGAACAAACCGAGGAATCCTGACTCCACTAAGTAGATTGCCATGACGTTTCTATTGGTCGCTCCTATCGATTTCATGATGCCTATCTCGCGAGTTCGCTCAAGAATGGACATGTACATGGTATTCATTATGCCCAGGCCGCCCACGAGCAGAGAAATTGCAGCTATGCCTATCACGATTGTTATGACAAGATTGAATACAGAAGAGAACATGTCCATGAGCTGCTCGAACGTCTGTACTGTGAAGTCTTCTTCTCCTTCTTTCAGACCATGGTCTTTTCTGAGTGCTTCCTTAACATCTTCTGCTACCTTGCCTGCGTCGTAGCCTTCTTCAACCTGCGCGATTATTATATCTATCTGGTCAGGCTCGTCAAATATCGTGCGAGCTGTGTCCAGGGGAATCAAAAACTGGCTGTCATCCTGTCTGTTACCGATTCTGTCCAATATGCCAATGATCTTGAAGCTCGTGCCCTCTATTGTGATGCGATCTCCGACTGAAGCAGGCTCTTCGAAAAAAGAATCATGCGCAATCATGTAACCAGCTACTACCACGTTGCCGTCGTTTTCCCGTAATCCACGGCCCTCAGCAACATCAAATCCCTGCATACTGCTTATTATGTCGCTCGTCTTGTCCGTGGGGATGCCTGAAACGAACGTATACTTCCTCTCGCTCCTGTACTCGACACTTGCAATCTTCATCATCATGACGCCTACCATTTTTATGCCTCCTACGCCCCTTATTATATCGACATCGCTCTTTGCCAAACTTGACGAGCCGCCACCAGCAAAGGAAGATATCATGTCGCCTGGCATTATCATCAGCTTGTCAGTACCAAGTATCTCGAACTGCTCGTTTATGACATCCTCGAGACCGTAACCGAGAGAGACAATCGAGACAACGGAAGCTATTCCTATGACTATGGAGAATATGGTGAGAAAGCTCCTCTTCTTCCTCTTCGCAAAGTTTCCTATGATAAGCTTTACGTATTCGTCCATCATTTTCAGAGCACCTGTTTTGAATTGAGATAGTGATAATTCATTTTATCTCCTCTGCCTCAAAGCGTCTATCGGCTCCATGCTGGCTGCCTGCCTTGCCGGAAGCAGCCCGGATATAGTGCCTATCAGGAACGAGAAAGCCAGAGCCCCTGCAACCAGCAATGGTGTTATTGCAGCTGAGAACGCTTCAATTCCTGCGCCTCCTGCAACGAGCTCGATTACCTTGCCGATGCCTGCGCCTAACAGCGTGCCGACTGTTCCGCCGATAAGGCCAACGATCCCTGATTCTATCAGGAACAGCAGCATTATGTGGTAACTCTTCGCGCCAACAGCCTTCATCAGGCCTATATTGCCTGTCTGTTCCAGAACAG
>CAYVZO010000055.1:0-3853 GCA_964456345.1 uncultured archaeon | reverse complement strand
ATGAACGTGCTGAAGGAAGAGAAACATGAAGGCGAGACAAACGCCGTGTTCGAGGACAGGCTGCTTACGAATGCAAAGAGGGTGCTGGGACTATGATTCTGAAATCTATACGGCTGAAAAACATAAGGAGCTACCTGGACGAGAGGGTGGAATTTCCTGAAGGAAGCGTACTGCTGAACGGCGACGTTGGTTCAGGCAAGTCTACGATACTCCTTGCTGTAGATTTCGCATTGTTCGGGTTGCAACGCGGCGAGATAACAGGTTCTGACCTGCTGAGGCACGGAGAGAGCGACGGCTACGTTGAGCTGAACTTCGAGATAAACAGCAGGAACGTTGTGATAAAGAGGACGCTGAAGCGCAAGGCCAGCATCATGCAGGATTCCGGATTCATGAGCGTGGACGGCGTCCGGCAGGACTTCTCGCCGGTGGAGCTGAAGGCAAAGGTTCTGGAGCTTTTCGGCTATCCACAGGAGCTTTCAAAGAAGAGCAACATATTCAGGTATACGGTGTATACACCACAGGAGCAGATGAAACAAATACTGCTGGACGCGGAAAACAGGCTGAATGTCCTGCGCAGGATATTCGGCATCGACAAGTACGGCGTGATAAGGAACAATACGAGAACGCTGATGACAGAGCTGCGCAGCATCAAGCGCGAGGCAGACGCGCAGACCAGGGACCTGCACGAAAAGGAGGGTGAAAATCTAAAGCTGAACGGCGAAAGGGAAGACGTGCTGAAAAGAATTGATGATGAAAAAACAAGGCTCAAAGTGTGCGAAGACAGATTAGATCAGAAAAGAAATGAGCTGCAAAATTATGAGGCAAAGATGATGGAACATACCAAAATAAAAAATGATATTGACCATAAGGAGAAATACCTAGAGAAGAAGAGAAAGGACGCTGTTAAGAATGAAGAGGAAAAAAGAGCCATCATGGACAAGTTAGAAGAGACGAACAAAAAGCTGGCAGAACTCTCTCTCGTAAAGCCGGACGTTGCTGAACAGGAAATACAATCAAATCTAATTAGGCTGGAAAAGGACAGGGACGCACTTGTGTCTGAACGGGCGACTATCGCCAACGATGTAAAAAACATGAAGGAGATTTTCGAGAAAGGCGTATGTTCCGTGTGCGGGCAGGCTGTTCGAGACCCTGCTTCGTTCAGGAGCAGCATAGACATCAAGACCAGCAGCATGGCTGAGATAACAGGGAAGATAGAGAACATCAACAGTAACATTACCAGCTTCAAGGACATCGCAAACAACTGGAACGAGTATAATAAGGGCATGATTACCAGACAGAGCCTTGAAAAGGATATTGCCTACTGCACCGAGTCAAAAGACAGGCTGGAGAAGGAGGCAGCAGCAATAAGCGACGAGATATCCTCTCTTGATAAAGAGATAGAGATACTGAAATCAAGAGCGGGGGATTTCAAGGACCTGGAAAATCTGTACACGAACCTGAAAAAAGAGCTTGACGATGCACAGAAAGAGAGAACAAGCATAACGGGGACATTGGCGAGCATGGAGCAGAAAAAAAATGATATAACGGAACGCATAACAATGCTCAATAAGGAGATAGCCGAAAGGAAGGAAAAAAGGAAAAAATCGCTGTTCATATCTGACACGCTCGGATGGTTTGAGGACTATTTCATCAGATTGACGGAAACAATAGAGAAGCACGTGATGGTGGCGTTGCAGCAGTCGTTCGACGAGTCGTTTTCAAACTGGTTCAATATTATAATGGGCGACGTGCTCAGCGTGAGGATAGACGAGCAGTTCAGCCCTGTGATAGAGCAGAACAGCTATGAAACGGAATACCAGAACCTGTCAGGCGGCGAGAAGACGGCTGTGGCGCTCGCCTACAGGCTCGCGCTGAACAGAATTATTAATTCGTTGATAGAAACAATAAATACGAAAGAGCTGCTGATACTGGACGAGCCAACAGACGGATTCAGCACTGACCAGCTGGACAGCATCAGGGACGTAATCGCAGAGCTAAAACTAAAGCAGATAATCATAGTATCACACGAACCAAGAATAGATACGTTCGTTGACAACGTGATAAGAATTTCGAAGGAGAATCATGTGTCGAGGGTTGCTTAATCGTCTGCACTGAAATTCTCGTATGCTCTTTCAGAAATATCATCCAGACCTATCATACCAGCCATAAGCATCTCGTTGGTGACACCGCCAACTATTTCCCTTGCAGTTTTTCCATAATAGTTTTTCAGCCTTATTATGTATATTACTGGCTTTTGGACGTTTCCGTTTTTTCTTTCTCTTATCCCAACTCTACCTTCACCAATGTCATAAGGAACATAATCTTTTCCTGCTGTTCTGAACAAATCATACAGATATTCTACTATGACGTCATCTACCTGTACTTCAGCAACATTTCCACCATATCTGGTCCATATCGTATCTTCTGGTCCAGGTTCTGGTCCCCGGCCTGAAGTTGTTTGTGGTTCAGTTCTTTGTTCTGGTTTGTCTTCTCTTATAACGATACGAGCACCTTTGCTGTCGTCAATTTTCAAATTATAATTACCAGCAGGAAGTTCAACTTCTGCTCCTGGCGAATCTTCAATCTCAACGGTTCTATCATCATCTTCTGGCTGGCCTCTGCAAGGAACTCTCACAGGATAACATCTTATTGGAACTCCTACTGCATAAGGAGGAATCATGTTAGGATAAAATCCACGATAACCATAAAACGAACGTCCTACCATAGGATAACCCCAACCCATGTTGAAATGCACGAATGTTCTTGAATGAGAATGTCTTACAGGCACAGGTACTCTGCAACCAGCACCTACTGTAGCAACAGCTGCAGGTCTGCGAGCTAATCTACGCTGTGCTTCAGTCTTGCTAGGAGTAACCGCGTTAGCTAAAAGCGCTACTGTTGCAGTAGCTAATGCCAATTTCAAAAAGTTTCCAGATTTTGGCATATTACCACCGTAATGTTGTTACTATATAGTGAATACTTATATTTAAAGTTTTCGGTTTGCACAACTAAATCCTTAATTTGTTGATTTCTTGCTGCTTTGCAGCCTTAGTAAGGATAGATTTGTTTGGCTTCTTTTTTCCATACTTGACTGTAATGTTTTTTCCTCCTGAATCTGCATATCTTGCAGTTAGTTGAGCTGCCAATTTTATGGATTTTTTTGTTTTCGGGCCTTGCAGCAATGTTATTGGGCCTGGAATATCAGCAGCTTCGAGTATGTAGTCGCTTTTTTGACGATTTTTCTTTAATGTTAGGTTCTCTTCATGGTTTCTACCCACAATTATCTTGTTTTTACCAGAACGGAAATGTCGTCCTATCTTTAGAAGCAGAATATCTGCTCTCTTTATCCTACGTTTATGCTTCAGCAGGTCTCTTATCTTGCTAGCATACTCCTTGTAGGTTAAGAGACAGCCGCCTGCAGGCGTCTGGTACTCGCGGATTCTGAATTTTTTTGCCAATTCCAGCTGTGTTTTCCTGCTTCTCCCATGGATTGACAAAAGTTTGGTTCTGTCAATCCATTTTTCTTTTTCGGGTTTTGTTTCTGGAAGGAGTAAGGCGGAAAGGGGCCGTAATATTTCTATACCAGACCCCTTTTCTATTAGTTTCAATGCCTGCGAGTTCTGGCTCATCGGTCTTTCACCAAGCACGTCGCCTGTAGCAATGATTCTTGCGCCTATACGCTTCGCTATGCGCTTTGCTTCCTTCAGTATGAGTATCTTGCAGTCAATGCAGGGGTTCATGTTCTTTCCGTAGCCGTGTTTTGGGTTGCGGAGCATTCTTATGTATTTCTGGTCTTTTCTGGCAACAATCAGCTTTACACCCAGTTTTTTTGCTGACTTCCTGATATCAGCGG
>CAYVZO010000054.1:0-3948 GCA_964456345.1 uncultured archaeon | reverse complement strand
CGCAAACGGGTCACCGCAGTAGCCATAAGCGATACAGCGGGCCCCGCCCATACATCTTGTAAAGTTGCTGCAGTTCCTGCATAAAGAATTAAGATTATTCTTGTTCCTCAGGCCCCACAGAATATCTGAAGAATACCATATGTCATATATGGATTGCTCTGTAAGGTTACCCACTTTTATCGGCAGCCTCCTGCACGGGAAGACATCACCGTTCGGCAGTACGGTAAAGCTGTCATAGGCGGTTGAGCAGCCGTGAGCAAAGAAAGACGAATCCTCTACAGTCCAGAGGGAATTCTCGCATCCTGTGCTAATTATCATCTTGGGAACTTTAATTTTATTTATCATTTCGTACATTTCTTTCAGTTCGGTTGGCGACAACATTTTTTCCTTTAGCTGCATGCCTGAGCCGCATGGTACCAATCTTCGCAAGCCTAGTACACGAACACCCAGTTCCTTGCAAAGTTCTATCACGCTAGGTATATCACCAATGTTATGTTTGGTTATTGTCATGGATACGCTCGAATTTACCCTTTCATCTGAGAGTATTCTCAGTGCGTCGCAGACCTTGTCAAAGGTACCTTCCCCGCGTATAAAGTCGTTTGTTATCTTCATACCCTCTAGGCTTATCTGGACACCACCCACGTTAAATTCTTTCAGTTTTCTTGCTACACCTCTGGTTATGAAATATCCGTTTGACATAATGTTTGTCACGAAGTAGTCACGGTTCTGGCTGCATTTTTCCAGCAGCTGGAAGAAATCGTTCCTTACGAAGGGCTCGCCACCTGTCAAGGATACCCTCGCAAGACCGTTAGGTATGTTCCATTTCTTTAGTGCTTCAACATACTGATCGACTATATTCAGAAGGCTTTCTATAGGAAGCTCGTTCTTCAGGTATTCGCCGTTCTGGTAGCAGTGCTTGCAATGCAGATTACACCGTTCAGTTACATGCCATTGAAGATGGAAAGTCCTTGGTTTTAGACCACTCATCGAGAGATTCGCTTTCTCCATCTTTACCACTTTTTAACGTGCGCCCTTCTTATTCCATTGCTCTCCAGCAGGCTATGAGACATTTCTGATAGATTCTCGTGAAGAGGCATTACATGCTTAAGGTCAAATCTTTTTATACGATTCTTTTTTTATTCCATACCCATTCAAAAAAGATTCGATCATTTCAATTGACTCCCTGGTTTCGTCAGCCTCCCCACCGTCTATTATAATTTCGCCACCGAAATATTTCTTGAGAAGATATATGCAATAGTTCATTCTAAGATAACTGCACCTTTCATAATCCTTTTCAAGATCTTCATATATAAATCTTCTTGACAGAACATACGGAATAGATACTATAAAGTGGTCTGCGATATTCCCACACTTCTTTAAAAGAATATTCGCAGCAAGGTGCGAATATTCTGCATTTGGCGAGTAGGCGTCATCAAATGTTATCAGCACAATTCTTTTATCCCTGTTGGCGTCTGCGTATATTTTCGTCGCTACAAAGGAATCAACACCGCCGCTGAACAAGGATATTGTATCTGCTTTTACTCTACTGAAATCTATTACTAGTTCTGAGTCGTCGAATTCGAACTTCATGCTATTAATATCCAGCTTGACATTGTTTCTTAATGAAATGAATTGGGAATTCTGAATAAGTCTTTTCTTGTTACCAACCATAGGTTTTATTTCGCCAAATCCAAACTTTTTTGCATACGCCTTGGTCAGGTAATCTAAGAACAATATAGGTTTTATCATATAGCACCTCAGATTAGTTCGTGTAAGTCTATTCCAATATCATTTTTATTCTGCATTAGTTTTATGCTATTTTGGCGTACCCATCCATCTCGGGATGTTCATCCAGTCCAACAGTATTTTTTTATCTTCCGACAGTACTATTTTCTTGAAGATTTCTTGAGTTTGTGCACCTCTTATTCTGCATGTAAAGGTCGGAAACCTTGGGACAAGACTCTTTGTTTCTCCGTAGGCTGAAACAAGGCATGGCGAACAGAATGGATGCCAAACGCATTCATCGCAGGAAAAAGACAAGCATGACGACAATCCGACAAAAGCCGCTACGCTCTCGGATGTAAATATTTTTTTATATGTATCCTTTTTCACGTTTCCAAGCCTGAACGTTTCCTCTGCCCTCGCCTCGTCACATGTGTAGACATCACCTAGGTGGTTGTAAGCACATTGAATCGTTCCTACACCACAGGGCGAGTTCATGCAGGCGTTAAACAAAGGCTTCTTGCACAGAATTCTCGTTAATATGTAATTAGTGGTTTCATCCCAAAATTTAACGCCTTTTTTGTTAAGTCCTATGACATATTCCAGATATTTATGCCAGAACTTAATAAATTCTTCTGCTGTATAGCACATATCTTCCCATTTTGTTGCAGCTACGCCGGCTATGTTAAGTTCTCTCATTCTTGTATGGTTAAACCCCTGTTTAATATATTCGTTGACTATCTCTTTACTATAATCCAGCGAGTATTTCGTGATTGTGGGCAACGCAGACGTTCTTGGGTCATTCTTTTTTAATATATCTAGCCAGTGCACAAGCTCTTCGTACGACCCCTTGCCGTTTCTCATCGGTCTGTTTTTATTGTGAAGTTCTTCAGGTCCGTCCAATGACGTGTTAATCCTGATTCTATTACTAAGGATATAATTCAGAATATCCTCATCCATCATTGTAAGGTTCGATACTATCGTAAAGGCAAGACCTTTATCGCCTAAATAAAATCCATTTAGATTGCGTTTGGACGATTTATTCTTCTCTTTTGCATATTCTATTATATACTTTATTACAGGAAAATTTGCCAGTGGTTCGCCGCCCTGGAACTCTATAGTAATGAACTTTGAGGGCGTCTGAAAAATAAAATCTACCACTGCCTTTGCCGTATCTTCATCCATGTCGTAGCCTTTAGCTTCCAGAGGTCTGGAATTAGCTTGGCAGTAGATACAACTGTGATTGCACCTTAGGGTTGGTGCAATTATGTGCAGCGTAATGCCATTGGACAGATAATCAAATCTCTGGGTATAACTATCCGATATATTTGACTGGTTGTTTCTTGTTATTATTACACCCTTCTCTTCCAGTGTATCGAATAAATGCAGATCCTCTTCTACTTTGTTCTTCAGCAGCATGTCATATTCTTGGGCAGAAAGGACTACCCAGCTTCCATGGTCAGTTGTTATCAAAATATGGTCATCATCGAGTTTATGGCTAAGAAACTTGTTAGTTATGTACGGCTTATCTTTCAGAAAATTCTCATTAAGGTAATAGACCATCCTTTACCACATTATTTCAATCTTTTTTCTATTGACTGGACCTTGTTTTTGTTCTTTATTATGCTTAGGACATAGTTGTAGAATTCGTAGCCCAGTGTATCCAGAGAAGTATTTTTTGATTTCGGTTTTAGCACCACTTGCAGGTTTTCCAGAGTGCCGTCTGCGCTGGTCCAGCATGAGTCAGAAAAGTCCTGCACAGCTTTAAACACGCACCCGGAGGGATAGAATACGGTGTCGAATTTTATAACAACCTTTTTATTCTTCTCGTCAATATTTATTTTTTCATCCATTTTTCTCATCTTTTTCTTTCCATGGTTTTGCAACCTTTTCCGGATCTTCCATGAGTTCTTTATGCTCCGAGTCCGATGCTTGACCAGCTTGTTCATTAGTCAGCAGCATTCTCTGCATCATAATTTCTCTCATTCCTTGGCTTTTTAATGTTCTCTGCATATAAGTCATGTAATTAACAAGTTCGTTGTTGAATTCTCTGCCAAGTTTCTCTACATCCGAGCCGGTTTTCGGCCTCAATTGAACAACAATTTCCTCCTGAGGGTCGCCGTCTATCATGACATACGCCTTTTCTATGAATATGTAAGCAGCTGAATAAATGACACCCAGCGGGTAGAGTTTCGGGTTAATAGACATTATGACAAAATTATCTTT
>CAYVZO010000053.1:0-3966 GCA_964456345.1 uncultured archaeon | reverse complement strand
ATGCCTGTAAACGCACCACCTGAGTATTACAAAGCAGAAGAGAAGTTCAAAGCAGCAAAAAGCAAGGACGAAAAAATAGCTGCTTTGGAAGAGATGATGCGACTATTGCCAAAGCACCATGGCAGCGAGAAGGCATTCGCGCAGCTAAAGGCAAAGATGGCAAAGATTCGCAAGGAGTCGGACAAGAAAGGCGCGCGCAAGATAGGCATCCAGAAAGAGGGCGAAGCCCAGGTCTGCTTGCTGGGCTTTACTAATTCAGGTAAATCCACGCTGTTGAAGGCTTTAACAAGAGCTGAGCCAGAGGTTAGCGCGCATCCGTATACGACAACAAAGCCGGAAATAGGAATGATGAACTACAAGGGCGTGAAAATCCAGCTCGTGGAGATTCCATCAACATTCGGCAGCGAATACATGAGCATAGCAAGGAGCGCGGATGCAGTCATACTTGTTATTAGTGATGACGAAAAAGAAAGGCTTCTGCAACTCCTAAGTGATAATTTTATCCGTGTAAAGCATGAGTTTATAAATCCTTGGGAGGAAGATAAAGAAGAAATAATGCAGAAAATATGGAAAATGCTCGGACTCATGGTGGTTTATACCAAGAAGACAAAAACGCCAATGGCTCTTCCCATTGGTTCAACTGTGGAGGACTTTGCAAAGCGTATACATAAGGATTTTGTAAAAGACTTCCGCTTTGCACGCCTCTGGCGCGGCAGTGAGCAGAAGCAGGTCGGACTTGGTTATATTCTGGAGGACGATGACGTAGTCGAACTACATACAAGGTGATTCAATGTACAGCGCAGAGCTCCATTCTCATTCGAATCATTCAAGAGGCACCAAAGTCATTCACGAGGGATTGAACTCGCCGAAAGAGATGGTGGAGCATGCAAAGGAAATCGGTTTGGACATACTCGCAATAACAGATCACAACAAGGTAAAGGGTTCCCTGGAAGCGAAGAAATACGCAAAAAAGTACTGCATAACCGTCATTCCTGGCGAGGAGGTAAGCAGCAGGGAAGGCCATATCCTGGGTCTCGGTATAGAGGAAGAGATAAAGCCGGGGCTCGGGATAGAAGAGACCATTGAAAGGATACACAGCCTTGGCGGGGTTGCAATAGCTGCCCACCCTTTTGACGTTAAGGGCGAAGGATGCAGCAAACTCGCAGTAAAATGCGATGCAGTGGAGATATTCAACGCCCTTAACGTAGATCGCGTAGCGAACTACAAGAGCAAGAAGTTCGTGACAAGGAAACATCTTCCTTACATAGCAGGCAGCGACGCACACAGTATAGAAATGCTCGGATATGGAAGGACGCTTTTCAGGAGCAGCGACATTGACTCTATCCTGAGGGACATAAGAAAAGGTCAGGTTGAAATATCATGCAGCCACATCCCCGCCAAAATCATAATGGAATGGGGCGTTAACAGACTCAAGCTCTCCTCAGCTTACGTGATAAATTACATGAATGAAAACTATTCCTGGCCGAAACGTTACGTATGCAGGCGGCTTTTGAGCCTGGTAGACAAGAGTCCCGGTAGCATAGATTATCTTTTTAAGATTATGACGTATTTTTCATTGGGCAGTGTTATACTCTATAGCGCTGCACGCGGAATTGCTGGTGTAAGATAATGTTCGAATTCGTATTCGATTTCGTTTCGCAGCTGGGCACCATGAATCTTTTGCTCGTGCTGGCCGTGTTCGTCGTTTTCATATTCCTGATGAAGAAGGTCATGAAAACGCTGCTAAACATGATATGGATTTCCATAGCATCAGCGGCTTTCCCCTTTGTTCTCGGATTCATGGGTTATTCAGTACCGCTGAACATAGACACTATAATATTCTTCATAATCATGGGTATCGGCTTGTACTTCATCTACATCTTCGCCAGAATAGTTTACACAGCTTTGGGCATCATTGAAAAGGGCGCGAAAATCGTGGCGTTCCCTGTAACGCAGCATTCAAAGAGCAGGAAAGAAAAGACGCAAAAAAAGATGGAAGAATTCATAAAGGAAAGAGAGCAGCAGCAGAAAGAGATGGAAAAGCTCGAGAAAGAAAAGAAAAAGTGAAATGAGTGGATTACATGGAAATGGATACAGAATATCTAAATCTGGTTAATAATTATTTGGATTCTATAATTTCCATATATAACGAAATACCTCAAAAATGTATAGTAGCAGATGACAAAAAAATGAAAATCGTTAACTACTCCAGAGAGGGTGAAAGAACTATTAGTGCACAAATATTTCTTCTGCACAACAAAGAAGAGGTATATGGGTCAGTCGAATCTGTATTGGAACATCTTCCCCCGCATTCAATGCTCGATATTGTATGCACTGACAGAATAAAGCAAGAGATAGAAAGATTGGCGCCTAAATGGTATGAAAAAGACAGGCAGTCATTATTTACTACAGACAATAAAAGTTCTGTTATGGTTTATTCTATCCTATAGTCATATCCAGCGAAGGGATTGATATCCTGCTTGCAAAGCCGATTGCTTTCAATCCATTGTTAAACTCGAACGTCCCCAGCGGGTTCTTTATCTTGACAGACTGTCCTGAAAGTTTTGTCTCAGCTCCTCTTATGAACAAGGAGCCTGTAGCAGAATCCATGTCCAAGTCCGCGAGAACCAGGTTGCTTATCGTGAGTTTGGTGAATGTGGCATTCGATTTTATAGTGCTTGCTTCGAAAGAGACGGAATCGTTTGCTATTTCCATCTTCTCGAAGCGGCCGTCCAGGTCGAGTTTGTGATATTCTATTTTGCAGTAGCCCTTGAAGTTGGTGATTTTCACAGTGGAGCTTTCAACATGGCCGTTTTTTATGTCTGCCAGGAACTCGCCGTCAAGCGATATGTTTACAGGGCGCCCTGTGTTGACAGCTATGCCGTCGTAGCTGCTCACGTTTATGTAGAAAGACAGGTTCCTTGGCACGTCGTCCTCTGCAACGTAGCCGAACATACCGAAGAACTTGTCCTTCATCGATTCGAAGAAGCTCGATACATCTGGGTTCGTGGTAAGCATGACCAGAAGGAAACCCAGGACTATGAAAACCGTGATTATTACCTTCCAGTTTAGCATCCCCATAGAATAAGATATGCTTTTCCTGCTTAAAAAGTTTGAAGATAAAGGCAAGGCATGGCTCTGGAGTACATCAACAGGGTTTTTTTCAAGGAATGAAAAAGCTCATGACAAACATCTTTGGAGGAGAAGAGCGATACGGAGGCCAGATAGTAAGGTACAATGACCCGGTAACCAGGAATTGCCTCAGGGATAAGTTCTTTGAAGCGCTCCCTCGCGCAAGAAAACTGACCGATATTGAGAAATCGGGGCAGTGAAAGAAGAGCTCCAGAATACTTTTCCTTTTTAAAGATTATTATTCAGAGATTTTGTATGATTGTCAACATGCAGGGCGATATTTTCAGCATGGTTGCATGGTTCCTCATATTTTTCGTGTTCATATTCCTGTATCCCAGGCTCATGCTGTCTCAACTGATATACAAGCTTGAGGCTTCGGCACGTAAGCTTGAAGACATGTCCAAGAAAGCCAACAGGATGGTCGCGAAATGTACAGCTGACAACGTAACTAAAGACGTTATGAACGAGATTTCCGATTTCACTGACTTCTTCGTGGTAGAACCCTCGAGCCTTGACCCCTTCGGCATCGTGAGGAAGATCGACCAGATAATAAGAAGCATGGAAGACCGGTTCACGGAATTCGTAAAAGGCGTAGCCAGGAAGAGGAACAAAAGCGAGAGGCAGCAGATAAACTACGGGCTCAGGGCTGCCATAGGAGTTCGCCAGATAGCAAAGATAGTAAGGCACAACGTCGAGCTGGCAAAGAGATTCAAGAACCTCCAGATAGCAATGATACTCCAGATGCAGCTCCCCATAATAGAAAAGATAGCCGAGAGCGAGATGAAAGGAACGGAGTCGTTCCTCAGCGGCTGGCCGATAGGAGACTCCATAGGC
>CAYVZO010000052.1:0-4035 GCA_964456345.1 uncultured archaeon | reverse complement strand
GCCTCTACTTTACAAGAAAAGGAATCCGCCGTGCTTCATGACAGATATTACAATGGATTTGTCAAGGCTTCTTATCATGGATTCCATAAAGGTAGCTAAAAAACAGGGTTATAGTACGCCATTCGGCAAGCAGGAAGTAAAGAGACTGTTCAGGTCTACGAAGCTTGTTGGATACAACGAAGGCTTTAAAGTCGGTAATTTCAATTGCTCTTTGTTCGATGCAGGTCATATACCTGGTTCTGCAGGCGTGTTCTTGGAAAACGGTAAAAGGGTTTTTTATACCGGAGACATACAGACCGACCAGTCGCACCTGCTGTATGGTTGCTATCTGCCTGGGAAGGCGGACGTTTTGATAACTGAAAGTACCTACAGCTACAAAGAGCACATGGACAGGGAGAAAGAGGAACGAAGGCTGCTGCAGACCATAGAAGATACTTTGGCTGAGGAGGAAATCGCCCTCATACCTGTCTTCGCAGTTGGCCGTGCCCAAGAAGTATTGCTGATACTCGAGAAATATGCAAATAAAATCGCCATCGACGGCATGACCAAAGCCGCAAGCGAGATTATATCGTATTATTCCTATTATCTGAGGGGCTCGAAAAAACTAAAGAACATACTGAAACGCGTTCATTGGATAAGGACTGCCGAGGACAGAAGAAAGGCTCTAAAAAACTATCCTATAATTGTCTCTTCAGCAGGCATGCTTGGTGGCGGCCCTGTGCTACACTACCTGAACGAAATAAAAGACCGGAGCGAATCGCGCATCCTTTTTACCGGATTCCTGGTGGAGGATTCTCCTGGATGGAAATTGATCAAGACGAAGATATTCGAAAACGCAGAAGAAAAATTCGGTGTTCACTGTGAACTCCAGAGATTTGAGCTAAGTGCGCACTCAGACAAGACAGACCTGATGAACATAGTAAAGAGGCTGAAACCCAAGACCGTCGTATGCATACATGGTGAGGACAAGAACTGCAAGAGCTTCGCGAAAGAGGTCCGGGAAAAATTCAATATCCAGGCAGTTGCTCCGAAGAATGGCGAAGTAATTCGGATCTGACTTTTTCTTGTTCTCTCTGATATATAAACCCTGTAATTAATATTGCATCTTCTTGTTTTAAATCATCTATTATTTCATAGTATTGGGTTTCTCCTATATCAATTGACTGCAGTTCTTTATATAATTCTTCATATTCTGGATATAGAGCAATAGCATATCTTCCTAAATATTCTAATCTTGTATAGAAAGGGTGTTTTCTTGGTAATCCATAGTAGTCCATATCCTCATCTACAAGAACTGTTGGTAAACGACCTTCTGTTAATTCTTCCTTGAAGAAATCTAATGCATCTGCTTCGGGAATCATGTGAAATCCTATCTTAATAAAATTTATAAGCATATTTTTCGATATTCAGGATATGCAAAACGGGACGATAGAAATAGACGGCTCTTACGGCGAGGGTGGAGGCCAGATATTGCGCACAGCTGTTGCTTTGTCAGCTGTGACCGGGAAGCCTTGTAAAATAAAGAACATAAGAGCCAATCGCCGTTCTCCTGGATTAAAGGCACAGCACTTGACAGCACTAAATGCTGTCGGAAAGTTGTGCGATGCAGAGATAAAAGGCAACGAGCCCGGATCCACAGAAGTGGAGTTCACGCCCCATGAGATAAAAGGCGGTTCTTTATCGTTAAACGTGGGTACAGCCGGCTCGACAGCACTGGTTTTGCAGGCGTTAATGGTGCCTGCTATACATTGTGGAAAACCTCTGGATATAAATATAAAAGGTGGGACTCTGAACAAATGGGCGCCTTCTATGTATTATTTTCAAAACGTGTTTTTGTTCTTATTGCGGAAAATCGGATACAATGCAGATATAATCATAAAGAAACACGGTTTCTACCCCAAGGGCGGCGGGCTTGTTGAAGCAAAGATAGAACCAAGCATGGTCCGTGCCATGAATTGGCTAGAAAGTGGTAAGCTTCTGGAGGTATCTGGTTTGTGTTTATCAAGTAATGACCTGCAAGAAGCCAAAGTAGCTGAAAGGATGCAGAAAATTGCCAGGCTTGGCATCTTTAAAGAGTTTCAGAAAAGTCCAAAAATTAGGACGGAATATGTGGAAAACGAAAGCACAGGATGCGGCATTGGTCTGGCTGCTGTTTACGGGAACTCCGTTATTGGAGCTGACGCTATAGGCGAGCCAGGCAAACGCGCAGAGAAGGTTGCCAAGGAGGTATTGGAAGAGCTAATAGAGGCACATAGCAAGGGCGCTGCACTAGACAAGCACATGGCTGACCAGATAATCCCTTACATGGCTCTTGGAACATTGAACGACAAAAAGGAAAGCTCTGTTAAAGTTGCTGATATTACCGGACACGTAAGAACGAACATATGGGTGGTTGAGAAGTTTTTGCCAGTACGGTTCAGTATAGACGAGGAAAATAGAATAATTAAATGTGCAGTATTAGGCTAAGATAGTTTTTGCCTTTTCCTTGTTATTTATTTTATCTGCAGCTTCTTCTTTTTGCTTATCGGGTACATTTTTGGCAATATCACCGTAAGTACGCCGTCTTCAAGCCGTGCCTCTGCTTTGTCCGGGTCTACTTTTTGCGGTAGCGTGAATGCACGGCGGACCGTGTTTGAACTGGCTTCCCATCTGTAGAAACTCCTGCCTGATTCTTTTTTCTCTAGCTTTTTTGAAGCAAATATTTCCATTCTATCGTCACTAACATTGAGGTTTATTTCGTTTTTCTTGAAACCCGGCAACTCGGCCCTGACAACTATCTCCTTGTCCGTTTGGCCCATGTTGACAGGAGTCCTGATTTGCGGCATGGTAAACCTGGGCACTGTAAACCTGACCTCAAATGGCTGGCCAAAAAAGCCTTGCATGCTTTTTCTCATATTTCTGGTGCCCTTTTCAGCAGCACCTAAAGGCTCTTCCCAAAAGAACCTGAATTCTTTTTCCTTTTTCTTTTTTGTCATAATATCGCCAATAAGGTAAAGAAGGAAAATATTTTTAAAGTTAAACCCTTGCAACTGTCTTTGTTTTTGTCTGGTTAATCATCTGTTTTATCAGAAAGTCGACACCTGTTATCTTCGGCATTCCGTGACCAGGTAGCAGGTAGGTGACCGAATGTTTTGAAAGTTTAAGTAGTGATTTATGCATGTCTTCGCTTGATCCCGTAGGCATATCAGTCCGTCCTATGCCGTCTGCAAACAGTGTATCACCGGATATCAGGATTTTCTTCTTCTTATCGTAAAGGCATATGGATCCTATGGTATGACCTGGTGTGTGGATGACCTCGAAAGAGAAATTCTTTGTCTTTACCCTGTCGCCGTTCCTGAGCGCCTTGTCAACGGTTATAGCCTTTGCATTGAGGCCGAACTCCTTCGCCATTGTCCCCTTGCCATTCTCTATAGACTGCCTGTCTGCTTCGTGTATCGCCACATCTGCCTTAAGCCAGTCACGGAATTTCTTGTTTCCTCCAGTATGGTCCGAGTGTGCATGTGTATTGATTATCGTCTTGAGCTTGTCGAGTTTGTACCCGAGGTTCTCTATTTCTTCCTTGATTTCCGAGAAGAATAAGCCGGTACCTGTGTCTATTATAAGTTCTCCGTCAACTATGTAGATGTTTGAATCATAACCTACTCCGCCCATCAGGATGATTCCTTTATAGACCTGCATTCGAACACAAGAATAATACGCTTCAAAATTTTAAATGCTTATTTTACCTTGTAGATTCTGGTTACATTATCGTATATCAGCTCCAGGTAAGGTCTGTCTGGCTCGAATCCTGTTTCTTTTTCATACTTCCCAAAGAACACGTAATCTATCGAGTACTTTTCCAGTATAGCAAGCTTGTCGTTGTCACGCGGGGAATAAATTTTCTCGTAGTCAGAAACCTTCTCACTGAGGTTTATGACTGCATCCTCTCTTTTGTCCAGCAGCAGGCTCTTCTTGCCTGAATAAATGGGCAGAAACGTCCCGATTTCACCTGACGCAATCACGACGCCGTCAGGCTGGTGTTCAAGGAACCTTATA
>CAYVZO010000051.1:0-4280 GCA_964456345.1 uncultured archaeon | reverse complement strand
ATTGGCTCTTTATATGCTATATATAGTCTACTATTAGACTATAAGATTTAAATACTTTTCTACCTAATATATAGGTAACCAAATAGGTAACTATGAGAGGTGTATAAAATGCAACAAGAAAACGAAATTGAGATAAGAAGATTGAAGGGCATGGAAATAGCAAAGACATGCCGAATAACGAAAAGGGAGCAAGGTGGCTATTTAGTGCCTTCGCAGACAGGCAGAGGCTCTTATGTGGTTTCCTACATAAACCTAAAGCCTCACTGCACATGCCCAGATTTTGAGAAAAGAGGTGTTTTAATCGGCAAGTGTAAGCACTGTTGGGCTGTTGAGATTATCATCAACAAGCAAGTAGATGCAGACGGAACAACAACCATAACAAAGACCATGAGGATAACATATCCGCAGAATTGGTCTGCTTATAACTTATCGCAGACACACCAGACAGAACTTTTCATGGAATTACTACACGATTTGACAAAAGACCTATACAAGCCTTATGTATTTGGCAGACCTTCGCTGAATTTGGGCGAGGTCATTTTCTGCTCTGCCTTAAAGGTCTATTCCACTCTTTCAAGCAGAAGGACAGTTATGAACTACAAGACAGCTTTAGAGAAGGGCTATATAACAAAGAAACCGCACTTCAACGCTGTATCAAAATTGCTCAACAAAGAAGAATTAACCCCTATCCTTCTGCACTTAATAGAGCTTTCTTCTCTGCCTTTAAGAGCAGTAGAGCAAGACTTTACAGTAGATGCTTCGGGCTTCTCAACCTGCCGATTTGACAGATGGTTTAACTTCAAGTATGGCAAGGAAATCAGTTCAAGGATATGGATAAAAGCCCACATACTAAGCGGAACGAAAACCAACATAATAACAGGGGTCAAGATAACAAGGGCGTATCATAACGACAGTCCGCAGTTTCCAGACCTCGTGGAAATGACCAAAAAGAACTTCCAGATTAAAGAGCTTTCGGCAGACATGGGCTATTTATCATACAGGAACATGAAGCTGATAGACGACTTGGGCGGTAAGGCTTACATACCTTTCAAGTCAAGCTGTGTGGCTAATGCCTCTAAAAAGAAGCTGTGGCGAAAGATGTATCATTTCTTCCATTTGAACAGGGAAGAATTTTTACAGCATTACCACAAGAGGTCAAACGCAGAGACAGTATTCCACATGATAAAGACCAAGTTTGGCGATTATGTGAGAAGCAATAACCCGACAGCACAGGAAAACGAAGTATTGCTTAAAGTCTTGTGCCACAACATCTGCGTAGTTATTTCAGAGATGCATGAATTAGGAATTGAGCCTAATTTCTGCACCTAAAGTAGGGGGTGAGGAATTACTTTAAGTGCAAAGCCACGAACACCCTTGGTTCTGGATATAGAATATGGAAACATCTAAATGCTTATTATCGGTAAGCGAAAGGAGGGGTCGGAATGGCAAAAAAAGAAGAAAAAGAAATGCTAGCCACCCTTGATAATGATTAATTGCTGCTTCTTTGGTTTTTCTTTTTATTTCGCCCTTAGTTTCCTCGTTTTCAGCGTTTCCAGGTCAAGCTCCATAAAGTCTTCCGCAGGGATTGCCTTAACGCCTGTTGCTTTTTCGAGCAGCTTTGCCTGCGCCCAGACGTTCGCACGAAGCATCCAGAAAGAGAAATGAGTGATAATCACCAGCTCCGGCTTTTTCTTCATTTTATTCACCAGTTCTATGGCCTCCTCGGTGCTCATGTGCCTTTTTGTCAATCGCCTGTGTTTTGGAGTGAGGACGTTGAGTATGAGGATACTGCATCCTTCATAGCCTTTT
Source organism: uncultured archaeon (assembly GCA_964456345.1). Classification (GTDB taxonomy): domain Archaea; phylum Aenigmatarchaeota; class Aenigmatarchaeia; order GW2011-AR5; family GW2011-AR5; genus CAYVZO01. The sequence goes on along the minus strand of CAYVZO010000051.1, from coordinate 2,471 downwards.
TCCTGCCCTTTGTAGTAGGCTCCATCAGAGGCGTAGCCGACTCTGAGGTTATCACAAAAAAACGTGAATCCTACAGTAGGTGAGTAATGGTCAGCCTTGTTTACTGCTATTTCCATGCTGTCTATTTCAACTCGTTCGCCCGGCTTCACAGCCCTGGTGTCGGAAATTCTCTTGTGGTATTCGCTTATGCACGGATACATGCCATCCTTGGGCTCCAGACAGTGTTCCTCTGCTACCAGAAAAGGCCTCCTGTCCCTTGCCATGCCGTCTATCAAGGCGTCAGCATCGGTACAATGGTCCGGATGTTTGTGGCTTACCAGCATGCCATCCCACTTCTCAGGCTTCAGCCCCAGTTTCTGTGAATAGACAAGTGAGCCAGGGCCTGGGTCGAGTATGAATCTTTTGCCAAGCTCAAAATAGATTCCACCAGTCTTCCTTGCCTGGGTAAACATAACGTAACCGCCGCCGCCTGTGCCGAGGAAGACCAGGCGATTCCTGTTTTTTTCGTTTTTCTGTTTTTTCATATTACCTACCAAACTATTTTTTCAACAACTTTAAATATAAACCTAGCATGATTAGTCATATTAGTCAGGAAGTGGGACTTGTATGGCAGTTATTGCTTTGGCAGGGATGCCTGGATGCGGCTCTTCGACCACAGCAAGACTTCTGGCAAAGAAGCTGGATTACAGGCTCTTCATAGCAGGAGACTACTTCAAGAGCTTTGGCGAAGGGAAGGAAACCGAGAAAGCCATCAGCTTCTGGAAAACAAAAAAGGCGAACACAAAAGACTTTCATATAAAGCTTGACGACATGCAGAGGCAGGCAGCTCTGAAAGGCAACGCTGTGATCGAGGCAAAGCTTGCCTTCCGCATGCTCAAGGACCTGGCTGACTACAAAGTCTGGCTGACTGCGCCCAAGAAAGTCCGTGCCGAGCGCTACGCCAAACGTGACGGAATAACAAAAGAAAAAGCAAAAGAGCTCCTTGAGCAGAAAGAAGAGCTGGAAAAGACCAAATACAAAAAGATTTATGGTTTCAACCTCTATGAGCAGGAGAAGGAGGCTGACATGGTTGTTTATACCCAAAACAGCACGCCCGATGAAATAGTCAACAAGATAATAAGCGAGCTCAGGGAAAAGAGATTAGTGAAATAGAAGAGGTAGGGGCCTGTAGATCAACATGCCCTTTCTTGAAAAGAAAGCGCATCCGGAAAGAAACGTGAACAAGGACAGGAAAAAGTGTTTGGAAAGAAGCGCGAACGGGAAAGGACAGGAGAAGGAAGATCGCTGCCCTCGCACGGCAGAGGCTGCGCGTTCGAAACCTAGACGACGTCCGCCGTCAGGCGATATTCGCGCCAGGTCCACTCTTCATCAAGAAAATGTTCTTTCTGGTTTCACTGGTTTTGGTGGCAAAATTGCTCATGGATTTGCTTTAAACTGAACCTACATATTAAAATGCTTTGTTCTAAATAATATGGTCTAGACTTTTCGAAGAAAAGGGTAGGCTTAAGCGAAAATATAATATGGCACTCGACTATTGCGAAGCAATAGGGGAGATGGTCTAGACTAAGCAGAGTTCAGGGCTGGTAGATCAACGGAAGATCGCTACCTCAGGCTTTTCTTTTAAAACCCTGGAAAAGAAAACAAAGGAAAGGCTGGTGAAGGCAAATCTTCCGGAGTGGTAGAGATAAGGCAGGTTTCTGTCTTACTAAATGCTGTGGGTTCGAGTCCCGCCCAGTCCATTAAGCCTTTTTCGAACAAATGGACGCACAGAAGTTCGTCAGTTCGTTAACGGCTCAAGCGAAAATGCAGCACACGGGCTTACACGCAGCCTTTTAGAAAAAAGCGCTGGCGGAAAACTTAAGAATGTTGTTAAAAATAGGTGACTTGTATGACGCCGAAAAAAGAGGACAAAAGCCTTGTTGGAGAGATATTCCACAAAAGGCCTCTTGATATACTCATAGTCGCAAAGCAGAACAAGACTGGGATAAAGAAAGCGAAAAGCCTGGGAAAAAAACTCAGGGATTATACGGAAAAGATACGGTTCGACCCCTCCACAGCAGGCAAGGTAAGGCGCCTGAGGAGGAAAGGCGTGCCGATAAAGAAGTTCCAAGGCGATTTCATAATAACCGTGGGCGGTGACGGCACTTTCCTGCATACAGCCCACCAGGCAAACGTGCCCATCCTTCCTGTAAAGATAGAAGGCCACGGCTTTCTTTGCACAGCCGACTACAAGGAGCTTCTCAAGAACCTAGACAAGCTCATGAACAAGCAGTTCACTGTTACGAAAAGAATAAGGCTCCAATGCAGCAAGATATCCAAGAGCAAAATGGCAAGGTACGTGAGCCGCATACTGCACAGGACCTACCCGCATTCGCTAAACGAGATAGTCTTTGCAAGGAAAAGGCCTTCCAAGATTCTTGAGATAGAGTTCAAGATTGACGAGACTGTTTTCGAGTTTTCAGGCGACGGGC
>CAYVZO010000050.1:0-4552 GCA_964456345.1 uncultured archaeon | reverse complement strand
CAGTGCCTTCTGTATTGGAAACTGCCTGCCTTCTTGCAGGCTCGCCAACCAGCATTTGTCCGTCTTTTGTGAATGCCACTACAGAAGGAAACATCTTGCCAGCAACTGTTGCTCCTTCTGCTGATGGAATAATTACTGGCTTTCCACCTATAATGACAGATGCCTGTGAGTTTGATGTTCCCAGGTCTATGCCTATGATTTTTTCTTTTTTCGTTTCATTGCTCATGATTACCATCTCCTTCGGATTCAACTCTTTTATTTTTTGCTACCCTGACTTTTGAATGCCTTATTACTTTTGAATTGAACATATAACCTTTTTGGAGCTCCTCTATGACTGTGCCTTCTGGCTTTTTGGATTCTGTACTTGTCATGGCTTCATGATAATAAGGGTCAAATGTCTTGCCAGCTGCTTCTATCGGCTTGAGCCCGCTTTTGGTTAGGATGTCAAGCAGTTTTTTTAATATGAGCCTGTAGCCTTCTTTCTCTTCGTTACTGCCTTTCTCAGCCGCAGCTTCCAGGTCGTCAATGATTGGAAGAAGCTCTTTAACAAGGTCTTCATTTGCTGATGACTGGAAACTCAGTTTTTGCTTGTCCAGACTTTTTTTATAGTTCTCGAAATCTGCTTGGAGGTATTTTATCTGATTAAGACGTTCATCTGCAAGCTTTGTCTTTTCCTCTAATTCTTTTTTTAATTTATTTATTTCAGTATCTTTTATTTTATCACCTTTATCTTGGTGTTTCTTTTTCACTGAATCACCTGTTAATAATACAAACAGGCGGGACGCATCCCGCCTTACAAAACCTACTTGACTTCTATCTGTTTTACTTCCTTTTTCGCAACCTGTTTCTTTGGTATCTTCAGTTCAAGAATCCCGTTCTTGCATGTTGCCTCAATGTTATCCCTGTCAGCTTCCTCTGGCAGGTCAAAGTACCTGTAGAAGCCTGCATAGCTTCTCTCGAACCTGAATCTTCCGCTCTTCTTGTCTTCTTCCTTGTACTCCTCTTTTTTCTCTGCTTTTATTTCAATACCATTCTGAGTTGTTGTTATTTTTATGTCCTGCTTGTCTATGCCAGGCATCTCTATCCTTGCGACAATCTCGTTCTTCTTGTCAATCACATCGGCGAGAGGCTGCCTGAAATCCTTTTCAGCCAAAGATGTTTCTGGACCAGGCAAAAGACCTGTTGTTAAAGGCTGCTGACCAAAAAAACGGCCAAACAAATTATCCATCTGTTTCTGCATCTCTCTCATTTCATCCCAGATGCTCCAGTTTTTTACCATTCCAATCACCTCCAATCTTCAAATATACCCGCGATACTTGATACGAGCTGTCTCAGGTGAAAAACCAAACACCTGAAAGCAATCCTCCTGTATTATACCCTGAGATATAATTACAGGCCGCTAAAAACCAAACCTTATCTTTAAGCTGGATAGCCTCCAGAAGGGTCTGGCCTCCTTTCCTGCAGCATCTGCGGATAGTAATTATTATTTAACTAATTAAAGTATTATAATAATACTTAAAATATTTAAATCTTTGGCTCCATTATATATTCATGAAAGAGATAACTATACGTTCCATTAGGCAACCGACAGAAAAGAATATGGACAAGGATATTGAATGGTTCTGCAGCTCTCTTGGACTTTTGGGGAAAAGGGATAAGGAAAAGACAGGGCTGAAAATATTCAAAAAAATACTAATGGCAAAGAATAGGGGAATCAGTGCAGAAGACCTTTCAGATAAAGTCAATCTCAGCAGAACAACAGTTATTCATCACACAAAAGCAATGATAGATTCAGGAATGATAATAAGAGAAGGAAGCTTATATGAACTTAGGATGAGAAGCCTTCAAAAGATTGTAGATGAGATAGAAATGGACGTGGAAAGAACACTAAAATCCATCAGGGAAATAGCCGAAGATATAGACAGAGAGTTTATGCTTCCGGTAAGGAAAAAAAGCGATTAGTTTTTGGGTGGTTTTATGTCGAATAGAGTACCTCATATTTTTGTATTTCCATCTTAGCATGCACATTTTTCACAAGAAATTTCCTTAACATTCATAGGAAAAGAATTATATTTGAATATTTTAAATTCTACTTTCGGAACTACTTATAACCTTGTAAATTATTTATTTGGCACATGTTCATATATATATTAGGTTTTGGTAATGAAAGGGCTAGGCATCCTCCAGTGGACATTCATTACACTGGCACTGCTCTTAGTCATTGCTATCTTTGCGTTTAACCAGCTTGCCGGGATACTCAGTGATGCTGACAGGATGAGGGCAATATACGAGGCTGGACAGGCTTCTTCTGTAATAAACGCGATCCAGTCGATGCCGTCTGGCTCAGAGCACGTTCACGGGCTTCAAAGATGCATCGAGCTCGGCCGGAGCTTGAGCGCGAGTACAAAGGACTTCGAATATGAAGCCGAATTGATAATCACAGAAGTCGGTCTGCCTGAAGGAGAGGTCTGCAACGAGGTTCTGTTCAAGAAGAGCATCAAAGAGATAACTGCAGAGGAGACAGGTGGTTGAATGAAAGGGCCGGACCCGGTGCAGATAATATTCTTCATCCTCAGAACAATCCCGGTGCTCTTGCTCATAGCAATACTGGGGGCGCTTTCATCTTACATGGTTGCAGTAGCAGGTCTTGAGGACCTTGAAATAAGGAGGCTGACAAACGAGTTTGCAGAGAACATAATACACTACGATCTGACGAGTTACGAGGCCGTCTTTGACAGAAATGAGCTTGAGAAGTATGACAATACCTTGGAAGAGCCTTATGTAAGGAACTGTAGGTACGGCTACTATCTTGAGGTAATGGATTTGAGCGAAGAAGGGACAATGAGATGTGAGATGGTCTTTGGCAGGGAAAATTCGAAGGATTGCAGGGAGTTCTGCATGGAGACGTGCGGGCTCGAGGAAGAAGAGCTGTATTTCTGGACCCCTGCGTCATCTGCCACCAGGCTGTTTGGCAACTGTGCATGCTATTCCAACGAATGCAGGTGCAGGAAGGGCACTGGCGACTGGGTAGGTTCAGAGAACGAATGGGAAGAAGGCACAGCATCAGCTGAGTTCGGCTACAACCCTGCCAAATCCTATTACAGACTGAAAGAACTTGGCATAAGCGAGGCAGGATTGTTTTATAGCGGAATCGTAAAGAACGAGTTTTCGAACGTGTATTATGTCTCCATAGCAGACGGGGAGAGCATCAGACCTGCAAAGATGAGGCTATCAGTGTTCGATACGCTACTGACGGAGATATCGTGCCTGCTGGAAAAGGCGTACTATACCAAAGAAAAACAGAGCATGGTCCTGGACTGCATATTACTTTATTCCGTGACAAAGGAAGGCAAGTGCTGGCTTCCTGTGAGGAAGTCAGGAGAGGACCTCTGCATATTCTACCAGAATCCTGTGCGAAAAGGTGATATAACCGACATAGACTGCAGAAAGCTTTCGGAAAAGACGAGAGGATTGAACATAGACAAGCTGGACGAGGCATATACCGGAAAAAAAATCCTTGAAGCAATTCCCAGAATAGAAGATGGCGAGGTTACCGGTATTTCATGGCTGTTAAGGTGATTTTATGAAAGGCTATATACTAGAATTTTCATCGACAGCGATTGTATGGATATTCTTTGTCATAGTAATACTCATAGCCATTTTCCATGTTGTCATGATGAAGGTTCCTTGGGGTCCTGGCTCCATAAACTATGCGGTTGAATTTGTGGAATTTACCAACGCTCCGAGCATGGTTGCAGAATCGCTCTCGCATTATAAGATAGGTGACAGGCAGCTTCTGGAGCATTGCGCACACATGGTTGTTACGGGAAAATCAGATTCAGAAATAGAAGAGCCGCTGAAGGAATTCCTTGAAAAATACAACAAGGACTACAGTTTCAGGCTGGTCAAAGATTCTGAAACGCTCATGAAAATAGGCATGGATGGTGTGCCTTACAGCTCAGGAATACCCGTATTGTATAAGGATAACCTTGGCTATGCTGTGGTGGGCATTTCATGAAAGGTTCAGGCACTGCAATAAGCGTCCTCATTGTGATAGTCATACTTGGCGGAATGCTTATGGTTTATATCAACCTGGTAAACGAGATTGCCGACAAGGAACGTAAAATAACTTTTGACAAGTCAGAGCTCTTTAAAGTAAAGCATGCTTTCCACCTGCTTAACAATTCCCTGGGAAGCACTTGGTCCATATCCTCTGTCCAGGTCATATTCAAGACAGGCGAAGCCTTTTCAGGCGATTACTGTGTAGAAGATGAAGATGATGTCTATGCAGATGCATCTATGCTTGAGTCTTATATGGAAAACACGATGGGCAGCTATTTCGGAATACCCGGGACAGAAAAGGCAGTCGAAGTGAACAAGGTGGACATGAACATATCAGACATATCTTCAGATTTCAGGATAGACGATGACCACATAACTTATCTCGTGAAGCAGACCGTAGAAGGAAGGTATTTCAATACCCATCTGATAGCAAGCACTTCGCATAATAATGACATAACTACGAATTTCAAGATAATGGCTGACGACGAGT
>CAYVZO010000049.1:0-4565 GCA_964456345.1 uncultured archaeon | reverse complement strand
CGACCCAGGCATGGTCTATGACCTCATCCTTGTCAGCTGAATATGCATACCCTGTGACATATCGTGCTGGTATGCCTTTCGACCTTAGCAGCGCAATGTGCAGAGCTGCATATCCGCCGCATGCCCCTTTCCTGCTTTCGAGAACTTGCTCGCTGTCGGCATCAAGAAAAGAAGTGTCGTACTCGACCATGTCATGGACAAGGACTGCCAGCTCTGCAACTCCTTTCAGGCTTTTTTCATAGGGATAGGCAAGCTCCCTTATCTCGTCGTTTATGACTATCCTGCCTGCTTCTTCTATATAGTCCTGGTCATAAGCCAGCTTGCTTTCACTTTTCAGGTGTTTTGCGCTGTTCTCGACAGTGGTCTCCACCACATATATATCATCGTGCGGGTCCTCCCATTCGAGAAGCATCATCCTGTTCCCAAGCTCGTCGTATACGTATTTCCATGTGCCTGTAGTGGTTACTTCTGTTTCGCCTTGCGGTACGTACAGGGAAACGTTCACGTAATCAACGCTGCCGTAGACGTCAATCGAGCCACTCTGCGTTATCCTCATGCTCATGCTCTCTGTTGCCTTGGGATTGAGCGCGAATACGGACTGCGGAAGCAGAAGAAGAAAAACGAGAAAAAACCGCTTCATGTTCTATTATTTTTAAACCTTTCTTTAAAAAGATTAGCTGGATATTGATTACTATGCCGGAATTCGAGGAGATATGGACCGAGAAATACAGGCCTGACAAGCTAGAAAATATAATAGGCCAGTCCCACGTTGTTGAGAGGCTCAAGTCCTTCGTTAAGAACAAGTCTATGCCGCACTGCCTGTTTTCAGGCCCTGCTGGCTGCGGAAAAACAACTGCTGCGCTTGCAGTTGCCAAGGAATTTTTCAAGGGCGGATGGAAAGGCAACCTTCTGGAGCTCAACGCTTCTGACGAAAGGGGCATAGACACCATCCGTGTCAAGGTCAAGGATTTCGCAAGGACGGTCTCGCTGAGCGGGCTTTTCAAATTAATCTATCTGGACGAGGCTGACTCGCTTACCAGAGACGCGCAGCACGCATTGCGGAGAACCATGGAGAAATATGCCGACACAGCCCGTTTCATTCTGGCATGCAACTATTCCTCGAAGATAATACCGCCTATTCAATCCCGTACAGCCATATTCCACTTCTCGCCCCTCAAAGAGAAGGAGATGACTTCTTTCCTGAAACAGATAGCTGGGAATGAACAATTGACCGTGAGCGAGGATGCGTACAAGTCTATAATATATATAGCCGAGGGCGACATGAGGAAGGCAATCAACATATTACAGACTGCTTCCACAGCAGGCAGGATTACGGAAGAGTCCGTCTACCTCATAACGAGCAGAGTTGACCCCAAAGCAGTTGAGAACATGCTGAAGACCGCTCTCAAAGGCGACTTCGTCTCTTCACGCAAACAATTAATGGATTTAATGATGGAAAGAGGGCTTGCAGGCGAGGACATAATCAAGGAGATACACAACCGTATATTCTCGCTGGATATGAGCGAGGAGGACAAAGTCCGCCTGCTTGAGAAAGTCGGCGAGTACGAGTTTCGAATAACTGAAGGTAGCAACTCCCGTATACAACTGGAGGCTTTATTGGCCCAGTTCATGCTGATTGGAAACAATAAAAAAGTTTAATACTGTTTTTATAAACAATTGTTGAGAAAAAGTATTCAAAGCCAGTACATCTCAATGCCCTTTCAGGAAAAGCGCATCCGGAAAAGAAGATGGCAAATCCAGGAGAGATAGAGTCTAGAAAGCCGATGTAGCTCAGTGGTAGAGCGCTACGCTCATAATAGAGCTTTTTCAGGAAAAGCTCTTTCAAAAGGAGGCTTCCGCCTTCCTTTTCATTGTTATGAGCTTTGAGTCGCTAAGCGACTATGACAAATGAGAAACGTAGAGGTCGCGGGTTCGATACCCGTCATCGGCATTTCAAAGGCTTAAGAAATTATGTGTTATTCTAATTGCTATGTCCAAGTTAAAGCAATACAGCCTTCAGGCAATCGGCAGCGAGAGCCTTCCGTGCACTGCTGAAAACATAACAAATGGGCTGAAAATGCTGGGCATCAAGCCGCGTAACATCCATGTGGAGGGCAATTCCTTCTATTTCAGGGCCAGGAAGATATCGCCTGAGGAGGGCCAATCTATCCCTGTTGTTATCAACAATTACGGCGGGGATTTTGCCTTATTTCGTCACGAAAGGTATAAAGAACCAATAGAATCTGGTTTCTGAATAAAGGGTTAAGAACAGTCCTGCCGGACTTCAGGACTGTTGCTGAGAATAATGAAACTTGAAACAAGTGCCTTAAATACTTTTCTATGGCGTGGCGGATAAATCTAGAAAATCTCTGTTCCTGGTGACTTCGGCATATATCCTGATGGCTTGTTCGTTGCATGCCTTTTCCTCTCGTAATGCATGAACTTGTCCAAAAGCACGGCTTTCTGGTCATCGTTCATGTCTTTTTCGAACCTGTCTATGAGGTCTATCAGAGCCCTCTCGACATTGGATTTTTTTGTCCTTTCCTTGTCCAGAAACCTGAGCACATGGACAAGAAGGTTGAAATTTTCCTTATCCATTAGAATATCCTGTTGCAGAAGTTTATAAATGCCCCTGCTATATCTCGACCTGGCTTCTCAGGAAATCGCGCATCATCTGGTCATATTCTTCCTCGTCGTCCTTGGCTTTCTTCTCCTTTCTCCTGCTCCTGACTATATCCTCGTATTTGGAGAATTCCCTGAGTACGACCGTCTTCTGTTCGTCCGTTAGGGTGTCATCAAACTTGTCAAGAATGCTCACTATAGTATTTTCAATATCAGAATGGCGAATATTTTCGTCTTCTATTGTTTCCATTACCTTCATGAAGAGCCGGAAATTGCTTTCATCCATATCCGACACCATGCCGCTATTCATATTCCTTCACAGTGGGGATAATATATGTCCCTGGCAAGTATATAAACTTTGTTTTTGCCTATCTGCAGGGAGTTGCAGATTATTCTGCTTCTAATGCTTAGCTTTTTATCCTGGGAAAGGAAAAGTAACTTATGAGGATGAAGTCAGTAAGGTACGTAGTCGTAGCCTTGATTATAGCCATAGTCCTTTACGTTGTTGGCGGGTTCCTCGGTACGACCTGCGTCCATATAGGCGACTGCAAGGGCTGCTGGAAGACTGTCAACACCAGGGTCAACTCAAGTCTGTGCCCGACCAACGAGCCGTGCGTTGCAGAGCCCTACCAGCAGCAGCGAAACGCAGTAGTCGATGTCATACTTTGTGCATGTGCAGAAGCTGCTGGCGAGGCTTACGCTAATGCGGAACTCAACGAAGCTATAGAAAACCTGCACAACCTCTACTTTCCGCATGCTTCCGTGAGCGAAATCTGCTCAGGCCAGACAGGGATGTCGAAGCTGAAGTACTTCTAAGAATTTCTTGAGAAGGCTGGTAAAGCCACCGATGGGAATTGAACCCATAACCTTCCGCTTTCTGAACCGCAGGGGTTGCCCCTTCAGTTTCAAGTGCCTCCTGATTCCCTGATGGAATATATTATTCCGCGAGGAAGCGGCTACAAGGCGGATGCTCTACCAGTTCTCCCCAACCCTAATCTTCCTGTAATACTTCCTGATGTTCTTCTGGTCTCCACCAGGACCTTTTCTTACAAGAAAAGGGATGGTATTGAGCTACAGTGGCGTCTACAATAATTAGGAGCACTAATTTTTATATGTTGCTGTTTCATCAGCCAGAATAATGGAGAAGGGATAAACATGTATATTGTGAGATGGCTAATGACTATAAAATGCTTCACCAATAGAAAAACTAAAAGAAAAAGCGAAAAATAAAGAAATTCTAAAATTTTGTTTATTTGCCTGCCATTGTCCAAACTGCCTTAAGAGCAACTATCACTGCTGCTGGAGCAACGAACGCTGCTACATTGCCCAGGATTTTCGCTATCATTGTCCCCAGACCAAAAACAACCTCGTTTACAACAGTCCATTCAGCTATGTTCCCAGCTGCCAGCAATGCTATAGCCGCAACCAAGAAGGCAGTTGTCTCTTTTTCAGAGACATTTAGGAGACCTACGACAACACCCAGCACGACTAATGCCAGTGTTATCCAGCCTGCGTAAGCAGCAACTGCACCTGCGGCAATCCCTGCTAGCACTGCTATGATAACACATGCCAGGAAGGCGTATTCTCCTATTTGATCCATGTCCATTTTTTATTCACCCTCGATTCTTAGTAAAACCTGCCGACTATTTAAAGGTTTGCTCAAGGCGAAATGCTTAAATACGAGAAACTCCAGAAAACGCCTCTAGAAAAGATAGATACTGTATTCTGATTTTTTCGCAGTGTACATAGCCTCGTCAGCCCTGTTGATAAGCTCCTCATAAGTTGCAGCACCGTCAGGATAAGATGTAAGACCAATGGACAAGCTTATTTTGCCTGTTTTGCTCTCTATTTCAGAAGGATGCTCATCCCTTTTGGCGAGAATCCGCTTGCATACCTTGTACGCTAACTCTTTGTCTGTATTAGGCATCAAAAGCACGAATTCG
>CAYVZO010000048.1:0-4582 GCA_964456345.1 uncultured archaeon | reverse complement strand
CGGGGTTCGGACCGAAGAAAGCCCTGGACCTGGTCAAAGAGAAGAAAACGCTCAAGAACGTGCTCAAAGAGGTTGTATGGGAATTCGACGTGCCTGCTGAGGATATATACAACTTCTTCAAGAATCCGCCTGTATCGGACTATAAAATAAAGTTCAGGGGATTCGACGAGGAAAAGCTCAAAAACATTCTATGTGACGAGCATGATTTCTCCGAAGAAAGAATCGATAATGCAGTCAAGAAATTGGATGAGCAGAAAAAGAGCGACCAGAAGTCGCTGGCAAGATGGTTCTAAGTCTATGGTTCTACCAGTTCTACTCCATCGTCTGTCTCTTCTATTGTGAATTGGCACTCTTCGCCTTTGTATGCCACGTAGTACCCTCTATAAGGCTCTATGGTGTCAGTGGTCTTGAACCTTTCCTCTCTTGGGGCTTCTGTATCGTAATATACAATATATCCGTTATCGCCCTTGTATCCGGTAAAGTACGTTACTTCCCCCTTTTCCTTGCAGAACTCGTTTATCTGGTCCTGCGTAACCTTGGTCACGCCAGGCGTGCCTGGGATGCTTATTATGTTCTGCCTGCCTTCGCCCGGGCCTTTCAGCGTTATTGTCACGTCGCCTGCGTCGACCTTGTCGAACGTCACCGTACAATCGCTTTTCATCGCCAGGAGATATCCTAGCCCTGGTGACATCTTGTTGGTATATTTGTATCTCTTGCTTCTCGAGGCTTCGGGGTCGTAATATACAATATAATTATCGCCGTCTCTAAACTTAGTTGACCCTTTGGTGAAGTACGTCACCGCATCATCGCACTGCTCCTCTATTTCGGCCTGCGTAAGCGGGAGGCTGACTACGTTCTGGCCTGCCAATAATTTAAACTTCACTTTCCCCTCTTCTATGACTGGCTCTTCTTTCTCCTCTTTGCTTTCAGACTTAATCTTGAACCAGCTTGCTGGTGAGCAGTCCCTTTTGTTTTCTTCCGCATTTATAGCGCAGACATACCATTCATACGAAACTCCGGCTTCCAGCTTCTCTATATTATCACATTCCAGCTCTTCGTCCGCATCGAACTCGTAGTAGTTCTTTGTTATGTCGAACTTGCATTTCTCAAACATGGTCTGCAGGTTTGCACGTTTAACCCCAATGTAGATATCGTATGTGACAGTATAACCAAGGCTGTATTCTTCCTCTACATCAGTCCATTCCATTCTCAGCGGAAGGGAGACGGTTGCTCCTTTTTCCGGAGATGTTAATTCAGGCTCAGGCGGGGTTGACTCGTCGCTCTTGTCCCTGGCGTTCTTAAGCAGAGTAAAGGAATATGGGTTAGTGAAATCTATGTTTGGCGTTTTCTTGCATTTTTCTTCGTCAAAGCATGTTTCAACGTACCAGTGGTATTTTGTATCCACTTTGTTTTCATCTTTATCCTCCAGTTGCTCCAGCTCTATAATTATCTGTTTGTTTTCCGTCTTGTCTGTTGATGAATATTTAGAACCAACAGCAACAGTCTTGTAATAGACCGTGTAATAAACATTTTCATTATATTTATCCTCCCATTTGAAGAAAGGTTTTGTGTTGTCTATCTCGTCATCGTGCCCCGGATATATGAGCTTAACAGGCAGTGGGCTGCACTCGCTATCATCAGTACAGTAGCAGCTGTCTTCAGGAGGGTCTTCTAAACCTTCGTAATTATCGCCTATGCCGCTGCACCACCTTACGTTCTTGCCTTTTTCAGAACATATTACCTCGCACTCTTCCAGGCAGTTGCAGTCACTCTCTTCGTAGATTGTCTCACATTCGCGCCCGCTCTCTACAGAGCATATGTCATCGTCAGGACCAGTTGGCTCTTCCTCAACTGTGAATGACCATTTCTCTGACCAGTCGCTGCACACGTATCCAGGCATGTTGCATGCCCTTACATCCCAATCATAGCTTTTTCCTCTTTCCAGAGCCTCGTCACTAATTAGCGTATAGGAATTGGAAGACAGGTCATCTTTCAAGAATATGACTGTATAACTTCCTCCTTGGTATAAATACAGGATGTAATATCCGCCGCTGTCTATCGTGTCCTCCCACCTCAGCGTGGGAGTGGTATCGTATATTGTGCCTCCATCCTCTGGATAAGGATTCGTAGGAACATCAGGCTTGGTAGCTGTGTCCTGCGCAGGTTCCTGGGAAGAGGGGCAGTCATAGTAGTCTGTGCAGCGGCAATTGTCGCCTTTTCCATCCTCCCTGCACCAGTTTACATTTATCTTGCCATCGGTATTGGCAGCGCATATAGCCTCGCAGTTATCCAGGCAGTTCGCGCAGTCAGGGCATTCGTTTGTTTCGCATCTGTCCAGATATTCGACATCGCAGTCGGTCTGGCCTTCCACAGGAACACAATCCGCGCGTTCGCTGTCTGCATCAGGGCATGAAACAGTGTACCAATCTCCTGGAGGCACATAAGACCATTCATCGTAATAACCGTCTTTACATAAAGATTCGTAAGAATCAGTTTTGTCAAAACAATAATCATTATAGTATGTAGATTCTATCTCACACCAGCCGCAACCAGCAGCAATGCATCCTTCGCACGTATACTGGTTATAGCAGCCAGTGCTATGACCTGTAGAAGCTATAAGCATCACAAAGGAGAAGAATAGAAGAAATAAATTCTTCATTATATCACACAATTAATCCCCTAGTTCATGGAGTGGCACGCCCTCACCTGATATCTCTTCTTGAAGGCATCCGCACTTTGATGCGCATTCGGTATTTCTCATGTCTGGGTCATTGAACCTCAACCTGCATGCTGTTAATAAATCATCGTACACAGGCTTTCCATCCTCGGTTTTGCCGTAAGGGTTAAAGCCTGTTATCACTATTTCACTTGGCTGTTTCTGGCAGCCTTCCACATATTTCAGCGTGACACATCCCTGGGAGAATGCCGTCTCTGTTGTCATTGAGCCGGATTTCTCGATGAATATGTTACTGAAAACGGTTGCAAGAACAACCAGCACCAGGGCTGCTATGGAAATAATAACAATCGTATTTATAGGGAGAGATATGCCTTTCATAGTGACTGTTAATTATTTGGCTGCTCTAATATATAAAGGTTTATCAAAATATGGAAAGAAAAAAGTGGTTTATTTCTTGATTGTCAATTCAAGCGTGGAAACATTTATCTTTTCCTTGTTCTGTGCTGTTACCTCTTCGGTTCCTGTCCTGATGTTCACGATGTTTGCATCTTTTACGAACCTGTTCTTCACGATTTCTGCAACATCCACAGCCTTGCTGATTGCCTTTCCCCTTGCCTTTACACAGACTTCTGGATGTCCCTCGCCAAACTGGGTTACTACAGCCAGGACATAGGACATGCTGGGCTTCTTCCCAATAAAGACCACGTTGTCCTTTGCTCTCTTCTCTGACTTCGCTTTAATCTCCTGTTTCTGTTCCTCTGCCATCACTAACACCTCCGTTACTGAAATCCTTGATTGGCACTATTCTATCTTATTCCTAGGCTCTATAAATTCTGGCGTAAAAAGGATTAAAAGGTTACTTTACACAGACGGCTTGCAGCAATAAGGATAGTTGGGGTCAGGGCAATAACCATCAACTGGCTCTAAGTCCATCTTACTGCACGGCAGGCCAACGCATGTGCCGCCTAATGCTTCTTCACAGTCTTCGGCTCCGCCGCCGCAGCAGCACTCAAGCATGCACTGCGTAGAAGCACTTGTGCAGGACGGGTAATTCTTTTCATGCTGGTTAAGCTTATTGCAGGTATCTGCTATGGAATTCCTGAGCTCGGTATTGCTGACTTTAGAATCCCCTTCTGTGTCGCAATCCGGATTGGCCTGCTTGTAGGAGAAGCACAGGGTAGACTGCTCCTGCTTGAGCTGAACGATTTCCAGCGCAGGCGTTGATGTGGAGGTAAAGAAGAATAAAAGTACAGCAAGAACCAGGAACGCCATGATGATTATTACCATGGTATTGATAGGCAGAGAAATTCCCTTCATTCTCAAAGGCACCTTTGGCATCATTCTAATAATAAATTGACTTTTTCATATAAATAGCTGTTATTCCCCGCTATCCCCGTTGCTTCCCTCACCTTCGCCGTCTTCGCCGTCTCCTTCGCCTAGTTTCTTGCACGGCGCACAAGGGCATGTATTAAGCTGTATGCTGTCTCTCAGATTGATGTAAATGCTCATCGGCTTTTTCTCGAATCTGTTTGCAGTCTCGTTGTGGTAATAATACTGGTTCTCGGGCTCGAAAAGCCTGGGCGTATAATCGTAATAAAGAATATTCTCTGATACAGCAGCGTGGTTCTGAAAGACGTTGTATTCCATATCAAGCTTGTCAATCTCTTTTTCAGAGAGCGATTCTTCTATTTCCTCCCTGATAAGCGCATCAAGCATAGCGATTATTGAAGAGTCGGAATTACACCTAACAGGTATGATTTTCCTGCCTTCCATTATGATAGGCGTTGTGCAGCCGCACTCACAGGTGGGTGGGCAATAAAACCAGTCGTACATTGTAGGCCTGGTGGTGATGGTTTTGCGCACTTCGGGAACAACGGTTTTAAGCACATAGCACTCGTCGTCAGC
>CAYVZO010000047.1:0-4731 GCA_964456345.1 uncultured archaeon | reverse complement strand
GTTGAGAAGGCGATGAAGCTCTCGAACGTGATATTCATAAAGGAGAGGCAGCTAACGTTTCCTCCGAAATCCTTTGACTCTATAGTTGCTGTAGGCGTTCTGGACCATATGGAAGACCCCAAGGCATGTGTAAAGAAGCTTCTCAGGCTCCTGAAGCCAGGCGGCTCGTTCTCATTCATGTCTTTCGGCCGCTCGTTCGGGCTTCCGGCATCGGACTTCCTTTCGAAAAGGGACCATGTATTCGATTTATTCAAAGGCCTGGGAGCTGACGTAAAAATAAGCACAGAGAAAAAAAGATTCACGGAATACTGCTACATCTGGGGGAGGAAGAAATAAAAAGAGCGGAAGGGTAGAAAAGATGAAGAATAAAAACTATTAAGGGTAAATAATAAGTGATATCATGAAAGTAACCCCATGGGAAGTATCAGGCCATATTGATTACGACAGGCTCGTCAAGGAATTCGGCACGAAGCACCTCACGCCCAAAATACTTAAGCGTGTGGAGAAATACGCTCCACTGCATCTGTTCTTGCGGCGCAAGCTATTCTTTTCCCACAGGGACTTTGACTGGATTCTTGACAAATACGAATCAGGCGAAAAATTCGCGCTCTACACGGGCCGCGGGCCTTCAGGACACACGCATCTCGGCCACCTGATGCCATGGATATTCACTAAATGGCTCCAGGACACGTTCGACTGCGAGCTTTACTTTCAATTAACAGACGATGAGAAATTCCTTCGCGATGACCTAAGCCTGGACGAGACGCATAACTACGCGAAAGAGAACGCGTTGGACGTCATAGCCATTGGGTTCGACCCGAGCAAGACGAAGATATTCTCTGACCTGAATTCTGCAAAAACGCTCTACAAGACTGCGCTTAAGGTCGCGAAGCTTACGACGTTCTCGACTGCAAAAGCTGTCTTCGGCTTCGATAACAGCACGAACATAGGTATGGCTTTCTTTCCTGCTATACAGGCTGCGCCCTGCTTCCTGCCAAGCGAGATAAAGAAGAAGAAAGTGCCAGTTCTTATCCCAGCTGCGATAGACCAGGACCCTTACTGGAGGATATCTCGTGATGTCGCTGATAGGCTTGGCTATTACAAGCCTGCACAGATTCACTGCATGTTTCTTCCGGGCCTGGAAGGCCCTGACAGCAAGATGAGTGCAAGCAGGCCGGATTCCGCGATATTCACGAACGACACGCCTGAAGCAGCGCGAAGGAAGATAATGAAGGCGTTCTCAGGCGGTGCACGAAACCTGGAGGAGCACAAAAAGCACGGAGGCAACCCTGACGTGGACACAGCCTGCCAGTATCTTTATTACCTGTTCGAGGAAGACGACGGCAAGATAAAGGAGATATTCGACAGCTACAGAAAAGGCTCAATGACGTCAGGAGAAGTGAAAAAGCTGCTCGCTAACAAAGTAGTTGCGTTCCTCAAAGAACACAAGAGCAGGCGCGAGAAAGCGAGAAAGAACATAGAACACTTCATGGTCGAAGACTAGCTTCTATTTGCTGAGTGTGAATAACTTTATACATTTCATAGCCTGTATTTGGATTATCTATTTTTAAACATTACCCAATATTATTAAGAAAAGGTGATTATTGTAAAAAAGAAGTTTTACGTGACAACGCCGATATTCTACGTGAACGACAAGCCTAGCGTGGGCTCTGCCTTTCCTGCAATAATCGCAGATGTTGTTGCGAGATGGCATCGGCTTTGTGGAGAGGACGTCTTCTTTTTAACTGGCCTGGACGAAAACTCAGACAAAACTGTAAAAGCAGCTGGCAGTGATATCCAGAGCTACGCAAATAAGATGGCCAAGATATGGATAAACGCATGGAAAGCCCTTGGGATAAGCAATGATGATTTCATACGGACGACGGAAGAAAGGCACAGGAAGAACGTCGAGAAGTTCTTTGCCCTAGTAAACAAAAAAGGCGATATATATAAGGGCAAGTATAGCGGCCTTTATTGCGAGGGCTGCGAAGCCTTCCTGGCAGAGTCTGACCTGGTAAATGGGAAATGCCCTTTACACGAAAAAGAGCCTAAGTATATAGAAGAGGATAACTACTTTTTCAGACTAAGCAAATACCAGGACGCAATACTAAAGCACATAGAGAAAAATCCTGGTTTCATCCAGCCCGAGAGCCGAAGAAACGAAATTGTCAGCTTCATAAAAGGGGGTCTGAAGGACATAAGCATATCTCGGCCATACAACAACTGGGGAATTAGGCTTCCTATAGACGAAAATCAAGTTATCTGGGTCTGGTTCGACGCCCTGATAAATTACCTGCTGCCGGAGCGGTACTGGCCAGCTGATTTGCACATAGTCGGCAAGGACATCATACGCTTCCACTGCATAATCTGGCCAGGCATGCTTCTCTCGGCTGGCTACAAGCTACCGAAAAAGATTTTCTGCCATGGTTTCTTCACAGTAGACGGAAGGAAGATGAGCAAGTCCCTAGGTAATGTTATTAATCCGTTGGCCATAACCAACAAATATTCATCAGACGCGTTAAGGTATTACTTGATAAGGGAAATCCCGTACGGTGAGGATGGCGATTTCTCCGAATCTTCGTTAGTAACGAGAATAAACGAAGAGCTCGTGTCCAACTACAGCAATCTCTTCTATCGTGCGACGTTTTTCATAGAGAAATATTTTGACAGCAAGGTTCCTGGGGGAAAAGAAGACCCCAATCTAAAGAAAAGAGCAGAGCAGGCAGCAAAAGCAACTGAAAAATGCATAAACAGCTTGCGGCTAGGTGACGCACTAAAAGAGATACTTTCTTTATCTTCTGTTACCAATAAATACTTCCAGGATAGCCAGCCATGGGAGGCGGTCAAGAATAACAAGGAGAAAGCTGGCAATGCCCTTTACAATACAGTAAACGCTCTTGGCATTATCTCCTCCCTGCTCTATCCGTTTATTCCGGAGAGTAGCGAGAGGGCTTTCAAGGCTTTGGGCATAAAGCCTGAGATAAACAGTAAATACAGAATAAAACCAGGGCAGAAAATAAAACCAGAGGTATTGTTTAAAAAGATTGATAAAGTAGACGAAAATAAGGCAAATAAGCCTGATTCGGATTTAATAGAGGCGAAAGATGGCATGATACCCTTCTCGGAATTTCAAAAGCTCGACCTGCGTGTAGGCACTATCACAGACGCCAAAGACCACCCTGATGCTGACAAATTATACGTGTTACAGGTCGATTTGGGCAGCGAGAAGCGCCAGCTGGTTGCTGGCTTAAAAGGAATCTACAAGAAGGAAGAGCTTCTAGGAAGGCAGGTCATAGTCGTCTGCAACCTTGAGCCAAAGGATATGCGCAACGTCCGCAGTGAAGGCATGCTTTTGGCTGCTGAAGACGGCACGATAATCGAGCCGGAAAAAGGCGTGAATAACGGGAGCAGGGTGATGTAGCTTCTGCTGGTTTTAAGAGTTTTAATGCAATAGATAATACTATGCCCGAAGGCTTGCCAAAAATAATATGGGACCATGTTCCTGAACCAAAAAAATGGGCAGAAGAAGGTGCTCTACACACACAAACCCAGGTAGAAGTAGTTTACATGTTGGGCGATAAAGAACAGAAATCCCATTATTTCACTAACAGAGCCTCTGGAGAATGGGAATTCCTTTCAGGGTGTTACCTGAGAAAAAATAACGCAGAATTCGTAAAGGATATGAAAAAAGCTGGGCATGTCCTCAAGGAAGGCTCTGAAACCGACCCTGATTTTGACAGAATGGTTGCATACCTTTTAGATAATGACGGAAAAAGAATAGCCATAATAGAGGAAAAGACTGATTTTAGGTTTCCTGTACATTACTGACAGGTTTTTGATTCCGTCCCACAGCGTTCTACATTGATTTTTTAAGCATTTCTATTATTCTAAAAATGAGTGATTTAGATGGTTACTGCATTAAGTAAAATCAATCCAACAGAGCAGAGAATGATAGAAGGTATATTAGCGCAGGCAAAGAGCCTTCATGCTGAACCGTGTAACTACCTTAGACCTCAGGTTATACCAGGCGGTTACAGATACTTGTGTGATTCTCCAAACCATCCAGAAAGACCTGAACACGTAAGTGAAGAGGATTATCGTGAAATCAGTATTGCACACAAATTGCCGTTCTGTCTTGGTATTTATGCAAAAAGATTTGATTTAGGAGAGAAACCATTAATGGACAATAAGAAGTGTTCTCTTCTCTAGGAGATGATTATGATGAGTAAGGAAATACCCAGAGAATTTAGGATAACTGATTACGAGATAGTACTGCTTGCTCTTGAAGAGTGTGGGTTTTCCCATGATTGTAAATTGGGTAATCCTGGCATGCCTCCGTATACAGGCGAGATTCGTAATCCAAATGGAGAGCTTATTGCTTATATGACAAATGGCGAACATCTGCTTCGTATGAATCATTACAGAAAAGACCTGATTCCTCAATTTAGATTGATAGAAACT
Source organism: uncultured archaeon (assembly GCA_964456345.1). Taxonomy (GTDB): domain Archaea; phylum Aenigmatarchaeota; class Aenigmatarchaeia; order GW2011-AR5; family GW2011-AR5; genus CAYVZO01. The sequence goes on along the minus strand of CAYVZO010000047.1, from coordinate 270 downwards.
GCTCTAAAAGGAATAGACCAATATAGACCTGTTTTTCCTACTTCTGAATAAAATGGGTCCGACGAGATTCGAACTCGCGACATCCTGCTTTCCAAACCGCAGGGGCTCTGCCCCTTCAGTTTCAGGATAATCCTGATTCCCGATGGAACATATTCTTCCTTCAGGGCTGCGGCTTAAGAGGCAGGCGCTCTTCCAGATTACCCCAGCTCTTTTTTAATAATTCCCAACGGTTCTCTTTGAACCCAGGGACTTTCTCTTACAAGAGAAAGG
>CAYVZO010000046.1:0-4933 GCA_964456345.1 uncultured archaeon | reverse complement strand
GGTCCTGGTCTATCTCGCCGCCGTCGTAGGTAACCCAGACTTCGCCGTGCTCCGTAGGCCGCAGTGTCCCTGCATCGTAATTTATGTAAGGGTCTATCTTTATTGCAGTCACGGAGAAGCCGTATTCCTTGAGTATGCGCCCGATGGAAGCGGTGGCAACGCCTTTTCCTACGCCAGAAATAACTCCGCCTGTTACAACTATTATTCGAGACACTTTCTAATTACAAATGAAAGGTTAAATAGGTTTCATATTTTCATTCAAGCATGTAATCGGCGAGCTGGGAAATGTCTGAAACTTCTTTGGTTTCCATTCCCCACTGCATCGTGTAGTTATTAATGTCCACGCTTTTCGGGACATAGCTTATTCGATGTATATTGAAGCCTGCGAATACTTCCTCTGTGGCGACTTTTTCGTAATAGCTTATCACGGACTGTCCTTGCGGGACAAGGAATAATTTTATACCCGCCTCAGCAGCTGCCCTTGCCTTTTCGAGCACGCTTCCCACTGTACCTATGGTACCGTCCGGCTCTATGGTTCCTGTCACAGAAACGTTATCCCTGACTGTCCTGTTTTCTATAGCTGCAATCATGGTAGCTGTTATTGCAGCGCCTGCTGACGGCCCGCCTATGAGGTCTCCTGTTATGTTGAAAGAAAGTATGACATCTCTTTCTGCCAGACTCTTCTTGGTAAATGCCTGGGCAACCAACGCAGCTGTTTCTGCAGAATATTGCGTGTCAGGCTCCAGAAAAGGGTTCGTGTTCATCAGTACACGGCCCCTTCCGTTGGGATGTATCTCTATTTCCACCTTGCCCAGTACGCCTGTATTGTCAGAGCTGCTTACTGCAACGATGTTCGACGACGCACGCACCATGTCCGAAGGCGCACTCTCCTGATATTGGGCAGACTGGCTGAAAAGGACATAGCCTATCATAACGCCTAGGAATAACAAAAAGAAATAGGATTCAAACAGGTGCTCCTTTTTAATATTCATGAAGATACCTTTAATATATTCTAAACACTCTTCTTAAATAATAATGGAAAAAAGAAATCAGATAATTTGCATGGTGTCAAGTGACTCGCATATAGGGCATCTCATTGTCTTGTAACACCATTCGAACTCACAGGTTTTGCACTTCCATGTTTCCAGATGTTTTTTCTTATACTTGGCTTTCTTTCTTGGCACTATACCGCCTCATTACAGAGAAATTACGATTAAATTACCCAGAACTCCACTCATACAATATAGTCAGGCTAGAATATAAAGCTGAGTTTTTCAGAATTAATTAGGATTTGTATCCAGAACAAACTTCCTCGCAACAAAGGAGTACCCGTCGAATTCAAGTTTTTCCAGAACAGATTTATTAATTGCTCTTCCATTTATCCCGTAATATTTTCTGTTTATCGGAGAGCTTCCGTAGATATCTCCTTTCATTGTAACAGTACCGCTTTTTGGTGCCTCCTTGGCAGAATACGGGTTCATGCGTGCCACAATTTCGTTGCAAGGGATACATGAAACAGAAACATTCTCCAGAACAAGTCTCTTGCCGTCTACCCAGCAGGGAAGATGATTATCCGCCATGTAATATTATGTACTCAGGCATTTTTATTACTTTCTGCCTCTTTCTTTGGTTTTATAGTATTCGCAGTGTCTCTTTACAGGGCATATTCTGCACAAAGGCCGCACAGGCTTGCATATGTTCTGCCCGAAAACAACGAAATTGTTGTTGAAATCGTGCCAGTATTTCTTTGGTACGATTTTCATGAGCTCCTTCTCGGTTTGCTCAGGTGTCCTGGTCTTTACCCATCCGAGGCGATTGGGTATCCTGTTTACGTGAACGTCGACTGGTATGTAATCTTTTTTCCCGAAACCATAAGTGAGGACTATGTTTGCTGTTTTCCTTCCAACACCCTTCAGTTCGAGCAGCTCTTCCTGGGTTCCAGGAACCTTACTGTTGTAGCGCTCGACTAGAACCTTGGATATCTGCTTTATCCTTCTTGCCTTGGTTTTGTAGAAGCCGACAGGGTATATCGATTTTTCTATCTTTTTTAACGGAAGCCTTGCCATCCCTTTGGGCGTTCTGGCAAGCCTGAAAAGATGCCTGGAGGCCTTTTCAGTCGTTTCGTCCCTTGTACGCAGGCTCAGCAAACAGGACACAAGGACCTGGTAGACGCTCCTCTTTTCAGCTATCCTGGTAACTATGGGGTCCTTGAATTTAGCAGTTTCTTTGGCAACAATCTTTGCAACGCGCGCTATTTCCTGCTTTTTCATGCATAGAAATGGACAATACTATTTAAAAATGAAATTTCAGATACAGGTATTTATATCTTTTGACCAATTCTTATCTGTGAAATGCGAATATGATAAAAGAATTCGTCATAGCCATGATAATTGGCATAGGTGCTATTGGTTCTCTTTCATTTTTTGGCTTACCGCTAGCTATTCTCTACCTCATAGTCTGTCTTGATAAAATAATAGCAGGATTTACAAGGGGCGGACTGGCGAACCTAGGCATTGAATTCACTACCATACCTGTGATATTCACAGGCATTCTCTACGGCCCTTATGTCGCGTTCATATTCGGCTTTATTGTTGTACAGGCAGTGGATGTAATAAGATGGATTATAAATGCGCCGCTCGAAGCCAGCTGGTTTCCTGTGATACCTGGCCCTGAATCTCTGGTGGATGGCATAATCGGCGTGGTGGCAGCTTTGCTGGCAGGAATGATGGGCTTTTTCCTGGTTGCAGTCATTTGCATACTGGCCAAGAACATCCTGGTGCCTGCCAAAGACATGCTTGTATATGGGATGCCTCCAAGGCCGATATTCCTTTTCAACGTCGTCTTGAACATCGTCCTTGCAAACTTGCTGCAGTTTATTCTGTTCCTGTAAAGCTGTAATTCTTAAGTATTTTTTAGCACTCATAATAATGCTGGTGTTATCGTGAAGTTTGCACATATGGCTGACTGTCATCTCGGTTCGTGGAGCAACCATCCTGACATGAAGGAATATCCACTGCTCGCGTTCGAGAACGCGGTCGATATTTGCATAAAGGAGCAGGTGGATTTTATCCTGATAGCAGGGGATTTGTTCGATACGTCTATGCCAGGCATCGATGTGCTAAAAAGGGCAGTCGTAAAGCTGAAGGAATGCAGAGAAAAGGGAATAGAAATATATACAATACCTGGTTCGCATGATTTCTCGCCCACAGGAAAAACTTTCCTCAGCGTGCTGGAAAACGCAGGGCTGCTGCGAAACGTCGCCAGATGGGAAGGCGAAGAAACGATAAGGCTTATACCGACAAAAGACAGGAAAACAGGAGCCGCCATAGCAGGACTCATAGGCAGGAAAGGCGGACTGGAGCGTTCATATTTCGAGAGGCTTGCTGAAACCGAAAAGCAGGGTTTCAGCATATTCATGTTCCACTCAGCGATAGAGGACTACAAACCAGGTTACATGAAAATGGAAGCAGTCCCGCTCTCCCTGCTGCCAAAGAACTTCGATTATTATGCTTCAGGCCACGTACATATGACATACGAAAGCGATGAATCGATCGGCAAGGTAGTCTTCCCTGGTTCGTTGTTCCCGACCGACTTCGAAGAGCTCGAAAAATACGACTCCGGCTTTTTTGTGGTCAGCGTAAACAACGGCAATATAACCACTGAACGGAAGAGCGTGAAACTGTTCGAAACCATCCAGCTTAAATTCAACGCAGAAGGAAAAGACGCAAGGCAGGTTCATAAAGAAATAATGAGCGCTGTAAGCAGCGGCAACATTTCAAACAAAGTCGTCCTGCTTCGTGTGGAAGGCTGCATGAACGGAAGGATATCCGACATAGATTTCGCTTCCGTGACTGAAAACGCATACAGAAACGGCGCCAGAAGCCTGAAGAAGAATACAGGCAAGCTCACCACCCGGGAATTCGAGGAGGTAGAAGTCAATAACATAGTGATGGAGGACCTCGAGAAAGAGCTTGTGAGGAAACACTCAAGCAAGTCGGAACTTGCAGGCCACGACGACTCGCAGAAAGAGGCACTTACTTTCAGTCTGATAAACGCACTGAAAGAAGAAAAGGATGAGGGCGAAACGAACTACAGTTACGAACAAAAGATACGCGAGAATGCAAAAAAGATAATGGGGTTGTGACATGCCATTCGTGTACCCAAGACAGGATAAAGAAGAATTCTCCCTGAAGAATTTTCCCGAAATCGACAAGCTCGTAAGGGATGCTTTAGAGGAAGTTGAAGAATACTGCAGCACCTATAGAGAAGGTTTAAAGCATTTTGACGAGAGAAAACTCTACTATCGCAGGCCAGGTCTTAATCCTATTCCCTGCGAAGCTATAACCTGGCACAAAAAGGTGGATGCATGATAATAAAATCCCTGAAACTGAAGAACATACGCTCGTTTTTGGATGAGAGCGTCGAGTTCCCGGAAGGCTCATTATTGCTCTCAGGCGACGTTGGTTCCGGCAAGTCGACCATGCTTCTTGCGATAGATTTCGCACTTTTCGGGCTTAGGAGGGGCGAGGTTTCGGGCGCAGACCTTCTCAGGCACGGCAAGAACCAGGGATACGTGGAACTGGAATTCGAAGTCAACAAAAAGAACGTGTCAGTGAAGAGGTCGCTCAAGAGGAACTCAAACAGCATTGTACAGGACTCCGGCGAAATATCGATAAACAACCGCAGGGAGCCCTGCACGACCATGGAACTCAAGTCAAAGGTCATGGGACTGTTCGGCTATCCCGTGAACCAATTGAAAAAGAACATACCGATATTCCGCTACACGGTATATACGCCGCAGGAAGAGATGAAACACATAATGCTGTACCCTCAAGACAGGCTGGAAATACTGAGGAAGGGATTCGACATTGAAAAGTACGGAACAATAAGGAACAACACGAAAATGGTTATAACGGAACTGAGGGCAATGAAG
>CAYVZO010000045.1:0-5406 GCA_964456345.1 uncultured archaeon | reverse complement strand
TGGAAACAAATGGACGCCGAAGGCGTCAGTGTAAGTGAGGTCAGGGTATAATGAAAGAAGTTTATTTCGTATCCAAGGAAAATAAGTCTAAAGCTGAAGACGCACTGAAAAAGGACGATTCTGTCAGCCGCGGCAGCATCACCCTGAAAGAATCCTCGACTTTGGGCATGAAAGAAGACGGCTTTTTCATAATTTTAGACGCGTCGGAGCAGGCATTAAAGAAAGCTGGGGAACTGCTGAAAGACATTGCAGAGAAGTACGAAAAAAAGGAAGATGTCCTGGAAAAGATCCAGGAGCAGGAAAATTCAGCAATAGAAGGCTTCGGAAATATATTGGGGTAATGAGTAGAGGCAAAAGCACAGCTTGGGCATTGGATATTGATTAGTTAAAAAGGGTGCAGGCCTCTGACTATAAAGGTTTATTTGAGGGGCAAATGAGTAACACGGGACACGACTCGCGACTGAAAGGAGTGGGGGATATATGGCTGAAGGCGACCAGGTATTGATATATGACAGCCTTCCCATAGATGGGGAAGACCTTTTCAACTTCAGGATGAAGAAATACAATTACTTGTACCTGTGCAACGCATGCACAAGGAGCTTTGAAACGGTACGCCCTACGAAAAAATGCATATACTGCGGGACTTACGGGAAGCTGAAAGAGCTCGTCTCCAAGAAAGTCAAAAAATTCCCGAGAAAAGGTTACCTTTACCATTGCGAGAAGTGCGACAGGACTTTCGAAACCAACGAGGAGACGGATGTCTGCCAGTTCTGCGGGGCTGTTAACATAGATTATTATACAGGCGCGCCGAGCGGACGGATTGGGCTGAGAGACAAGGCGTTCTCAAAGGTGTTCGGTCTCTTCGAGCGCTTCGACAAGGTCAAGCTGATAGCAAAGCCTATAAAGCCGTTTATAAGAAAACCGAGAATTTCAGGGTCAGGGCTAAAGAAGTCTGCCAGAATAAAGGTTCCTGCTATCAGGTCCAGGCTGATAAAAATGCCCAAAACGGAAATGCCCACCATGCCCAGGATACCGTTTCCAAGGCTTTCAAGGAAAAAACAGGAAGAGCTGCCGACAAAATGATTTTCTCAGTTAACTATATATTCTAGCCAATTAAAATATTCTCAGGAGGTTAGGCTATGAAAACAGCAGTATTGTTTGTTCTTTCCCTGCTTGTAATCCCGGTATTTGCGCAGACGCCTGAGCTTATATCAGCCAGAACAGTGAAGGTGAACGCGCTGGCAATACTTGGCAAGGGAATAGCAGCCTCGCCTGACGACCCCCTGGATTTCATGATAGCCAAGTTCGGGGTTGGCAGAGTTGAATACACATCAAGCGGTGAAGTGACCACGATTGGCGTGCTGAAACTGGATGAAGACAGGTACAGGCTGAAAGAAGTTGTTGTGGAGGAGGGAAAAGCAACAGGCAAGATATACACCAACAGCAGCGAGGTTGGCTCGTTTTCTCTCTCTTCGGTAATGAAAGGCGATACCGAGGTCTGGGCAGGGACAATGGAACTAAATGAAAAAACATACAATATGTATATAATAGAAGGTGTAAGACCTATCAGGGCATCAGAACTAAAAGAAAAGGTTGTCGAATATTGCAATTCAAGCGACGATGCGAACTGTGCAGACCGGTTAGGCAACTACTGCGAAAACAATCCAGACGATGAAAGATGCAGGGCATTGTTCCGGGCTTACTGCATGAAAGACGACAACATGGAAGACACGAGATGCAGAGAAGCGTTCAGGAATTGGTGTGAGGACAACCCGACTAACAAGCATTGCGTGCCTTTCGCATTGCAAAGGTCGAAAAGCTATTGCGAAGAGAACTCGGACTCAGGCCTATGCAGAAAGATCGCAACAAACGTGGCAAATTTCTGCGAAGCGAACAGTGACAACGAAGGCTGCGCAAGGGTAAAGGAAATCGTACAGGCACAGCCGCAGCTGCTTAAGAAAGCGACAGCAATCAGGGCAAGGATAACAAATATAAAAGCAGTTGCAGCTTCGACAGCAGCAGTAAAAAGCACTGACGTAATGGCTGCTACAACAGGAGGCGGGTGAATGCGCAACTTGCTAATTATAGGCATTCTCTTATTAGCCTTAGTTAGTGGCTGTGTCCAGCAAGAAGGAACGACAGGGATGACCACTTCAGAACTCGAAGACCAGGCAGCCGGCATGATAGAGCAAGAGCTCGAAAACGCAGTAGAAAACATAGACATCAGCGACATAGAAGGCGAGATAACGGGTTGATTTTTCTTTTTTTTATTTTAATTCTAGAAAAAGAATAATTAATAGGTGATAAAATGAGTCTCAAAGATTATGTAGATTCAAAAATAAAGAAATGCAGCTGGATTGACATACAATGCATAAAGCTATCTGTCTTTGCTTTCGCACTAGTGGCAGCAAAGCTCTGGCCGCCGCTGCTTAGCTTAGAGTGGTACTGGTACGCTGCCGTGTTTGTGCTAGCTGCATTGAAGCCGGCTTACAGAATGATGAAGTAAACAGACAGAAAATTATTTGACCATATAATAAGATTTTACAATATTATCTGAACTAACAGGCCTGTGCCCGTTCCTCCCAGGATAAATATAAAATCTCCATGACGTATTTTCAAGCAAGCTCGGGCATTCAAAAGTGTTCATCCCGTCTCTTTCCTCCGGCGTGAGCTGCCCGCAGCCTTTACAGAATTCCGGGTTCACTCCTCTATGACTGACGGCGCAGAACGTGAAGCCCATGTATATATTTGTATTCCCTAATTAAAAATGCACCAACCGGGCAGAATAAGGCTACTTTCAATTCCCATCTTATAATTAATACTATTGTATTTATTTAAAGTTGATAAAATAGCTGTTATTATTTATTTTGTAGTTGGTAAGAATGATCAATAAAACTATAGAAGAATACAAGAATAGGCTCGAAACATTATTATCGTCAGTTGAAATAGAACTTTCCAATAAGACAATGAGAAACAAGATACCTGCTTCTTATGGTGTATATGTTATTTACAATAAGAATACCGGAAAAATTGTTTATGGATTTATTGGACAACTCTAAAAAGGTTAAATGGTGGTTCAAGAATGGAGAGAATGAAGTAAAGTATTTTGCTGTTTTATACAAAGATGAAAATGGTTTTGAAAGAGGTTTTTATGTTGATTTCATTGTTCAGTTTACAGATGGAACAATTGGCTTATTTGATACAAAAAGCGGAATGACTGCAAAAGATGCTGGGCCAAGATCAGAAGGTCTGCAAAAATACATTAAAGAACAAAATAAAGAAGGGAAGAAAATATGGGGTGGAATTATTATATTTGTTAATGGAACATGGAGATATAATGATGAAGAAAAATATCACTATGATCCTAATAATCTGTCTAAATGGAAGGTACTAGAATTATAATTCTACATATGTAATAATTTTCTTTTTAACTAAATACGTCATAATTTAATCAAGGTCAAAGCCTCTTTTTTACATATATATGTAAACTAATTTGCTGAAAAAGAAAAGTTTTCAACACTCGGTCTTCATATGTAGAATTATTGACTATTTTCCTATAATTAAAACTTAAATTGAAGCGTATTGATTTATTATTATGGCAAGAATATCAGAAAATCATCATATAGATTCATGTGTAATTCTTTACCATATATTAGGGCCTAAAGAATCTAAAATAGGTAGAGATTGTACATCTTACATAGCTAGAATAGGGAATATATATAAAGGAATTTTATCTATTCCTGCTCTGGGTGAAGTCGTAAAAAGAATTTTTGAAGATAAGAAAAGAAATAAAGAAGCTTTTATAATTAGTCTCTGTGAATTAATAAATGGTAAGAATATAGAAATATGTGGATTCAAAGAAAATGGATCTGAATACAAACTTGCACCGATTTTAAAAAATTTTAAAAGAAATCGTTTAGAACCCATAGATTCATTGATATTGGCGTGTGCCATTTCCCATAAGGCAAATAAACTCATAACGACTGAAAGTAGTATCATAAATGCTGAAATACCTAAAGAGCATAAAAAGACAGAAGTTAAACATCCAAGAGATGTTATTAATAGAAACTAAACCTTAATCTTCTTTTGAACCGGTTTCGGTATAACAAATATGGGTTCTGAAGTTAAAACAGCATCTTTTAAGCCCCAATCATCAATAAATTTGACATATTTCTGAGTACCTGTTTCATTTAATTTCGTTAAATCTATTTCTATCATTTTTCTTTTTTTCATAGTATTCACACTAAATTAAATTTTTCTAATCTATTCCAAGATGTTTCACAGATATTCTTATTAAGATGTTTTTTAATCTCTATTAAACGTGAAATTGTTTTTTCTTTAGATTGAGCATAGATCTTTTTTAAAAAATGTAATGAAGCCAAAGCTTCAATTTCATTGGTATCAAATCCTTTTGTTAATAACATAAATTCTCCTAAGTCTTTTTCTTCATGTTCATTTAATTTTCTTTCATTTATTTTACTTTGATTCATAAATATTTCAAATCCATCATCAGTCAATTCTGGTGAATACGGGCCACGTATAAACCAAGAGAAATTATAATTTAGTCCAAACCCTATTGCTTTGAGTAAATATACTCTTTTTTGAAATTTCAATCTACCTTCAAAACTATTCATACTAAAATCTCCTATTCTTTTCATAAGAGTATTTAGGAGAATTAGTCTTTCTTTCATTCAATCACCTTATATAATTATTTAATTCCTATATAAAAATATCTCCAAAAGACTAAAAAGCTTAATTTTCTAGCATTTTTTGAACCCTTCTCTTAGCATCTGTAAGTTCTCTAGAATACTTGTAAACAGTAGCTTTACTATAGCCTTTTGCTATAATCGTCTTGGGTTCTACACCCATACATAGTAATAAGTATATTTCCGGCCAACTTTGACGTTTTCTCTCTTCAATCATTTAAATAACACCCCTAATTTCCTTTCTTTGACTAATTGTCTATATCTTTCCTTTATGGCTGGATTTTCTTCTGCTATGATCTTCAGAAAATCAACAATAAATTCGTCCACTATTCTCTTCTTTTCAGATATATCTATAGGAGCTCCACAACTCTTACAGAACATAGAAGCAGGATCATTCTCGGTGTTGCACTCTTCACATATTTTAGGAGCAATAAGTGGTTTATCGTTATTGTTCAGAACTATTCCGTGTTGTTTTAATATAGCTTCGTCTACGTCTTTACCGCTTAAGTGAGTATAGGTAGCTATTGTATCCGATTTTCTCCAGCCAAAGAATTCTTTCATTTGCCTGTCAGTTAGTCTATTAGCCAAGAATGTGGCCCTTGCATGTCTGAAAGCATGTGGATTTACCCTTTTGGTTATCCCTACTCTTCTAGCATATTTCTGCAAAGTCTCTCTAACAAAGCGGTAGCATAGCATTTGT
>CAYVZO010000044.1:0-5423 GCA_964456345.1 uncultured archaeon | reverse complement strand
CTTTAGCGACATTGTTATCGTGCCCTATTCTTTCTGCTCAGCTTCTCTCTTATCCTGTCTGTGAGCTTTTTCTTCATTGGCCAGTTTCTCTTGTAGCTCTGCTCTTCAACAGGCCAGAACAAGTACACCAATACCGCTATTACAGCTATGGACACTATGGCAGCTATGAGGGCGATGTTTAGCGGCGGGTTTGATTCAACTATCTTTGCCTGAAGAGCCTTTATATCGTCCTCTACCTCGTTAAGCAACTGGTTGGCTGTAAAGTAATCCCCTGCCTCTATTGAGAGGTTCGTATTGTTTATTTTCGCCTCGATTGCGTAGTACATGGACCATATCTCGGTGGTGTCAACTCCGGCAGCTTCAAGTGCAGTTATATTACTGACAAGTTCCTTGAGGGAGGTCAGGTAGCTCTGGTAAGAAGGAACTATCTGCTGGATTACGGTCTCTTCGCTTGGCATTACTTTAAGCTCGAAGGTTGTGGAAGAGGATACGGATGAATTGCTTGTGGCTATGCTGCATGTAACAGTATACGTGTCTACAGGCGCATCGCTGGGTATTGAGAAGCTTATGGTAAAGGTGCCTGTGCTTCCTATAGCAAGTGATGTCAGCTTTTCCGGTGATACGCTGTACCAGCCTGCAGGGATACCGGATAGCGACATGGTTATGTTATAAAGTGCCAACTCACCGTTGTTCTTCACAGTGAGCGTGTTTGTGCCTGTCTCGTTCTGGAGTATTTCCTTGTTGTCAGGCACAGTATACACTTCTATAGATGCCGTAGCCACGGTACCGACAGTCGTGGTCGTCGAATCGCTGGAGACAGTGGTTGTCGTAGTCAGGCACGCAGCATCGGAACAGCCGTTGCTGCAAACCGTGGTTACCCAGTTGCCTGAAGTGCAGGTAACTAGGTTGTTGTTGTAGCAGAGCGCGTAGCCTGACGCACGCCATATATAGTCGTCCAGACAGCTTGTGTTCGTGGCTGATGTACAATTGCCCTGCCATATGCCGCTGTTGTCGCTTGCACCGTCATAGTCAAGTGCGCATCTGTCACCTGGTACGCAATCCACGGTGTAGTTGCAATAGCCCGTAAGCGAGGAGCCGTAAAGACCTGTAACTATGGTTGTGAGGGTTATGTTCCCGCTGGTTTCGGCAACAACAAAGCCAGAAAGGATTAATACAAACGTCAGGAAAATAACCATTTTCATGATATCACTATAAATGCCCCACCGTTGCGAAGCAACGTTGTCGTATCCCAGATTATACTTATACTCTCTGACCCACTGAATTAGGGTGTTGCCCTGAAAAGCATCTTGTATGTGGTGTACCACGTTGAGGACGTTATTGTATGCTTAGGGATAATCATACGCATAATGACGAAATTAAGTTCGTGCTCGCTTGAGGATACAGAAACTCCCCTAGAAGCGTTGTAGTGGTTGGTGATATTGAACTTGTTCGTAGTGCCAAAATTCGTTTCTCCCCTTAGGGATGCGTAATATTGCGTTTTGTTATGTATGAATTCTTCCGTATCATTGGTAAGGTTGAGCTTAATTCCGTCTGCGTCGGTCCAGTCCTCCATCTTGAAGTGTATAAGGCCTGAAACATTCGCTGTAACATTTATAGTGAAATTGAACTCCCAGTAATCCGTGCCGTTTATATAAGCAGCGTTCTTCACTGCACTCATTGAGTTTATGCTTATGAGTTGTTTCGTCTCCACATTCGTTGATGAATTATACGTATCAGTCGTAATGCCTGTGATGTTACCCGATGATGATATGGTTGAATTGAATGGCATGGAAGCGACATCAGATGACGATGTGTTCACAGTGAAATTTACCTTTATGTTTGTATACCCTCCGAATATTGTAATGTTTATAGGCAGCCATGTATTAACAACACATGTGCCAGGTGTAATGCAGTCTGCGCCGTTGCCGGTTATGTTCGCTATGCTGGTTATATTGTACTCATCCGGCACGGTTATTATTATCTCAGTTATGTTGTCTGTTCCTGTTTTAGTTATGTTGTAAATGAACGTCTGGTTGAATACGTTAGTATCGACGTAAGTAGGCGATAAAGCTGCAGTTGCATGCAGGTCCTGTATGGTGGACGAGATTGACTGCACGGAACCGTTGGTGATTGTTATGTTGTCGTCACTTTCAGCAGGTGAGGTCCCTATATCATTGGCCGATGTCACGTTGATGGCTATGTTGCTGGTCCGGGTGGCATTCTCAGATATAGTGAGGAATACCAGAATGGTGCTGTTTGTTGTCGTGTTCACGTAAAGCCCGTTGATTATGGTAACAAGAGACTGGTTTGAAGTGACATTACTGCTTCCTATAATCGAGAACGTAGAGTTCTTTAATACTATGGCTGAAACAGTTTCGTGGTTGGCTCCAACTATTGTGAAGTTTATTTTTGTCACGTTTACAGCATGCTCAATGCCGGCAGGAGTCACGTTAAGCGTAAGATTCATTATGTTGTAGGTCTGTTTTGTATTTACATACAAAAGTGAAGTGCTGTCACTTGCCACGGTCAGGTTTCCGTCAGCAAAAACAGGGCTCAGGAAGACTAACAATACTGACAGAGCAAAAAACCTGGTCAAATTCTTATTGGACATTGTAATTTATTTGTACTGAACCAGATTTAAAGTTTATCAACAATCAGAGGACCCTGTAAAGGGTTGTTATATCCCCCTGAATTTCTGTTTCAAACACAGCATCCTCGCCTGGACCGATTTTTATGTGGTTTTTCTGGCTGGGAAGCGCATAAACACCGCAATTTTCTCCAATCCTGGTCCTTGTATTAGAAGGGCAGACTGCGCGCATCGCCCTTCTCTTAAGGAACGGCGACCTTCTTGCGCTAGCTATTCTTTCTACTTCGAGCTCCAATTTCTCGAAAGGGCGTATAACCAGCTTTCTTTCCCCTCTGTCAAAATAGGTATTAGCACCCAGTGCTAAATAGCGAGACCTGTATTTTTCTTTGCAGGCGTAAGGCAGCTGAATCCTACCACACTCGTCCATATAGCTGAATCCTATGAGTGGTGCGAGATTCCTTATAATGGACCACATGAAACCAGAACATCGCAGAAATCCTTAAAAAAGGATGAAAAGCGCTCCTGGCGCGATTTTCGCCGCAACGTAATATCCTCCATAAAGGACGGATAGCACGGTAAGGAAGGAATATTCCTTCCCTGCGTTTCGAACGCGCGACCCCCTGCTCTCTCGCCTGACACTTCGTCATTGCTTCTTTCGAAGCTCTGTTCACCTCCATGCCAGATAGGAGGCAGGTGCTCTATCCAAATTGCCCCAACCTCTTTTTTAATAATCCCGGGGTTCTTTTTGAACCCCAGGGCCTTTTTCTTACAAGAAAAAGGGGCTGTCTGAGCTACAGGAGCATATTCTACAATTGCCATTAAGATTTATAAATATAGAATTAGTTCATGATGCGAGGTTCTTTTCTTATCATACTTCTCACGACAAAAGGGAACAGCAGGGTGGTGACCAAGGCTATTATCACAAGGCTGGAATATATGTCAGTATCGAGTATCCTGAGGTTGAACGCTATGAAGAGCAACGCAAGTTCGACTGCTCCACGGGAATTCATGCCCTAGCCTACAAGATAGAGCTGTGCCAGTCACAACCTTGTAAACGGCTTGGTGAATATGGTGCCCATGATTTTTCCGGCTATAGCAGTAAGAACAATTATCAGCAGCAAGGTAGGGTTAAGAATGAGTGTCTGCAGACTGAAATGGATTCCCCTGCCCACAAAAAAAGAAAGGTATGATGAATAACAGCATAAAACGTTCCATAAATTTTATTATAAGGTATTTTCTTCCTATGAACCTGTGGACAAAAACCCCGGTGAAAAACGTGCATACGGCAACTGTGAGCAGCAAGGATTCTTCCAGTGCGACAATCCCTACGAAGAAACAGCAAACAGCTGTAAATAGGACCATGGCTATTATATCATCAATGATGCCAGCGCCGAGTATGATGGTGCCAAGCTTTGTCTTTATTTTCTTCAGCTCCATAAGCTTCTTGGCTTTGCTTGCCTCGGCTGTTACGCCCATCATTATGGAAAGAAGACCGACGTTGCCAAGCAACATGATAAAACCTATGTTGGGCTCCATCAGGATATCCTTAATGTAGGATGAACCTATGAGTATTCCTGCTACAATCAGGGCAACAACACCTGATATACGCAGTTTCTTGGCCAGGAACGTAAATAAGGATGATATTAGTATGCAAAATGCTAACGTGATAATCAGATTCATAAATCTAATTATTTTTATTTATGTTATAAAATATTAGACAAAAACTTTCAGATCGTTCTTCATCAGCGCCTTCATGATATTTTTTCCTATATCGCTGTCCTTGGCAACCCGAACCTGTCGGCTTTTTCCTACAGTAGCTGAGAATACGTACTCGTCGCTGCTGTAGAAATTAACGATCTTCCCTGGTTTTGTATCTAAAGAGAATACTATATACGCGCCGGTCTCCTCTTTCTCGTAATCGACCTGACTGCCCATTGTCGCCACCTTTGGCAGGACCTCTATGCTGACCCCGAGCTTTTCCTCCACCTCTTTTATGGTGGTCCCTTTCTTGCCTATTATCTTGGGTATCACATCGTTCGCCACGCGGACTACTGCTCTGTTCCCGCTCACCTCGATACTTGCAGACCTGTCGAACTTACTTATCTCGTGCATTATCTGCTTCTTTGCCAGCTTCTCTATTGGCGATTCTCTGGCGCCTTTTATTGGTATGATAACATTCTCTTCGCCGTACGTGTAGATTTCATACTCCATAATATCGTTCTCGAAGTTGCGAATCTCGACAACAGGCCTTGCCAAATCCGATTCCGTCATGCCTGTAGGAGTTCTTACCGTCAGCAGGAGGTAATACACCTTTTCTACTTTCCCGTCCTTCACGTACACTATTGTGTCTATGATGTGGGGTATCATGCCTAGTTCGATTCGGCCTATGAAACGCTGCACAGCGTCCAAGGGGTTTGTGGCGTGTACAACACCGACCATTCCTATGCCTGCTAAGCGCATGTCTGAGAACACGCGAAACTCTTCTGTTTTGCGTACCTCGTCAAAAATCGTATAGTCCGGCCTTACAAGCAGCAGCAAATCAGCTGTATTCTCAAAGCTCCCTCTGAGTTTTGAATACTGTGTTATCTCATTCCTGACCTGTAAATCGCGCGGAGATTCCATCGTCTTGACTATCTTCTCCTGCGATTCGTAGAATTCGGCAAGGCTTGCCACGAAAGTGGACTTGCCTGAACCAGGAGGGCCTGCTATGAGTATTCCTTCCGCCCTCTTGGCAAGCCTGTCCTTCAGCTTGTCGGAGAGTTTGTAGTCGTCCAGGGCAAGCTTTGCAATAGGCCTTACAACTGTCAATTCCAAGCCGTCACTGAATGGCGGCCTT
>CAYVZO010000043.1:0-5510 GCA_964456345.1 uncultured archaeon | reverse complement strand
CAAGAAGTTGCCTGAATCCGCAGCAATCAAGGAAAGAGAGCGCATCGAGCGCGAGGCTTCAGGCGCTCGGTAAAGTCCTATAATAGAGGATGCGATTCGCGACTGAAAGGAGCGAAGGGCATATCTGTAAAAGACAAAGTCTTTTGGAATGTTAAAAACAGGTGTTTAAACATGGCAAAAACAACGACGGAAAAAATTTCAGAGCTGATGAAAAGACCTGAGCATATAAGGAACATAGGCATAGCTGCTCATATAGACCACGGCAAGACGACCCTGACTGACAACCTGCTTGCAGGGGCAGGTATGATATCAGACGAGCTTGCAGGAAAACAGCTTTTCACGGACTTTGACAGCCAGGAACAGGAGCGCGGCATTACAATATTCTCGGCAAACGTTTCCATGGTCCATCATTTTGACGACGGTGACTACCTGATAAACCTTATTGATACGCCGGGACACGTGGACTTCGGCGGCGACGTCACGAGAGCCATGCGCGCGGTTGACGGCGCCATCATCCTGGTAGATGCTGTCGAGAGCGTAATGCCCCAGACAGAAACAGTCATAAGGCAGGCGCTCCACGAACGCGTGAAGCCTGTGCTCTTCATAAACAAGGTGGACCGCCTGATTCGCGAGCTCAAGCTAAGCCCTGAGCAGATGCAGGAAAGGTTCATAAAAATCATAACGCAAGTGAACAAGCTCATACAGAAATATGCAGAAAAGGAGTTCGCTGACAAGTGGCTCGTTCGTGTCGAAGACGGGTCTGTTGCCTTCGGTACTGCTTACAGGAAGTGGGCAATATCGTTCCCTTACATGAAAAAGGAAAACATATCTTTCAAGGACATAATCGATTACTGCACTCAGGAGAAGGACGACGAGCTTGCAAAGAGGGCTCCGCTTCACCGCATAGTGCTTAACATGGTCATAAAGCACCTTCCAAACGCATCGGACTCGCAAAAATACAGGATACCTAAGATATGGCACGGCGATCCTGGAAGTGACATCGGCATGGACATGCTGACCATGAATCCCAACGGCGCTCTTTCGATGATAGTAACGAAGGTTACTCCTGATCCGCACGCCGGGCTTGTCGCTACTGCACGGGTATTTTCCGGCACAGTAAAGAAAGGACACGAGGTGCGCCTTGTGGGACAGCACAAAACAGCAAGAATCCAGCAGGTTTCCGTATACAAGGGCCCGCAAAGGATACAGATGGACGAGATACCTGCAGGCAACATAATCGGTATCGTCGGACTGCCTGACGCGTTTTCAGGTGAAACGCTCTGCGACGCTGAGAGGGAAATCCAGCCGTTCGAGACCATAAAGCATATCTTCGAGCCTGTCGTGACCAAATCAGTGGAGTGCAACGACCCGAAAAACCTGCCCAAGCTCATCTCGTTCCTCAAGCAGGTAGGCAGGGAGGACCCCACTATCACTGTTAACATCAACGAAGAGACAGGGGAATACCTCGTCTCAGGCCTGGGCGAGCTTCATATAGATGCCAAAATTGAAAGACCACTCAAGGAAAAGGGCATTGAGGTCACGACTTCCTCTCCTATAGTAATATACAGGGAAACCGTGCGTGCGTCTTCCCCGGAAATAGAGGGAAAGTCGTCCAACAAGCACAACCGATTCTACATAACAGCAGAACCGCTTGAGCAGGAAATATACCAGGCGCTTGTCGACGACAAGGTGATACAGGAAAACGTAAAGAAAAACCTCAAGGAAATAGTGTCGCAGATAACGCAGTACGGAATGAGCAGGGACGAGGCAAAGAACATATACGAGATTCACAACAAGAACATATTTCTTGATGCGACTAAAGGCATACAATACCTGAATGAGACCATAGAACTCGTGATTGACGCCTTCAAAAGAGTCATGGACCAGGGTCCAATGGCAGGAGAGCCGTGCTCTTCCATAAAGATAAAGTTGGTCGATGCGAAGCTTCACGAAGATGCCATACACAGAGGCCCTGCCCAGGTGCTGCCTGCTGTTTCTGACGCAATCAAGGAGGCTATATTTAAGGCAAAACCGACCCTGCTGGAGCCTGTACAAATAATAAGGGTCGATACGCCTGAGGAAACCATGGGCGAGGCAATGAACATAGTGCAAAACCGTCGCGGACAGGTCCTGGACATTAAAACAGAGCTCGGCGCTTCGATAATACAGGCAAAAATCCCTGTGGCAGAGATGTTCGGGTTCGAGGCTGTCCTGAAGAGCGCCACAGGCGGTAAGGGATTTTATTCGCTGATTGACGTGAAGTTCGAGAAAATACCAGAGGACCTTAAGATGCAGACCATAACCAAAATCCGCCAGAGAAAGGGCATGCCTGAACTGCAGGCCTGATTCTTAAGTGTTTCTCATTATTAGATTTATTATGAACATTAATATTATTCTTCTCGGTATTGTAAGCTTTCTCACGGACGTCAGCAGCGAGATGATAATGCCGGTACTGCCGCTGTTCATCACAGCACTAGGAGGAGGCGGCCTTATCGTCGGCCTAATCGGCGGGCTGAGCGACAGCGTGTCAAGCATACTGAAAGTTGCCTCAGGTTACTGGTCTGATAAGATCGGCAGAAAAAAGCCTTTCGTCTTTCTCGGATATGGGGTCTCTGCTATATCAAAACTTCTGTTCCCGTTTGCATT
The DNA here is from genome assembly GCA_964456345.1 of uncultured archaeon. GTDB lineage: Archaea > Aenigmatarchaeota > Aenigmatarchaeia > GW2011-AR5 > GW2011-AR5 > CAYVZO01. The sequence goes on along the minus strand of CAYVZO010000043.1, from coordinate 2,864 downwards.
GGTGTGGCAGCATGTGCTTGCTCTCCGCGTATTCGAACGCGTCGGCAAGGGCGTAAGAACCGCGCCCCGTGACGCGATAATAGCTGCTTCTGTAGAGAAAAAGAAAAGAGGTCTCGGCTTCGGAATTCACCGTGCAATGGACTCATCCGGTGCCGTAATCGGTTCGATACTGGCACTGCTGCTGTTCGTATACCTCGGTTTCGATTTCCGGACAATATTCCTGGCAGCCGGCGTTATTGCTATATTTGCGCTCCTACCTATAATTCCTGTGAGAGAGCGTCAGGTCAGGCAGAACATAAGCCTGAAGGTCAGCATGAAAAGCCTGTCCAAGCCGCTGAAGATTTTCATAGCAACAGCAACTGTATTTGCATTCGGCAATTTCAGCTATATGTTTTTCATACTCAGGGCGCAGTCTTCATTTGCAGAAGGCATAGCAGTAGTGCTGTTTCTTTACGTCATTTACAATATTTTCTATGCGTTATTCTCGGTTCCTGTCGGCATCCTATCCGATAAGGTAGGCAGGAGAAACGTCTTGCTCTTCGGCTATTCTTTGTTCGCTCTCACGTGCCTGGGATTCGCGTTCCTGCAGGACTTGCTGTTCTTTGTCATGCTCTTTATTTTATACGGTATCGTGCTCGCATTCACAGACGCCACAGAACGCGCTTTCGTTTCAGATCTTGCTGAAAAGAACATAAGAGGCACTGCATTGGGCACGTTCCACACAGCAATAAGCGTTGCAACCCTGCCTGCGAGCATTATAGCAGGAACCCTGTGGGAGATTGTAAGCCCTGCTGCAACATTTCTTTACGGTTCATCAATGGCGTTTATAGCCGTATTTATACTTTTAATGACATCAAGATTTTTTGAATAGGAGGTAATGATATGGTAACGCACGCAGAACTGGAGTTCGCGAGAATCTCTCTTCGCGAAGAATTAGAAGCCACTGACCATTATCAGGCAAGAATCGATGCGTCTAAGGACGAAAGCCTGAAAAAACTTCTTCAGCACAACATGGATGAGGAGAAAGAGCACATAGCAATGCTTGTCGAATGGCTGAGAAAGAACGACCCTACGCAGGACAAGAAATTTGAAGAGCATGACTGAACATCTAATTAAGGTGCCGGAAATGCACGACGATTCAAGGCAGGAATTCTTCGAAAGCAAGAAGAGAAAGAAGTATAGGCGGATCTATAAAAAAGGCTTTCACAGAAGGAAATAAAGGACGATTTGGAAGATATAAGGCGCTGACCAACAGTGACTTTATTTTTTTCTCGTTCGCTATAATCATATTTACGGTCTGGCTCTGGCTTGAGAAATTCGGTCTGGCACCAAAGCTGGGATAGGATGTGTAGCTTCATTTCCACTTGTGCCTCGGATTCCTTGGTATTATTATCCACGCTATAAAATACGCTAAAATGCCTGAGCCGAAGCCAAGGGCTGCGACGATCCACAAGACTCTTATCATAACGGGATCGATTCCGAAGTATTCGCCGATGCCGCCGCAGACTCCGCCTAGAACGCGATTCTTGCCTGAACGGTATAGCCTTTTCGGACCGGATGTCCTCTTCTTCATGGTTCTATTTGCCATATGAATTCCTGGCTCCTCAGCTTTAAAAATCCTGCTGAATGTCTATTAATGGGTGTATCATGCCGTACGAATTCTTCGAGCACGAAGCAGATATAGGGATAAGAGGAGTTGGGACTTCTTTGGAAGAGGCTTTCGAATCAGCAGCTTGCGCGCTTTTTGAGGTCATGACAGACACAAAAAAGATAGTGCCCATAAAAGCAATAGAGATAGAGTGTGAAGCCCAGAACAGAGAAGAGCTGTTTATTGAATGGCTGAACAAGCTCATCAGCGAATCAACTATAAATGACATGCTTTTCTCCCATTTTCTGGTCAAGATAGAAGGGAACAAGCTCACTGGAACCGCGAAAGGCGAGCATATTGACACGAAAAAACACGAGCTTAAGACAGAGGTGAAGGCAGCTACCTACTCGCAGCTTAAGGTTTTCGAGAAGAACAGGCAGTTTATCGCCCAGTGCGTGGTTGATGTCTGATTCTTAGATATTTTCTGAAAATAATTCTAGTCATGATACACGCTACTGTTAAGAAGAACTCTAAAATATAATCAATTTTTCTGGCTGGACAGGATGGTGCCTGCCAGAAGTATGATAGCATCAAATGGCTGCGATGTTTGCTAAACAGAGAAGAACTTATAACGGTGGCAGTGTCGGCAAAAAGAAGATTTTCGGAAGCGAGAGCGCAGCGTGGCGAGGAGCGAAGAGTTCGGGGACGAGCCAGGAAGCAAGTCTGTTAGTCTGTTTCAGTCCAACGTTTCTTAAGCATAATCTCAACGTCTTTTCTTGTTCCAAAATGGTCAGGTTCTGAGGCCCAATGAGAAATAAATACCCCTGTAAAGTTGTGCTCTTTAAGGATATTCAAGCCAAAATTTGTGGCTATTGCTACTATGTTTGCTTCGGGGTTGGGAGATGTTTGATGGCTCCCTTTCCAGTAATCTAGTCCAATAGGAACAGCAAGTTTGCAAGGAATTTTATATTTTTTTGAAAGCATGTCTATTATATCTGCTTCATTCTCCACATATTCTTTGTAGTCTTCCATACTTCTGATATCGCTTACACCTTCGTACTCTTTCCTTGGAAACACAGTTAGTCCAATACAGTCATAACCTTCAAATGAATTGGCTTCATCCAGAATTTCCCATCTGTCAACATCAAAATGTTCAGCAGTTATGACCTTGCCACTATAAACATTTCTGATCTTAGGTAAAATTTCTTTAAACCATGCCCCAACTTTTCTTTGATCTAATATTAGATTCATTTCAACACCTGGAGCAAACATTTCA
>CAYVZO010000042.1:0-5513 GCA_964456345.1 uncultured archaeon | reverse complement strand
CTACGAACTGCGGAGGCGTTGAAGCCCGGTTCGAAGAGAGCCCTTTGTGCACTTAATTATTAATAAAATATTCTCCAGAACGTCAAGACTATTTCATATACCTCTTCTTCAGATACTACATAACTGGCTTTGCTGTATATGTCAGGCCTGATCTTCTCATAAGGATAATCCATGTTGTAACGTTCACCAGACGCCCACATAATCAGCGCTGTAGTAAGATTGTTTATCTCCTCCTTGTTGCTGCCTGATGCAGAGTCTTCAGCAAGCCAAACAGCCCGGCCTTTGCCGTATTTCGTTATGTTGAAATTCACTTTTGCATAGGAGACAGCTGCTGTATCATCCCTGACTATTGTTTTATCATCAGTTCCAATCCTCGAAACTGTATTGAATCCGCTGAACTGGTTGTCGATTGGCTTCCCTGATATATTTGCAAAATAATTGGATATCCTGAAAGAAGTCAGGTTTGCCTTGTTGTACTTATAGAATACGGCATTGCCTGAAGGATTTCCTGATACCCATACCAGGTCAAAGACATCACTTAATATCTGGTTCTGCAGGTCGCTCTGTATCAGGTCCTGTCTCAGGATTACAGAGCCCCTTTTTAGGAAATCATCCAGCTCTGCTCCATCGATATTATTATAGTCAGAAACGAATATTATGTTCGTTTCCTTTTCTATATTGTCCCATGCCATCTCTTTGATATGTATGCTGATGTTTCTTTTCTTGTAGTATATGATGTCATCCAGCATACTGTCAATAAGCGCAAGGTCTGAGCTGTTCATAACACCTATGTATATGTTAGGGTTAGGTACGCCTCTTATTTCCGTGGAGAACCCTATTGTTCTTGGGAGCATGGACATTAATTTGTTATTAAGGCTTTCCTTGTCGTTTTGCCGGACGAATGTCGTAAGCAACCCGCTCTTGTATATGGATGCAAGCGAGTCTTCTGCATTTATCTGAACCAACGCGTTACTCCATTCACCAAGGCTTACCTGGAACGTAAAGAAATAGAGCATAGTCACAAGTATTATCATCGACGCTATAATTGCCTCAAGTGTTTTTATGAACCCCTTCATTGTACAATCACAACCATTTTAGCCACATCTTTGTCAACACCGTCATCGACTACGATGTTTCTCCTTACCTCGAACCCTGTTCTGGTGAGCCTTGGGCCGCATGATAATATCTGGTTTCCATCCGAAAGAGTTATGTTTATAGTGACAACAGTATTTATGTCTGCAAGCAGGCTGTTTACTTTTTCATAGCTGTTGCTGCAGAGAATCTCAAGCGAGTCTATCTTCGACCTGTTCAGTATATAGGGTTCGATTGAAAGCCCTATACGCTCTACGTTGGCTTCGTTCCAGTTCTCCGGCCAACCCCTGTCGAATAAAAGCAGATGGGATACCTGATAGGTTCTGGACCTCAGGTCATCAGTATAAGCTTCGTGGTGAAACAAGGGAATACGGCTTATTATGCTTATTGCTACGAATGAGAGGGTGCTCACAAACACCAGTATTGAAACGATAAAATCAATATTTATAATGCCTTTCATAAGATCACACGCTGTGAATAAAGGTTATATAAAACCCAGCCTGACAACAGTTATGAATGCGAATCCGCCGCTTATCAGCATTATGAGGCTGTGCTTTGTGCCGGCTACCACCGAATCAGATCCTATCTGGCCTGCTATAAGGCCAGAGAACAACCCCTGGACTAATATCATTATGAAGAACAACGACTTGTAGTAAGAGGATGGGTCGCTTTTATCGCCGAAACCGAATATTGAAGACACGGTGAAGAACATGTTGCATCCCAGACATTCGGGATCAGCCCCTGATATGCATGCGTAGCAGGGGTTTGCATTAAATCCCTTGAAAAGCGCAAAGCTCGTTCCGCCGCCGGCTTGGGTTTCTACCTGTGACTGCAGCATAGGGACCAGGAATTTTACTAGGGCTATGGTAATGCCGAGAAATATGAAGAATATCGCATACATCATCAGGACCTGCTGATTAAGCAGGGTCGATTTCTCCTCCTGCACTTCTTTTATGGATTCTATGTTGCTTGCAAGAGAATCCATCGTATCCTCGATGTTGCCGCCTGAGCGGTTCGCCTGTTCTATAATCAGCAGGGACTTCGTTATAACCTCACTGTTCTTTACCCTGTTCCTGAAATTCTTTATGACGGATTCCAGCGGTATATTCCAGCTGAGCTGGTCGTTGATCTTTTTAACTTCTTTTGAAAGCGTGCCATAATCAGATCTCGCAGCCAGCTTTATCGCCTGCACTATCGTAAGGCCTGCCCTTTGGGCTTCGGCAACGTCTCTCAGGAAATTCGGAAACTGCTCCTCGTACAACTTTATCTTCTTGAACTCAAGGAATTTATGGACGCTGAACGGCAGTATCAATACTATCATGCCAATGAAGACGAGGTTCATTGACATTGCAAAATCTTCAGGCAACAGGAAAGCGATTACAAGCAGGGCTACGAATATAATGCCCGATATAAGCAGCAGTCTTTTCTCATTCATGAAAATCAATCCGTTGGTGATATAGATTTTATGACTATTATGAACCCTATAGACAGTAGAGGAAGGACTATAAACACGACAAAACTCTGCATGGTCACTGTTCCCACACCCGCCTGGAGAGCTGATATGATAGATGACAGGACTATGAAGAATATGGAGCCTGTTATGATAAGGGTAAGGTATATCTCAACAAACAGCGACAGGTCCTGGGAATACTTCCTTATCCTTCTTCTGTAGTCGTTCATCAACTCATCGCTTTTTTGTTTCAGGAAGCCCGTCATGTCGCCTCCTGACATCATCACCGTATTTATGCCCCATAACAGTTCTTTGAACTCCCTGGACGAGGTCCTCTTTGTCTGTCTCTTTATCGCGGATGAGAAAGTCATCCCAAACATCTCCACGTTTCTTGTTATGTTCTTCGCCTCCTCTGCTATTTCACCGTACTCCTTGAAGCGCGAAAGTGTCTTGAACATAAATATAGGAGGAAGCCTCGTGCTCGAAAGGGTGGCCAAGTAGGACACGGAGAAAGGCAGAAGCTTGTTTATTTTCTTTTCCCTGGATTTTGATGCTGTAGTCGGGTACGAATAAAACAAAAAGAAGATAACACCCGATATCGTGAGCGAGAGCGTTAGCGATAGAAAAACGGCTGTTATCGGGCTTATGAACAACCCGAAGATAAAAGAGAGCAGTATGTTCTCCGCCACAAAAGTTATGATAGTTGTGAATAGGGCCACGGAAAGGTATTCCTCGATGGTGTAGTTTATATTTGCTTTCTGTAGATCGTCCTTTATATCAAGAAAATAGGGCTTAAAGGATTTGCTCACACTGCCGAAAAGACTATGTGATATATAGACATAGTTCATAAACCAGCCTCAATCCTTTCAAGAACATATTCAGGTGACGTATAGAACGAATTTATGACTGCACCAATCCTCTTGTAGTCGTGCACCCCCTTCTTTACGAACCATTCTATGACTTTGGCCCTCTTTTTGATCTCTTCCTGTACGTCTCTCTCATCCAAGCCGGTATTTTCCATTATCTTCTTGAGGATGGCGCTGTTGTTCGTAGCTATAAAACTGTCATTCTTTGCCGTCCAATCAAACACGACATTTGTAACAGGGACCTTGTTTACCCTGTCGTAACCGACCACTTCCACCACTTGGTTCACTCTTCTTATATAACGCCTCCCGATTTTTACCCTTTTGATGAATATTATAAGGTCGAGATTTTCCAGGAGGTTCGGCGCAAGATTTATGGGAGGCGATGTCAGCCTGTCCAAGAGCTTGCTGAAACTTTCCGAATGTATGGTTGAGAGTCCCGGATGGCCTATTGCCATCTGCTGGAAAAGTACATAGGCTTCCTTTCCACGTACCTCGCCGACGATTATATAGTCAGGCCTTTGTCTAAGTGATTCCCTTAAAAGTTCAAACATGTCTATTTTGCCTTCCTCGGATACAGGAGTCCTCGCTACTTCTGGTACCCAGTGCGGATGAGGGAGCCTGAGTTCAGCTGTGTCTTCTATGCTCACAATTTTCATAGAGGCCTTTATGAACATAGACAGCACGTTGAGCAGGGAGGTCTTACCTGTTGCTGTCCCACCGGAAATCAGGAAGCTTGAGCCATGTTCTATCAGGAACCAGAAGTACGCCATCATCCTTATATCGCACGTACCAAGCCGTATCATGTCTGTGGGTGTAAGAGGTTTCTCCGTAAACATCCTTATCGTGAAATTACTACCGTGCCTTGCAATATCGCTTCCGAGAGTAGCCTGTACCCTGGAGCCGTCAGGCAGCGTACCATCAAGAAGGGGGTTCGCCACTGAGATAGATCTTCCACACTTCTCTGCGATCTTGTTTACGAAAGAATCCAGCTGTTCCTTGTCCCTGAAGACTATGTTCGTTCTCAAAGATCCGATACGTGGGTCTCTGTGGTAGACGTAGATTGGTATATTGATTCCGTCGCATGATATGTCTTCAATGTTCTTGTCCCTAAGGATGGGCTCGATATAATCAAGGCCTATGAAGTCCCTGAATATATAGTACTTCAGTATCATGACTTTGTTCTTGTCTACTTTCTTCTTGAAATACTGGAGCGCCTTATCGAATATATCCGTTATGTACTGGACTGCATCAACCCTTCTTATTTGGGAAAAGTTTACATCTATCTTTTCCTGTATATATTCCTTTATCTCCTCGATTATTTTGTTATCCTCCTCTGTTGTTTTTGGTTCCACTACGTTATAGACAAGCTCGTTTACTTTCGGGTCGAAGAATATATGCGCATAGGCAAAAACCATTTCGTTTTTTCCGGGGCTATGCGGTATTAGCGGGTATTTCATGTCAATATTCCTTGCCTCGTACGTCTCGTCGGTTATTTTGAAGTCTTTCTTTACCTGGACGGTCTCCGGTATCTTTATGCCTTCTACAGCTTTCTTTACATGCTTTTTGTCTTGTTCCGTATAGCCCAACTTTATGTCAGGCTTTGCCCTCTCTTTTAGGTCAAAGGCTATCCTTTTCCTGCCATCCTGCGTTTTCAGAAAAAAGAACTTCTTCATAATCACCATCTTCTTAGAAATATATTGTTCTCCTGCTGATATATTTCTATGTATCCTGCACTGCTTGATATCATACCGCCTGTAATTAGAATATTATGATTTTTAGTTATATTAAAAAGTTGCCTAGTAACATTGACTGAAGGATTTTTGTAATCAGATATTATTAGCAAATCATCCGCGGACTCGATCACGTAAGGTCTGTCCGATATCGTTTCCGGGATTTTCATCACAATGCTAGAATTGGTGCCGGTAGAAACCTTTACAATAGCAGCTGTTACGAGGTTTGAAACACTGACTAGGTTGTCTTCTATTGTCAGCTCGTTTATAGCTTCCTGAATGCCGGAGAATGACATTACAACATAGCTGGTTATTAGAACGCCAATGGTAAAGAGGAATATTTCCGCAACAACTCGGTATTGGCCCTTCATATTA
>CAYVZO010000041.1:0-5608 GCA_964456345.1 uncultured archaeon | reverse complement strand
AAAGGTAAGAAATTTACTGTCCAGAGCAAAACTCCATACAGTCTGCCAGGAAGCGCGACATATTCTCAGGCGGGAAATGTATCGACCTCGCCGTAATAGACAAAAACGGGGTAAACCTGATACATGATGCAGAAGCATCCGTAAAGTAGTTGCTGTGTTTGTTATATTTTTGACTTGGATTACAAAGTTTTAGTTTGATGAGGGTTAATTATGACGATTCTGGACGACATAAAATCCGAACTGCCTAAGAGTTCGAACATATCAGAAGTGTGCTACGAAGGCAGCGAAATAATATTCTACACCAAGGACAAGGAATTCTTCAAGAACTCGACCAGCCTGATAAAAAAAATAGTCAACAAAATAAAGAAGAGGATAGAAGTAAGGGCAGATCCCTCGATACTCGTGGAGGAGGAAAAGACAAAGGAAATGATAAAGGACATTGTCCCCAAGGAAGCCGGCGTCAAGGACATATACTTTGAGCCCGAAATCGCCAAGGTCGTGATACACGCGGAGAAGCCCGGCCTGGTGATAGGGAAGAACGGAGAGACCCTTACCCGGATAAAAGAGAGGAGCTTCTGGACCCCTGAGATAAAAAGGGCACCTGTCATCGACTCGGATATTATACGTTCGATAAGGAAGATGCTCCACAAGGAGGCAGGTTACAGGAAGAAATTCCTGAACGAGCTTGGGGAGAAGATATATTCTGACGGAAAAGAGGTGGAATGGATAAGGATGACCTCTCTGGGTGGTTTCCGCGAGGTCGGACGCTCCTGTATTTTATTACAGACGCCTGAGAGCAAGGTACTTCTCGACTGCGGACTTTCCGTGGGGTCTGCAAACAAGCCGTTCCCGTATTTGGACGCGCCTGAATTCCACATACAGGACCTTGATGCAGTCGTAGTTTCGCATGCCCATCTTGACCATTCAGGCCTTGTTCCCTATCTTTACGAATACGGCTATAGGGGACCTGTATATTCCACAAGACCAACAAGGGATCTGTCAGCGCTTCTCCAGATGGATTACATCCAGATATGCCAGAGGGAGAACAAGAAGCCGCCCTACACATCGAAAGGGATAGAGCAGGCAATAAAGCATTGCATCGCGCTTGAATACGGCGAGGTATCGGACATAACGTCTGACATGAGGCTGACACTGCAAAACGCAGGTCATCTTCTAGGATCGTCTACTGTTCACATACATATAGGCGATGGCCTGTACAACGTCTTGTACACAGGCGATATAAAATACGAGAAAACCATGCTTTTCGAGAAGGCATCGACTGATTACGCACGTACTGAAACGGTCCTGATAGAGTCTACGTACGGCTCCTCAGAAGACTCTCTGCCTTCGCACACCCAGGGCGAGGAATACCTGCTGACCAAGATAAAAGAGGCTGTAAGTAAAGGCGGCCGTGTCCTTGTGCCTTGTTTTGCTGTGGGAAGGAGCCAGGATGTCATAGCAACTCTGGCAAACAGCGACCTGGACGTGCCTATATACCTGGACGGCATGCTGTGGGACGCAACAGCTATCCATACAGCCTATCCTGAATTCATGTCAAAGAATATACAAAACCAGATCTTGCACAAGGGCAAGAACCCCTTCATAGACCCACGTCTCAAGGGCATCGGCTCCCAGTCAGAGCGGGAGGAAGTCTTCAACAGCACGCATCCAGCCGTCGTGCTTGCCACATCAGGCATGCTTATAGGAGGACCTGCTGTAGAATATCTGAACAAGTTCTCGGACAACCCTAAGAACCTTCTCTTGTTCGTAGGCTACCAGGCTGAGGGTACGCTAGGCAGGCGTATCCAGAAAGGCTGGAAGCAGGTCCAGCTGGATAACGGAAATGCAGTCGAGCTTAAACTCGGCATAGACACAGTGCACGGTCTGAGCGGCCACAGCGACCAGAAAGAATTGTTAGATTTCATATCGCACCTCAAAAACAAGCCAAGGAAGATAATAATCAACCACGGTGAAAGCAGCAAGTGCATGGACCTGGCAAGGACTATTCATAAGACTATAAAAACAGAAACAACTGCCATGAAAAACCTCGAGACTGTTAGATTAAAATGATACTTTTCTATACCATAACTGCCATTTTTGGAACAGGTGCAGGTAAAATAGCTTCTATGGTTTCTCTTTTTATCTGGAAAATTAACAAGATTTTTATAAAGACAAGCTCTTTGGATTGTATAGTACTAAGAGAAGCGTCTTTTATCCTTTCTAAATCACTTTTTGACAAATTTATATTTAATAAGTTTGCTCAAGAACTTGGATGCATTAAATATTTCTATGCCTATTATGTTTCCACTATGAGAAATGTCATATACAAAATTATCTAATTCTATACTATCTTTTGCAGCTTCTCCAGTATATATGTACAATAAATCGTTTTTCTTATCATAATCTATCTTTGCTTTTCTAGCCATTTTCTCACCATTTTCAGTCTTTTAATAGATTCTTTGTGGAAGTCTTTTTCTTATTTTCTCTATGTTTTCCATATATTCCTTTTGGGCTGATTATTTATAAACTTAAGAAGTTAATTATCTAAAGTAATTGTGATTATTATGGTTGTGGGTTACGGAAAGAAGATAAGGGCCAAGGTCAACGAAAGCAGGGCCAAAGCCAGGACTTTTTACGAGTGCCCTTCATGCTCAAGAATCGCTGTAAGGCGTGAGTCTTCCGGCGTCTGGGTCTGCAGGAAATGCAGGACCAAGTTCGCCTCAGGCTCCTACGAATTCAAGAAATAATTTAAGCCTTTTTCGAACAAATGGACGCACAGAGGTGCGTCAGTTCGTCAATGGCTTAAGCGAAAATGGAGTGCAAGCACTTCCAAATAATAGCCTAGACCAAGCCAAAATGAACAATATGGTCTAGGCCAACGGAGTTAGGGTAGTTATGAACTACAAATGCATGAAATGCAAGAAAGAATTCGACGTAGAAGACAGAATAAGGTGCCCTTTCTGCGGGTTCAGGGTCTTGGTGAAAACAAGGCCTGTTTTCCGAAAAAGAGTGATTGCACGGTGATTTTGTGGAGACGAACAAGCTAATAAACGAGATGCAGGCTGAGAATCAGAGGCTTCAGGCTGTCCTGATACAGAAGCAAAGCCTGAAAATGCAGGAAACAGAGGTAGGCAATGCCTTGAAGCACCTGAAAGACTGCAGCGATGATGTTTACAAGTCAATAGGCCCTATACTTGTTAAAGGCAAGAAGGAAGACATCAAAAAGGAGCTCGAAGACAGCAACGAGGAGATAAAATTGAAACTGGTATCCCTGGACAAGCAGGAAAAAAGGCTCAGGGAAAAGATACAAAGCATCCAGGAAAATCTTCAGACGTCAGGCCAGGGTGGCTGAATTGCTTATCAAGGGTGTCATGAAAAAGATGCGGTGTTTCATATGGATATTGAGACTATCAACAGTCTTTTGGACGAGATTTCAGGCGACAGGAGCGTGCCAAAAAACATAAGGAGCGCTGTTTCTGACGTCAAGACAAGCCTTTCCAACACCAAACAGGATATGGCTGTGAGAGTGAACACTGCTATTTCTATATTAGATGAGATCTCGAACGACTCCAACATACCCATATACACGAGAACCCAGATATGGAACATTGTCTCTATGCTTGAATCAATAGACAAGTAAACATATTGGTTTCTTTCTGCTTTTAGCTTTTGCCTTAACTAATATAATCCAGATTCTCGAAGAAGTTGGTCTTGTTATAATATGGTATAGACTAATTGCTTCGCAATTAGTATTGCTAAAGTTAAATTTAACTTTAATTGTATAATATTTAAATGAAATATAATAGAAAACTTTAAATATTACATTTAATTAATGATTATAATGGTTCTGGACCTCAAAAGGATGGTTCTTGCTTCTGTTGGCAGAGAGCCCATACCGATACATGGTATTGCAAAAGCTGCTGGATTAAGCGTGCAGACGACATCCAAGTACTGCCATATTCTTGCAGCGGAAAAAAAGGTCGAAATAGACAAATTCGGCAACATGAAACTGGTGAAGCGAAAATGAGGATAATAAATGAGCAAGGAGGCGGGCAAATGATACGAAAAAAACCTGATTCCCACACCCCAATTTTATCAGTCTTATGCCTCCTTGTTCTCACCCTCGCTTTAATGCTGCCGGTTGTTAATGCGCTTCCGCCTGTCTACCATACAGCTGAAGAAGTGATTGGTGGAACATTCCCGGATAACTATACGTTTTCTGGATTTGTCAATGCAACGAACAATTTTACTGTGGACACGAATCTGCTCTTCGTGGATGCCACGAATAATAGAATCGGCATCGGAACAACCAATCCAAGTGAAAAAGTCGAGATCAATGGAAATTTAGCTTTTTCAGCCGGGGCTGATAGAACAATTGAAATCCTTCCTTATGCTCCTGCTAATGATCTTACCATAAAGGCAGGACAAGGCGGTGGTGCTGCTGAAGCTGGAGGAGATCTTATTTTAGCCTCTGGGCTCGGGCAGTCAGCAGCCAGTGGAAATATTAATTTTCAGATTGGAACTGCGGAAAAAATGAGGATTAAATATGACGGCAAAGTCGGCATCGGGACAACAGAGCCAACTAAATTATTACATCTTTACGGAGAAACTCCTGTCTTATCTTTACAAGACGATGATACAAGCGGTGAGCAGAAGTCAGTTATATTATTCGGCTCTGCGGGTGATATCGATTTTGGCGGAATAGTTGCCGATAGAAATGAAGCTAAGATGGGATTTGTGGTTGGTGGTGGTGGTGAAACATTGGCAAACTCAGAGATGGTGATACAAAGCAACAGCAACGTCGGCATCGGGACGACATCACCTAATGCCAAACTAGAAATACAAGGAGCTGCTAGTAATGGATTAGCACTTAATGTTACTAATGATTTGTTCGTTAATGATTCTTCAGGTAACGTCGGCATCGGTACTGCGAGTCCAAGCTATAAACTGGATGTTCATAGACCGGTGGGAGGGAGTACTGGTTCCGGTATCAGATATATGAACTCAGCAGGAATGACAGGAGAGCTATTACAGGTTAGAGCAACGTGGAATGCTTATAATGATACCGCACTCCGTATTGTACTCGATGGAAGTTATTCCCAGCTCGGTTCAAGTGCTTATTTCATTAAGGCTGATTCGCTAAATGAGGGGAAATCTCCATTTGTGGTCAAAGGTACTGGCAACGTCGGCATCGGGACGATAAACCCTGGCTACAGGCTATCTGTTGCAGGCGTTGCCAATGCTTCCGCGTTGCTGGTGAATGGAAGCAGCACGCTACCGAATAGTATAAGCGGGAATGCAGCAACTGCTTCTGAATGGACAGGCTGGAAGGGTGTGAACAATATCCCTAATGCTAATCTAAGTTACCCGTTTAGCGGCATAACTAACATTCCAGATGCAAACATATCGGATACGCTGACAGCTTCAATATGGACAGGGTGGAAGGGTGTGAACAATATCCCTAATGCTAATCTAAGTTACCCGTTTAGCGGCATAACTAACATTCCAGATGCAAACATATCGGATACGCTGACAGCTTCAATATGGACAGGGTGGAAGGGTGTGAACAATATCCCTAATGCTAATCTAAGTTACCCGTTTAGCGGCA
>CAYVZO010000040.1:0-5646 GCA_964456345.1 uncultured archaeon | reverse complement strand
TTTATTACGACATTATACCGACCATAGCTAAGGGTGTTATGTCTGTTTTTCCGCCGGCGCTTTTTCTAAAAAGGCTGAATGGGTTTGCCCAGATTTGAACTGGGGTCTGGAGCTATTCTGCATAGCGGAAACACTTGTGCTCCTTTTCGCTCAAGCCTTTTTTTGAAAAAGGCTTGTCCCAAAGCTCCGATGCTAACCATTGTAGGGCCTAAAATTCCTTCCAAGTTCTTTTGAACCCAGAGGCCTAGCTACACCACAAACCCTTCAAAAGAATTAGTTGCTATTAACTTTAAAAGTTTGACCAGTTAGTGGAGGGCGGCAGCCTCTGTTCTAGCCAAGTGCCATATTTAATATCGTGTAAGCGTTAGCTACGTTTTCCCAGGGCTTTTTTTGAAAAAGGCCTAATGGGCTCGCCCGGATTTGAACCGGGGTCTCATGCTCCCTGTTTGCCAACTTTCGTTGTAAGCACGGATCCTAACCAATCCAGAGCTCCTTTCTTTTGACTGCAATCTACTTTTCTTGCGAAGAACAGGAGCTTAACTAGACTACGAGCCCAAGCTGAGCCAACATTCTTCCCACTTCGTTCTTTAAATCTTCAACGCTACCTTCATTATTTATCCTGAATTCAGCCTCTCCCATCATCTCGGGAATATCAAACTGTTCTTTGTACCGCTTCTCCCTGTTTTCAAAGTCTTCCGAACTCAGCGGCCTCTCCTCTCTTTTTGCGGTCCTTTCTTTTCTTTTCTCTTTGGAAACTTCTATGGCAATTAAATGCACTTCAAATCTCTTTCTGAAGTATTCAAGCTCTTCGAAATTGTGCAGGCCAACTATAACAACCCTGTCTGCATGCATTTTCTCTATTTCCTGCGCAGTTATTACTGCGATTGCTTCTTTGCCGTGTTTCTTCCTTATCTCTTTCCTTATTTCGTTCTCCACGTCTTCATTCACTTTTTCTATGCCACGTTTCTTCGGCTCTATTTTCGTGACCACGTCTCCCATGTTGAAAACAGGTATACCTTTCTCTTTCACGATTCTGAGCACTTCGCTTTTCCCGGAGCCAGGCATACCGACGATTATAGCAACTTTCATAGAGACACATTTTTAAAGTATAATATAAAAACTTATCCATGGCTCTGAAGGATTTGCTGAAAAACAAACTGACAAAGAAAGAGCTGTCTCTGGTTCCGGCAAGCTTTGACATTATCGGAAACCGTGAGAAAGCTGTTGCCATCATAGAAATACCCAAGGAATTGAAGAGGAAATCAGCTGTCGCCACAGCGCTTATGAGACAGCATAAAAACGTGAAGAGCGTGCTAAACAAGGAGGCACCGCGCTCAGGCGTCTACCGCACGTACAAATTAAAACTCATAAAAGGGTGCAAGAACACGGAAGTTATCCATAACGAGAGCGGATTCCGTTTCCTTCTTGACCCGAGAAAAGTTTATTTCTCGCCGCGCGAGAGTACGGAGAGAGTGAGAATAGCAGACAAAGTGAACAGCAAGGAAACCGTAATGGTGTTCTTTGCAGGTGCAGGGCCTTTCCCAGTTGTTCTGGCAAAGAAGGCAAAGTGCGTGGTCGGCATAGAGATAAACCCGAAAGCAATTGAATATTTCAGAGAAAACATAAAGCTGAATAAACTGAATAACGTTTCTGCTGTGTTGGGCGATGTAAAAGAAAAGGCAAAGAGCTACTACGGAAAATGTGATCGCGTGCTGATGCCACTTCCTGAAAAGTCCGCAGACTATTTGGAATATGCAATAAAATGCCTTAAGAGAAAAGGCATGGTACATCTTTACTGCTTTGCCAACAGGGAAAAAACAAGCGAGAAGAAAAGAGAGATAAAAGCTGCAGCAAACGCGAAAATAGCCGTAAAAAGTGTGAGCAGGGTTCTTCCGTACGGGCCAGGGATATGGAAATACAGGGTGGATTTGGCAAAGCAGTAGAAACAAGTCATTTAAACCCTTAATACAATCTATTACTATGAAAGAGAAGATATCCATTTCTGTCGACACCGAGCTTCTGAAGAGGGTAGACTCCTTCATAGACAATACGAAGATATACAACAGGTCGCAGGCTTTCGAGCACCTTGTAAGGAAGGCGCTGCAGAAAGAGATAACAAAGGCTGTAATACTCGCAGGCGGCGAAAAGGACAAATTGAAATCAGGCAGGACGTTCAAGCCTCTTGTTAAAGTCGATGACGAAGAGATAATTGTACACACCATAAAGGTTCTCAGCAGGTACGGCGTGACTGATATTATTATATGCGCAGGCTCATCGAAGGACGAGATATACAAGCTTGTGGCTAACGGCGAAAAATTCAACACCCGTATCTCTTATATAGAAGACGAGAATACAGGGACCTCTGGCGCGATAAAGAAAGCCAGGAAATACCTCAAGAACGATTTCTTCGTTATTTACGGCGACATCTACTTTGATTTCGACCTGGGAAAAATGATGAACTTCCACAACATGGGCAGTGATTTGGTCACTCTGGCGATAGCAACTACGAGACTGCAGGAATCGAAGGACAGGGTGGAGATCGAGGGAAGCAAGGTCGTGAAGTTCGACTACATACCCAGGGAAAGAACGTATGTAGTCAACGCAGGTGTTTGCATATTTAGCCCAGGCATATTCGCATTTCTTCCCAACAAGGGTTCTCTTGAAAAGGATGTGTTCCCTGAGCTTGCGGGCAAAGGGAAAATAAACGCCTACAACTTCATGGGAAAATGGAAACACATCGGATAAAAACGATACCTTTAAAAAGAAGCAAAGGTAGTATAAAGTATGACCTTTTAGAAAACGATGCTATTCCGAAAAGACTTATAAGTCAGCCCGAGATAATAATAACTGGTGATGGTATGGTAACATTAAGCGTTATTAAGGCAGATGTAGGCGGATATCCGGGGCATTCCTCTATGCATCCGGACCTGGTAAAGACGGCTGAACAGGAGCTTTCAAAGAGCAAGCTTCTTAATGACTACAGGGTGATGCACTGCGGAGACGACCTAGAGCTCATCATGACGCACAACAAGGGCGAGGATAACAAGGAGATACACAAGCTTGCCTGGAACACGTTTCTGGCGTGCACAAAAGTCGCAAAGAAGCTAAAACTCTACGGAGCAGGGCAGGACCTGCTGAAAGACACTTTTTCAGGCAATGTCAAGGGCATGGGACCAGGCGTGGCTGAGATGACGTTTGAGGAGAGGAAGTCCGAGCCAATAATAGTATTCATGGCTGACAAGACCGAGCCAGGTGCGTGGAACTACAACCTCTACAAGACTTTTGCAGACCCTTTCAATACAGCAGGACTTGTCATAGACCCTAAAGTGAATAAAGGCTTTGCGTTTGAGGTGCACGATGTCATAATGCACAAGAAGATTGTATTCAACTGTCCGGAAGAAAGCTATGACCTCCTTGCATACATAGGAGCCCCTGGAAGGTACTGTATAAAATCAGTAACCAGGCGGTTGGACAACGAGATAGCTGCAGCCTCATCTACACAGAGGTTATCGCTGATAGCCGGGAAGTACGTAGGCAAGGATGACCCTGTATGCGTAATGCGTTCACAGAGCGGTTTTCCTGCGCTGGGTGAATGCCTTGAGTCGTTTGCATTTCCGCATATCGTGGGTGGCTGGATGCGAGGTTCTCATCACGGGCCTTTGATGCCTGTATCGTTTAAGGATGCGAATCCGACGAGATTTGACGGGCCACCACGCGTTATAGCCGCAGGATTCCAGCTTTCCGGGGGAAAGTTCGTGGGACCAAAGGACCTTTTTGACGACCCTGCGTTTGATATGGCAAGGAAGCAGGCAAATGAAATGGGAGATGCTCTGAGAAGGCATGGACCTTTCGAGCCTCATCGACTATCCCTGGCAGAAATGGAATACACCACACTGCCTGAAGTCGAGAAGAAACTCAAGAGCAGATGGAAGGCAATCTAAATAAAGGTGGATTCATGAAAAAAGAGATATTTTTTGCAAAGCTGGACATGAATTCACCCATGAACAAGGGGCGCATAGTAGACAAACAGAAGATAGAAGACGGCGTTATTACTATAAGCTGGTGTTTCAAGCAGGGCGCTTACACCGTTATAGCTGCTTCTCACCAGGGAAGGAAGAAAGAGGACAGCCTCCAGGCTCATGTGAAGGTCCTTGAGGAATACTTTCCGAAGCGTGTCAAATTCTGTAAAAACCTGGAATCACTGCCTTCGATGGTCAGGACTGCCAAGGAATTTGACATAATACTCCTTGAGAACATAAGAAGCAGCGACGAGGAGAAGAAATATGGCGACGTAAAAAAGACAAAGCTCTACGCCACGCTGAAAAAAGTCGAGAAAACAGGCAGCCTGGTCTACGTAAAGGACGACATGCCTGTGTGCCACCGGAAGGATCTGAGCGTCTATGGAATTCCGATGCAGCTCAAGAAAGAGGGGTATAAAATACTGGCAGGTCCTCTCATCGAAAAGGAGATGAAGAACATAAAAGTAGCTGTAGAAAAGCTGAAGAAAGGGAAAATAATATGCATATGGGGAGGCGCAAAGTTCGATGATTATATCCATTTGTTCGGTCCGTTTTTTGATAAGTACCACGACACAGTTGTCCTGACTTCTGGCCCGTTGTCAGTGCTGTTTCTGAAAGCGTACGGCATGGACATAGGCGAGAACAAGAAAAAGTTCAAGATAACGCCCGAGCTTGTCGCTGCTGCCAAAGGCATTGTAGAAAAATACGACCATGGCCATCTCATAGTGCCTAAGGATTATTATATCGAGAACCACGAGGGCAACAAGGTCTCAGGCACAGGCAACCTAGACGGAATAGTTGTCGACATAGGTCCAAAGACAATAGAATTCTACAAGGACATCCTGAAGAAACATCCGAATTTCGTAATTATCGGCAACGGCCCTCTGGGCCAGTACGAGAATATACAGAATGCCAAAGGCACAATCCAGGTCTACAGGGAAGTTTTTAATCCTGCCAATAATAATTTTGTAATAGGCGGTGGCGGAGATTTCAATGCAGTAATGAAGATAATGGGGTACAAGCCCAACATAAGCAGTAGCGGAGGGAAGGCGTTCCTGGAGCTGCTCATCAAAGGCACTCTGCCAGGATTCGAGCCGCTTGGCGAATAGTTTTTAGAAAAGGTTTGAGGTGATCGTATGGTAAAGGTTTGCGTGAATGGTTTTGGCACAATCGGAAAGCGCGTGGCTGATGCGATAACAAAGCACGAGAAAATGGAGCTCGTGGGCGTGAGCAAATACACTCCTGACCAAGGGTCCAGAATGGCTAATGTTCTCGGCTACAACTTGTTCGTGACAGGGGAGAGGCAGGGCAAGTTTACAGAGAAGAACATCGAATTGAAAGGAACCGTGGACGAGATGATAGATTCCAGCGATGTAGTTGTCGATGCTTCATCAGGTGGTCGAGGAGCCCAGAACAAACAGGATATCTATGCGCCGAAAAACAAGCTGGCAATATTCCAGGGCGGCGAGGAAGCAGGCGTGGCAGATACCAGTTTCAATGCACGCTCGAATTTTGACGAAGCATCTGGCAAGAGGTTCATAAGGGTGGTCAGCTGCAACACAACGTCTTACTGCAGGCTTCTGGGGCCGCTGAAAGAGAAATACGGAATAAAGAAGGCTGAAGCCCT
>CAYVZO010000039.1:0-5732 GCA_964456345.1 uncultured archaeon | reverse complement strand
CAGGTATATTTGCTGTTGTATCAATAGTGTTGATATTATTATTCATAAAATTCAAGAAAAAATAATGCTAAACAAGTCGGAGAACCGGACGCTTAGTCACGGATCTCAGTCGCGGGATTAATTTTACTTTTAAAAAGACTACAATTGAAGGTATTTCTAAATATAATAATTAAGAAGGAGATGGCAGAATGGCTAAAAAAGATTCGAAGAGAGAATTGCGTAAGGCAAAGCGTGAGATAAAAAAGGAGTTCGACAAGAGTCTGTCTGCGAAAGATAAGCGGGATATGAAGAAGTTCAAGTGCTATATGAAAAATTGCGTACCTGGTAGCGGATCCGGAGGCGCGTTTTATTTTCTGGGCTTCATCGGCGCGCTTGTATACTATCTGAGCACTGCCACAAGCTTCTTGGACGCGGTTGTTGGGTTCTTCCAAGCGCTGTTCTGGCCTGCGTTCCTTGTCCTCAGCGCGATGCATGCATTGGGGATGTAAGAATAAAGCTTTTTCTTTCTATTCCTATTTAAAAGGCTCTATTCTAATTTTTATTATGAGAGCTGTTTTTGCGCTGGTTCTGTTATTTCTTGTTTTAGGTTGCGTTTCTGGCACAGAAACAACCACGGCGATTTCCGAAACAGGCTACACGGACCTGAGCGCAGCAGAGGCGAAACAACTGATAGATACACAAGATGTTATTATTATAGATGTCTCGCCTTTTTTTGACAACGGGCATATCCACGGAGCTGTGAATTATTATATAGGCAGCGGAGCCCTGGATGAGGCGATGCCGACTCTTGACAAGAGCGCTACATACCTAATCTACTGCCATGCAGACATATCTGCCAAAGCAGCAGCCCAGCAGTTTGTTGATTACGGCTTTGGAAACGTATATCGATTAGAAGGCAACTATGCAGCATGGGTTGACGCGGGTTTTGATGTTGAATCATAGAGGTGTTTGCAATGAAATTTCTCAGAGCCAGAGGCTATAGATGCGTCAGAAAGCGAGCTTGAAGACGAGGATTCTGAAAACCCTGAGGAATAGCCAATGGTAGTGGGAAATGGCATTAGGGTAAAGGCTTCTGTAGAAGTGATGTCCTTCGTTATTTAGCCAGAAATTCCTTCATTAGCCAGTAATAACAAACTTTAAATATTTGACTTACGTAAAACTATTCTGTAGTTGGCGACCAAAGCGGAGAGGGTATACCCAAACCCATTTCGAACTTGGAAGTCAAGCTCTCCAACGATATGGTAAGTACTACACATGGATTTGTAGTTTCTATTCAGGAGACTATAGAATGGTTTGTGGGAACACCAGGACGTTGCTGACTACTTTATGATTAATGGGGTAACTCAATGGTCGCATGTCTTTCTGGATTTTTTTCATCAGCAACAAATTAGACCTCAGTATGTAATGTTCAAAAGTATGTGAGAAAAGCCTCGGTGGTGTAGTGGTTTAGCATCTAGCCCTGTCAAAAAGCCCTTTTGCATCTGCAAATGTGCAAAATCGCTTGCGGAAATAAGCTTCCGCAATTATGGAACGGCTAAGACCCGGGTTCAAATCCCGGCCGAGGCGCGGGCCTGTAGCTCAGTATGCCCTTTTTCGCTTCGCGAAAAATCGCGTCCGGAAAAGGCGTGAGAAATCTGGAAGAGCATCGGCCTTTTAATCCCATGGTGACAGCATGGTGCGGCGCCTGGGGTGAAGAAAGCCGGGTGTCGCGGGTTCGAATCCCGTCGGGCCCATTTGGCCTTTTTAGAAAAAAGCGCCGGCGGAAAAGGAGCGCACGTGCTTCCAAATGCTCATAATATGGGATGCGGCACGTCTGCGCAGCAAAGGTGGGCATATGCCTGAGAAAGAGATTGATATTTACCAGAGTAAGCTTGTGCCAAAGCACGAGCTTCTGACTGACGACGAAAAGAATGAGCTTCTGAAGAAATTGAATGTTTCCGCCAAGCAGTTGCCGAGGATAAAAAAACATGACCCAGCTATAAAGCAGCTCAACGCAAAGAAGGGAAACATCATAAAGGTCACTAGAAAGTCCGCAACCGCAGGCCAAAGCATATATTACAGGGTCGTTATCGACTAAGGTGTCGCAATGCAGAAACAATACGAAGTTATGTTAAAGTCTTTCAGGGATTCGGTAGGTTTCGTAAACCACCAGATTGCTTCTTTCAACGAGTTTATCAACAAAAGAATCCAGAAAATAATAGACGAAATAGGGGAAATCGAGCTGGAAACGCCCGAGCTTGCGGAATTCAAGATAAAGCTGGGCAAGGTTCGTATTCCAAAGCCCTCGATAAAGGAGGCAGACGGCGCTGTAAGAAAGATAACACCCATGGAGGCGCGCATGCGCGACCTCACCTATTCTTCTTCTGTGTACGTTGAAATGATACCGGTGATAAACGGCATTGAGCAGGAGTCGCAGGAAGTAAAGTTGGGCGAGCTTCCCATAATGCTGCGCTCGAATCTATGCGTTCTCAACGGACTCAGCCGCGAGCAACTCATTGAAGAAGGCGAGGATCCTGATGACCCAGGCGGCTACTTCATAATTAACGGAACCGAGCGCGTCATCGTGATGGTGGAAGAGGTTTTGTCTAACAGGCCTGTTATCGAAGTCAAGGGCGACCTGGAAACAGCCAGGATAAACAGCGAGTCATCCAGTTTTGTTCAAAGACACCTGCTTGAGAGGAGGAACGGCCTGATAACCGTGTCTTTCGCGAACCTCAAGAAGCTGCCTGTGGTTGTTCTGCTGAGAGCCCTGGGGATGTCAACCGACAAGGAGATAATAGAATCAATATCAACAAAAAAGGAGGAGGCAGAGGAGATTTACTTCAACATGTATGAGTATGACATAAAGACGACTGAAGAAGCGAAGAACTACATTGCAGAAAGGCTGAAGATTCCGCAGAAAGAATATCGTGACAAGAGGGTAAACGACATACTTGACAAATATCTGCTTCCTCACCTGGGACAGGACAGGAAGAACAGGAAGGAAAAGGCGTTGTACCTGGCAAAGGTGGTGAGAAAGCTCTTGAGGCTGGGCTTGAGGAAAATTAGCGAGCAGGACATAGACCACTACGGAAACAAGAGGCTGCGCCTTGTCAGCGACTTCCTTGAAATACTGTTCCGCTCCATACTTCTCGGCAAATACGGTTTGGTTTCCCGTATAATGTATTCTTACCAGAAATTGGTGAAAAGAGGTAAGATGCCGTCGATAAGCTCGATAGTCGAGAGTGACTACCTCACCAAGAGGATAGTATCCCACATGGCAACAGGCCAGTGGATTGGAGGCCGCACAGGAGTGTCGCAAAGGCTCGAAAGGACGAACTATGTCAGAACGGTTGCACACCTAAGGAACATAATATCGCCGTTGTCATCGGCACAGGAGCATTTCGAAGCCCGTGCGCTTCATGCCACCCACTGGGGAAGGCTCTGCTGCGAGGAGACGCCTGAGGGAATAAACATAGGCTTGAGAAAATATCTTGCATTGATGGGCATCATATCCACCACTGCACCTGAAAAGGACACAAAGGCCCTGGAAGACATGGCGTCAAAAGGCAGCGGAACCACCGCCATTTTCCTCGACGGGCGCGTTGTAGGGACCACTGACGACCCTGAAGCATTCGTAAAGAAAGTAAGGGAAAAGAAAAGGACAGGCGCATTGAGTCCTTATATTAATGTCGTATGGGTACCTGAATTCGAGGAGATGAACATAAATACAGATTCAGGACGGCTGCAAAGACCGCTGATAATAGTTGAAAACGGAAAACCAAAGCTAAATGACAAGGTTATAGAGAAGCTGGAAAAGGGAGAGATGTCGTGGACCGACCTTCTCAAGCAGGGTATAATAGAATACCTGGATGCAGAGGAGGAGAACAGCGCTTTGGTTGCACTGGACCAGGAAAGCATAGGCAGGAACACAACGCACATGGAAGTCGACCCTAGCGTTATCCTGGGAATATCCGCGTCGCTGGTCCCGTTCGCACCGCATAACAGGGGAGACAGAGTAAATTTCGGTGCAAAAATGAGCGGGCAGTCGCTCGGCGTATACTCGACCAATTTCATGCTCAGAACAGATACGAAGTCTGACGTGCTGCTTTATCCGCAAATGCCTCTGGTCAATACTGCTGTCGGCAACAGCATAAACATGGAAAATCACCCGCAGGGCCAGAATATAGTAATAGCAGTGATGAGTTACAAGGGATTCAACATGGAAGACGGTATAGTCTTCAACAAGGGCTCTATCGAGCGCGGTTTCGGTCGTTCATGCTTCTTCAGAAATTACACCACTGAGGAAAAAAAGTACTGGGGAATCGAGAAGGACGAGATATGCATACCCCACAAATCCATATCCGGCTACAGGACAGAAGAATCCTACGTGAACCTTGCAGCAGACGGCATAGTCAACAGGGAAACATCCGTAGAGTCTGGCGACGTCCTCGTCGGTAAGATATCGCCGCTGCGTTTCTTCGGGCCTGTGGAGAGCTTCATGACGGAAACAGAGAACAGGAGGGAGACTTCAGAGATAATAAGGCACGGAGAAGAGGGCGTGGTCAACAACGTCGTGGTCACGGAAACCATAAGCGGCAACAAGCTGGTCAAAATATCAGTCAGGAGCGACAGGACGCCTGAGTTGGGTGACAAGTTCGCATCCAGGCACGGACAGAAAGGCGTAGTTGCTCTTATCGTGCCTGAAGAGGATATGCCTTTCACTTCTGAAGGCATAACGCCGGACATAATATTGAATCCACATGCCATCCCGTCAAGGATGACCATCGGACAGCTGCTGGAGATAATAGGGGCAAAGGCTTCTGCGCTCTCAGGTGACCGCATAGACGGCTCTGCGTTCGCAAAGACGTATGAAAAGGACCTGAGGGAGATGCTGAAGAATATGGGATTCCGCGACGACGGCAAGGAATGCATGTATGACGGAATCACAGGCAAGAGGTACGATGCGCGCATCCTCATTGGCCCTTGCTATTACCAGAAGCTTCACCACATGGTTGCAAACAAGATACAGGCGCGTGCGCGCGGTCCTGTCACTCTGCTCACAAAGCAGCCAACAGCAGGCCGTGTCAAGCAGGGTGGTCTCCGTCTGGGTGAGATGGAAAAAGACTGCCTGATTGCTCACGGCACCTCGCTCCTGCTCAAGGAGCGCTTCTCCTCGGACAAGTACAGGGTGCCTATATGCCAGAAGTGCGGAATGGTTGCCATAGACGACAAGGTAAAGGGGCGCAAGCACTGCCCGCTGTGCAAGAAATCCAAGATAATAGACGTTGATATATCATATGCGTTCAAGCTGATGCTCGACGAATTGAAATGCATGGGTATCTATCCCAAGATAAACGTGGAGGAATAATCATGCCGTTAGTAAAAAGCATTGATTTCAGGTTCCTGTCACCGAAGATGATAAAGGAAATGGGCTCCATAAAGATAGAGCATGCAGAACTTTACGACCCTGACGGCTATCCCATAGACGGCGGTCTTTGTGACCTTCATCTGGGCGTGGTCGATCCCGGGCTTCGCTGCCGTACGTGCGGAGGCACTATAGGCCAGTGCCAGGGGCATTTCGGCTTCCTGGAGCTTACAAAGCCTGTTGTTCACCCTCTTTACGGCAAGAAGGTGTTCATGCTGTTACGCTCGATCTGCAGGGAATGCTCAGGCCTGCTTGCAACAAAAGACGAGATAAAGAGCATGAAGGGTAACCCGCTGGTTGAGATTTACAAGAAAAAGGTAAAGAC
>CAYVZO010000038.1:0-6062 GCA_964456345.1 uncultured archaeon | reverse complement strand
ATGAAGGCCTGTATTGAGTACGATCGTCATGGCCTTCGTGACTGCAAGCTGGGTCTGCTCCCTTTTCGAGCCTATTATCCTCTGCGAATGGTAATACTCGTTGAACATCGCAGCAAGCTCAAGCAGGTAGTTGGCCAGGTAGTGCGGCTTCAGCTCCCTTGCACATGCTTCTATGATATCAGGGAATTCTGACATCTTCTTTACCATCCTGATTTCGCTGTTATCAAGCGTGTTCCCTATACAAGGCATCTTTCTGCTCTTTTTCAAAACAGAACATGCCCTTGCATGGGTGTATTGAAGATAGGGCCCTGTATCACCCTCAAAGCTTATTGCTTTTTTGGGCTCGAAAAGTATGTCCTTCTTCGTTTCTGTCTTGAGTAGGTAGAACTTTATGGCAGCCAGAGCGATTTCCTTTGCCTTCTTTTCCACATCCTTTGATTTTCTCTTCTTTAGCTCCTTCTTTGCCAGAGTTATGACTTCATTTATTATCTCATCAGCGTCTATCACTGTTCCCTCGCGGCTCTTCATCTTTCCGCTGGGCAGGTTCACCATGCCGTAAGAAAGGTGGTAACAGTTCCTGTTCCACCTGTAGCCCAGTAGTTTGAAAATTTTGAACAACTGCTTGAAATAAAGCTCCTGCTCCGAAGCAACGCACCATATGGATTTGTTGAGCCTGAACTTTTCGAACTTATGTTTCGTCAGCACAAGGTCGTTAGTCAGGTATATAGAGGTGCTGTCTTCCCTCAATACCACCTTGTTCGGTAGGGGGCTGAGCTTGGCAACTACAGCACCCTTGCTGTCCCTGAAGAATATTCTTTTGTCAAGCCCTTGCTCTATTATGGGTTTTGCCTTGTTATAGAAGTCGCTCTCGAAGAACCAGACATCGAATTCAGACCCGAACAGCCTGTATGTGTCTTTTATGCCCTTCATTGCCCAGGAGGTGATTTTTTTCCACAATTCCCTTGTCCTTACGTCTCCGTATTCCCATCTCTTGAGCATGTCCTGGGCTTCCTTTTCCAGCTGCTTCGACTTTCTCTTCTCGAACATTACGTAGAGGTCGCCTATGAAATGGTCAGGCTTCTTGCCGTAGCTCTTGGGTGTTTTGTTACGCGCCCATTTCTCGTACGCCAGCATTACCTTGCAGATGTGGATGCCTCGGTCGTTTACAAGGTTGGCTCTTATCACGTGGTTGCCAGTATATTCAAGAATATTGCTGACTGCCATCCCTAATGAGTCGTTTCTTAGGTGCCCCACATGGAGGGGTTTGTTGGAGTTTGGCGAGCTGTACTCAATCATGACCCTCTTGTTCTTCTTTGCCTGGGAGCCGTAGCTCTCTCTTTCCCGGAATATCTCCTCCAGTATCATCTTTCCCAGCTTGTTCCAGTCTGCATAGAAATTGATGTAGGGGCCTGAAACCTCTATCTTCTTTAATATGTCGCTCTGCCTCATCAGCTTTCCTGTTATCAGCTTGCCTGCTTCCTCAGCCACTTCGTTTGGCGGTTTGCCCATCTTCTTTGCAGAGAGGAAACACGGCATGGCAAGGTCGGCGTCTATGCTTTTGGGTGGTGTTTCCAGATGTACCTCGCCTAGGAACCACCGGGCAGCTCTCTCACACTCTGTCCTGAATACCTGAAAAGGCCGCATACGTATTTACTTGTTTGCCAAGAATATAAAAACTGATTATCGCCCCGATTTTATAGAAATAATATCCCCGTCTTTAAGCTCATAATCAGCTGACACGCTCTTGCCAGTCCTGGCATCCACAGCAGATATGAATTTCTTTCCTATGTCCTCATGCACCCTGTAGGCAAGATTTAAAGCCGTGCTCCCTTTCTTCATCAGGAACGCATCCGGCAAAATGTTACCTTTCTTGTCCGTGAGCTTGTGTTCATTCTCCACAGGATAAACAACGACCATTTCAAGCATGTCGAAAACAGCTGTATCTATAACCTTTTGCACGCCTGTGGAGCCATGCTTTTTTAACAGCTGCCTGACGAACTCCAAAGCAGCCTTATGCTTTTCGTCCAGAGCTTCTTGACGACCTTCGGTCATCGATTTGTGCTCAATAATCTCGAAATCACTGTCTCCTGGGGAGTATTTTATCAGACCTTTTTTTTCAGCCCGCCTGAGCGCCAGCTCAGCTTCTGCACAGCACGGAATCACAGGTGAGTCAGTCTTGACACTCTTCAGGGTTTCTTCAGCTCCAGGAATGTCTATTTTGTTGGCAGCTACCAGGATGGGCTTGCTCTTCTTTCGCAATACCTCGATGAATTCCAGGTACTTGTCATCGCTGTCCAGGGAAAAAGAAGTCTCGTTGATCGCTTCCTCTATATCCTCCAGCTTTATTCCTAACCCTGACAATTGCTTGTAAATCAAATCTATGATATCCTGGTGTTTCATGTCCATCCTTTTGCTTATTTTGGCCTTTTGCAGTATCCCGAGAATCCAGTAATCTATCTCTTTCTTAAAAAACTCTATGTCCTCCTGTGGGCTGTGAGTTCCTGGTTCAACAGCATTGCCGTTGCTGTCGCTGCTTCCCGAAGCGTCGATTACATGTATTAGCGCGGATGCCTCCATTATTTCGCTAAGGAACTGGTTTCCCAGGCCTCGGCCGAGATGGGCGTCAGGAACTAATCCCGCGATATCGACAACCTTTATCGGAATTAAACGCACGCCGTCTTTGCATTCCGAATCCCTTGGGTTGCATTTCTTTCCAAAAGCTTTGCAAGGGCATTTGGTGCGCACGTACGTCACGCCCTTGTTCGGCTCTATGGTTGTGAAGACCCTATTGCTGATTTCTGCATCCACCAGCGTAGCTGAAGAAAAGAAAGTCGTCTTGCCTGTGTTCGTCTTTCCGCAAATCCCGATTAGCATGATATTCATTTTTATGAAATACTTATAAAATTAATAATGAAAGTGATAGATATAAATATGCTCTAGACGCAACTGTTTAACGCACAAACTGGTTTCGAGGTCAGGTTAGTGAGAATCGCCGTAGTTGACAAAGAGCTATGCAAGCCGAAGAAATGCTCGCACGAATGCGCTCGTTTTTGCCCTGTTAATCGCAAAGGCGAGAAATGCGTAAACGTGGCTGGGAAAGCTTTCGTCGCAGAGAGCATATGCATAGGCTGCGGGATATGCACGAAAAAATGCCCGTTCAAAGCGATTTCCATCGTGAACCTGCCTGAATCCCTGGAGGAGAGACCTATACACAGATTCGGGGAAAACGCTTTTGCGCTTTTTAGGCTTCCAGTACCAGTCAAAGGGGTCGTCGGACTTCTCGGCCCGAATGGTGTAGGCAAGACCACTGCGCTGAAAATATTGTCAGGTAAGCTGAAACCGAACCTCGGTGGTGAAGGGAGTTACGAAGAAATAATAAGGATGCACAGGGGAAACGAGCTGCAGGATTACTTCCAGAGGCTATCGAAAAACGAGATAAAAGCTGTTTACAAGCCTCAGAAAGTCGATGCTATTCCTAGCGAACTCAAGCAGAAATCCGTGGATGAGGTCCTTTCCCGTAATGACCTGATAAAGAAGCTTGACCTGGAAAACTGCGTATCAAGGAATCTCTCAGAGCTTTCAGGAGGCGAGCTGCAGCGCGTGGCAATAGCAGCAACCATAGAGAAGGAAGCTGATGTATATTACTTTGACGAGCCATCCAGCTACCTGGATGTGAAGCAAAGGATAAACATGGCGAAAGCGATAAGGGAGCTGGCAGAGGAAAAGCATGTCGTGGTGGTGGAGCACGACCTGGCTACGCTGGACTTTCTAGCAGACAGGATACACATATTCTATGGTGAGCCGTCTGTTTTCGGCGTGGTCTCAAAGCCATACGTCGTGAAAAAAGGCATCAACATCTTCCTTGGTGGCTACATACCTGAAGACAACGTAAAGATAAGGGAACCGACGAGATTCGAGAACATTACCATGGGAAAGGGTGTCAGCAACGACCTGCTTGTGAAGTTCAGCGGCATAAAGAAGAGCTACAAAAACTTCGTGCTTGAGATAAATGAGGGCGCGCTGTATAAGGACGAGGTCCTTGGCGTCTTCGGCTCAAACGCGCTTGGGAAGACGACTTTCGCGAAGATACTTGCCGGCGCGGAAACTTCTGAAGGTAACGTAACAAATACTCTCAGGGTTTCTTACAAGCCGCAATACCTGGACCTCAGCTTTCCAGGCAGCGTCTCAGAGATACTTGCAGGGTCTGACAGGTTCCTGGTAAAGCAGCTGGGTCTTGAAAAGCTTTTGGAAAAGAAAACCTCCTCGCTTTCAGGAGGCGAGCTGCAGCGCGTGGCAATATGCCTCTGCCTTTCAAAGAACGCTGATTTGTATCTTCTGGATGAGCCGTCTGCATACCTGGACATTGACCAGAGGCTTTCTGTGGCAAAAATACTCAGAAGCGTTAACAACTCAGTCATGGTCATAGACCACGACCTCCTTTTTTTGAGCTACGTCGCTGACAGGGCAATGGTATTTTCAGGGACGCCTGGGATTATCGGCTATGCGGAAATAATGCCCCTGGCCAAGGGTTTCAACAAGTTCCTCCGCGATGTCGGAGTCACGTTCAGGCGGGACGCAGAAACGAAAAGGCCGAGGGCGAACAAGCTGGGCAGTGCCAAGGATAACGAACAGAAAGAGAAAGGCGAATATTTCTACGATTAACTATGATGTATTTATAGCAAAGCTTCTGTATGTAATTATAATGAAAGAAATATCTGGAAAGTTCAGGGACACCAGTTCAAAAGAAGCCTGTTGACCGATGCTTTCTGCCTTGTTCAGTATCTTCTTCCCACCTTCATCTCTAAGTTCTTGAGCCTCTCGTTTATCGTCTCTGTCTGGCTCTTTATTGCAGAAAGCTGGTTCTGTATGAAGTTCAGCCTGTCTACGACCTCGTAATTTTCCTCCCTTTCTGCAGGTCTTTCTTCACCAAGGCTGATAGGGCCCCTTTCAGGAAACGGCTCTGGAAGTGGCGGCACCTCACTCCTTGATGCGGAGATATCATCCTCAGGCGGTCCAAACCTATCGGTGTCAGGAGGCGGCCTGACCATCGGCTCGTTCAGAACCCCTGCACGTATGTCAGCATAATCAGCCCTTCTTCCGAATATCTTGTTCTTTATTGCGTCAAACAAATGCATCAACTCCTTTTCTCCGTCCCTAGCGTTCTTTCTATTATCTCCTTAAGCCTGTAAATATTATCCTTTGAGAAGTCTATATAGTTTCTCCTTTGCTTGTAATAGAACATATAATTGAAGAACCACCAGAAGCTCTTCTGCAGGAAGTTCGAGTATTCGTACTTCGTCCTGACATAGCCCTTCAGCTGCAGGTCAAGCCAGCCTGTCTTGTCTTTGCTTGACTGGGCTCCCTGGGCAACCACCCTTATGAAAGAAGTTGTCCACCTGTCCTCTTTCCTTTTTCCCTGCCACATGCCGTAGAATTCCCTAGGGTCCGCGGTTATATCCCATCTTATGTCGTTCTCGCGGAGGTCAACCCCCGATATTCTCATGACGTCCTTGAACAGCCCTGGGAAGAGTGTGCAGACCGCAAAGGGGTTCTTCCCCTTGAATTTTATCCTTATCATCTCGGATGGTGCAAGGATGTCGTCTATTATTTCTATCTTGGGCATGACCATCGCCTTTTCTAACTAACCTATTTTCAGCGTTTCTGCAAAGTGCTTTATGCTGCTCTCGAAATTCACCAGAAGCTCCTTGCTCATGGAGAGGTACTCCATCCTCTTGTGATGGTAGAATATCCTGTGCCAGAAACGCCTCAGCATTTCGTATATTATGCTCTGCTGCCATATGGTATCCTGGGGATACTCCGTAATAAGCCTTGGTTTGATTTTAATGGACGCCCTCCCCTCGCCTCCTGTGGAAAATCCCCTCAGGTCTATTTCAACTGCTATATAGCTGAAGATGTCAAGAATCTTGTTTATCTCCCATAGTATCTCAAAACGCTCCGTGTCCTTTTCCGACTCCCAGTTGAACACCTTTTCCTGGACATAGGCATCAGGTATGTTGAATACCGTTCGTATAAGCTCGTTTATTTTCTTGTAGAACCTTTCG
>CAYVZO010000037.1:0-6391 GCA_964456345.1 uncultured archaeon | reverse complement strand
TTGTTTATATTTTATTAAGTCAAGTTTTTCAAGTTCTTTTGCGTGCAACTGCATATTATGTGTGTTTACTCTCTTTCCCAATAATGTAAAAGCCATTTTTCTTATATCTTTTGTGTGATGGAATTCGCCTTTTTGGTTATCTATTCTAATTAGAGCCAAATAACAATATATTGCCTCTTCCCGAAGTTTTTCAGCTAAAGATTCTAATTCTGAAAATCCTATCCCTATTAGCTTCTCAAACTTTTTCTGATTAAATTCGTATGTTCTGCCCCTTGGTCTTGCTACACCAAGCCATTCGAGAAATATGTTATATTTTGAAATATCTGTATACTCTTCCTGTATATCAGGGTCATAGAGTTCTTGGTAAAGTTCCCATAAATCTTCTCTTGTGGAACCAGGTATACTATATAGAATATGACAATAAGCCCAACCACTTTTTTCAATTAACATTTTTTTAGCAATCTTCTCTTTAATATATGACTGGTTATCCCAATTATTTAGAATATCTTTACCAAAATTTGTCAAGGAGTTGCTATCTATAATATCCAATCTAAAAAGAGTGCTTTTTATATCACCAACGTCCAACCCTTTTATACCTCTTTTTATCCACTCTGATTTAAGTTTTTGCCAATTTCTACATTTTGGAGACAATACTCCCGACCCAAATTTATTTACTAATTCAAGAGGTTCCTTCATATTCTCATAATTGTCTTTTGGCATTCTCAGACGTACAAGTTTAATGGGTTTCCTATTAGTCATAATAATATCTAAATTAGATATTATTTTAAGGCTTTAGAATGAGATATTTCATGGATAAGGCGATAAAATGAACAAATATGATTTAATACCATTAAAACCAACAAAAGCACAGCATAAATACATCTGTGAATATTGCGGACAATATATTAATATTGGTGATACTTATTTTCCTCAAAAAGACAAACACAAAAAATTCATACCGAAAAAATTCTGTAAAGAATGTTATGATAAGCATAGCAATAGCTTATTATCAAGAAGCAGAAAAGGTATAAAAATATCTAAAAATAGAGAGACTCATAAAACTTTGGATAAAATATAAAATCCTGAAGGTGTAGAAACAATGAAGAAAGTAGGAGAATCGGAAAGATTTTTGGTTGGTTGGGGAAGAGAAGGCGAAAGAATAGCATTTTTTTATTGCACATAAAGAGCTTCCAGAAACAAGAGGCGACCCTATAGTCTGCAATCCAGAAGATTTACCACAAAAGATGGTAGAACTTGCTGACAGAGTAGATAGAATAAGAGGCAAAATTTAGCCTTTTTGAATTTGACTTTAGGTGCAACTTCTGGACTTAAGGTGCAACCTTGACTTTAGGTACAAAGCCGGTGTTCGTATTATTTTTAAATACCTTCTTGCCAAAGGTGATACTTGTGAGCAAGATGGGCGGATGCAGTGTGTATGCAAAAGTTTGACGATCTAATTCTTTTTATTTACGTGAGGTTAGGTAATTATCATGGAAATCGTGCCTAAGATAAAGGAAAAGAAGTGGAACAAGAAGCTGGAGGAGGTTGTCAGAAAGAGATGGGAGAAGGCTGATATATACGCATTCAAGCCGGGGAAGAAGAACTTCTCCATAGATACGCCGCCTCCCTATCCGTCAGGAAGGCCGTGGCACATAGGTGCAGCTGCCCACTACTCGCAGATAGACATGATAGCCCGTGCAGCCAGGATGCTTGGCTTCTCGGTCTACTTTCCCATAGGGATAGACAGGAACGGCCTGCCAGTCGAGATTTATACAGAGAAAAAATATAAAACAAGGATTCAGGACGTCTCCCGCGAGAAGTTCGTGTCCTTGTGCATAACCGCATTGGATGACTTGGAATCTGAAATGATAGGGATAATGAAGACAATGGGGCTCAGCGGCGACTTTGATAATTATTACAGAACAGACTCGCCTGAGTACCGCTCACTGACACAGGCAACTTTCATCGACTTATGGAACAGGGGGCTGATATACACAGCTACCAGGCCGAACAATTACTGTGTGGACTGCGGCACCACGATAGCTGACGCGGAAATCGTATACGAGGAGCTTCCTACAGAGCTCGTATACGTGAAATGGAGAATTGACGGAAAAGGCATACTGATAGCAACCACCAGGCCGGAGCTTATTTGTTCCTGCCAGACCGTGATGGTGAATCCCGACGACGAGCGATACAAAGGAATAGTTGGCAAGAAAGCGACCCTGCCTGCGTACGGCAGGAAGGTCCCTGTGATTGCGCACCCTTCTGTTGACAAGGAGTTCGGTTCAGGCGTGGTTATGATATGTTCCTACGGCGATTACGAGGACGTGCGTATATTCAGGGAGCTTGGGCTTGAGGAGATAATAGCGATAGACAGCCAGGGTAAAATGACAGAAAATGCAGGCAGATATGCAGGCATGAGCATCAGCGAAGCAAGGAAGCAGATAATAAAGGACCTCGAGGAGCAGGGGCTTGTCGAGAAGAGAGAGAGCATAATGCACAGGACGCCGATGTGCGACAGGAGCAAGACACCCATAGAGATAATACCCATGCATGAATTCTATCTGAAGCAGGTCGATTTCCTTGAGGAAATAAGAAAGATTGCTAGGAAGATGAAGTTCTATCCAGACAGCTACAGGAGGCTGCTGCTTGACTGGATAGATTCCGTTACCATAGACTGGCCGATATCAAGAAGGAGATTCTATGGGACCGAAATCCCTATATGGTATTGCAGGGCATGCGGAAAGGCTTGCGTTCCTGAGCCAGGCAGGTATTACCAACCCTGGAAGGAGAAGCCGCCTTTCAGTTGCACATGCGGTTCTAAGGAATTCACAGGTGAGGAGAGAACTTTCGACACATGGATGGATTCCTCCATATCGCCGCTGTTCATTTCGAAATACACGAAAAATGACAAGTTCTTCAGGTCTGTTTATCCGAACACGATAAGGCCGCAGGCAAAGGACATTATAAGGACATGGCTGTACTATACACTGCTTCGCTGCTACCAGCTCACCAGGAAAGGTGCGTTCAGGAGCGCCTGGATAATGGGTTACGGAGTCGACGAGAGCGGCAAGAAGATGAGCAAGAGCAAGGGGAACGTAATGGATCCGATGCCAATACTCGACAGGTATGGTGCTGACGCTTTCCGTTTCTGGAATTCTTCGGAGTCGTCGCTCGGTAGCGACTTAAGATGCTCTGAAGACAAGATAGCCAGCAACAGTAAATTCCTTACAAAGCTCTGGAACGTGGCGAGGTTCATCTCTTCCTTCCCAGAGCCGGAAAAAGCAAAGCTTAACGAAACAGACAAATGGATACTATCTGAGCTTGACAGGACAATAGAGAGGTCTGTGAAAGGTTACAGGGAATTCAATTTCTTCGTGCCTGCAAATGAGACAAGAGATTTCATATGGAATGTGTTTGCACCCTATTACATAGAGCTCGTGAAGACCCGCGTGTACGCTGGCGACGCCTCGGCTTCATATACGCTGCATGCGTGCCTGCGTTCGGTGCTAAAGCTGCTTGCGCCAATAACGCCTTTCATGACGGATTATATCTGGAACGAGCTGTACAGCAGCAAGAGTATACATAGCGAATTGCTGCCTAAGAAATTCGAGCAGAAGAGCAAGGTAAGTACGCAGGAGCTTACATGCCTTATGAGTGAGATATGGAAGGCTAAGAAGGAAAGAGGGCTGTCGCTCAAGGCAGAAGTCAGGGAAGTGACCGTGCCTAAGGGCCTGAAGCCTGTTGAGAAGGACATCATAGGGGCCAACAACATAAAGAAAATAAAATATGGAGAGAAAGTGGACATAACCATTTAGGTGTTTTTGTGGAATTCGGAAGCAGATATAAGCTGAAGAAGCTGGTCAGGATGCTTAATGACATAAAGGGCAAGCACACCGAGCTTGTAAGCGTCTACGTTCCTGCAGGTTATTCCTTGCACGAGATAACGAACCAGCTGCGCTCCGAGCAGAGCACTGCTGAAAACATAAAATCAAAGCAGGTACGGAAAAACGTGACAACTGCGCTGGAAAAAATTATGCGTCACCTGCAACTGTACAAGAAAACGCCTGAGCACGGGCTGGCTATCTTCTGCGGAAATGTGTCCGAAACAGACAAGTCAGACATAGAGCTATGGGCAATAGAGCCCCCTGAGCCTGTAAAAGTCAAGTTATACTGGTGCGACCAGAGATTCGTTCTCGACCCCCTCTGGGATATGATAAAGGAAAAAGAAATCTACGGAATCATATGCCTTGACAAGAACGAGGCTGACATAGCGCTCATAATGGGCAAGAAGGTGGAGCCAATGGCGCATTTCGAGTCAATAGTGCCTGGCAAGACCCGTGCAGGCGGGCAGTCGTCCGCGCGTTTTTCGCGTGTTCGCGAGGGTCTGCTCAACGATTGGCTCAAACAGATAGGCGAGGCCTCGAACAAGATATTCGAGGAGCACAATGAGGTCAAGGGAATCATCCTAAGCGGTTCAGGCCCTATCAAGGAGATGTTCCTCAAGGAAGATTACCTTCATGCTGTTGTCAAGCAGAAAATTCTTGGCGTCATCGACACAAGCTATACAGGCGATTACGGATTGCAGGAGACGTTAGAACGTGGCAGCTACCTCATAAAAGAAGCCGGGGTGGTCAAGGAGAAGCAGCTACTGCAGAAATTCTTCAACGAGCTCCAGAAGCCGCACGGCCTAGTCACTTACGGCCTGAACGAGGTTGTATCAGCCTTGGAAACAGGAGCTGTTGATACAGTCATACTCAGCGAGGACCTGGATATAAAAGAAGTCGAGTATGAATGCGCATGCGGTACTTCAAAGGCCTTCTCGAAAGGAGGGACTAGGATTTGCGAGAGGTGCAACCAGGTAATGCGTGAGCTTGGCGAGAAAGACCTCATTGAAACCTTTGAGGAGCGCGTGAAGAACTACGGCACAAAGCTCGAAGTCGTATCTTCCGACACGCGCGAGGGCAAGCAATTCCTCGATCTTGGCGGCATAGGCGCTTTGCTCAGGTATAACATCTAAGTCTTTTCTTGGAAATAAAAGCCTTTGGAAAAGAAACTTACGTGCACACCGGCTTCTCTTCGAACCGGGCATCGATTCCTCCGCAGTTCGTAGTAACTATCACGCGGGAGAAGTCAGTAGGACATTCAATAATTCCTTTGGCTTCATTAAACATCCAATAGCCAACTAAGCCTGTGGTATTCATAGCTTCTCCGTTCTTGCTCTGGTTGATTTCTTCAGCAGTCAGTGAGCGATTCCAGAGCTTTACTTCGTCGATGGTACCGTTGAAGAAATTCCCAATCGTTAAATTATTCAGATTCGTATTAATAGAACCTGCTAATGATTGGTTTGCTTTCAGCTCTCCGTTCACATATAACTTCTGCTGAGAACCATTATAGGTTAAAACAACATGGTTCCAGCCAGATGAAATCGTCCCTGAAATCGTCTGAGTATTTATTGTCACAAAAGCAGTTGTTGTGTTTGCGCTTAATTCATATGCATTTTCCTTACCGATTACTATTTTTCCTGTTGCTGGTGAGGGAGTAGTTCCACTCCTGAAGCAGCGGAGATATCGTGGATTGCCGCCCCAATTTCCACACTCTATAGCACAAGTATTGAAGTGCACCGCACACTCATTACCTGTAGAGATTTGAGAGGACCAGTAACGGGTATTTGTACATTCGCCGTCTCCACCGAAACAAGTACAAGAGCAGGAATTAGAATTACATAAATCTGCCAGACTAAATCTATCAGGTAAGCTCCAGTCAGTCCAACCTCCAGTACTCAAGCCGGTGCAGTAAGCAGGAGATTCGCTCCAGATGTATGTGCCCGCAGAAGTCGGGGTCCAGCAGTAATCATAAGTACATTCCACATATACTGTATTTCCTTCTATAGTCTTGGCTTCATACCCTGTTCCACTACATGTACAATCCTCGCAATCAGAATCTTCAGAATCTGTCCAACCATCATTATCATTATCTAGTCCGTCACTGCAATAGTCCGCTTCATTTGTTAAGTATAATACATACCCATCTATCCACGCTTCTAATGTAATCTCATCGGTAATGTTCAGACTTGCTGAATTAGAAACATTAATGACATCATCACCATCAAAGCTTACTGCTGAAGCACGCTTTCCGGAAAGCGTCCAGTTTGCTCCCCATATTGTGCCATGATTATCATAACCAGATAAATCATTAGCTACGCCAGTAAAGTTTGGTAAAGTAAATGTCAGTGACGCGACATCGCCTTTATCAAAGTCAGCTACAGGTGCATTTGTAGCAGTGAAGTTGTTGCCAAGTATATCATATAATTGGGCAGATATTAGCTGTAAATTATCTGCAAAGCCTGAGTTTCGAACAACTACTCTAGCTGAACCGTTATAGCCAGGCT
>CAYVZO010000036.1:3397-6451 GCA_964456345.1 uncultured archaeon | reverse complement strand
TTTGCGAATTTCACTAAGTCGCATAGTTCGAAGCAATTTTTTGCTTTACTATAATTAGCTTTGCCTTTAATCTTCTTCAATATATCTGTGCTTGTAAGCTCTCCCTCTGAGTTTAATTTGTGCTTGAAGTAGAATCTCACCCCTTCTGAAACCTTTGCATAAGCCTCTTTCATCATGCCCTCTGCAAACAAACTCTCAGCTTCATCAATCATTCTTAATGCCTCTTTGCGGAAATCTATCTTCTTTATTTTAATCTGTTCTGCTGGTAGCTCTTTCCTGTATTTGTTGTAAACAGTGAAAAGCAACAGCATCAATAAGATGGCTAATATCAAAACAACTAACCACCACGGGTATCCGTCTTCTCCGTAGATTCCTATTGAGACAACCTTCCCTGTGAGTGTTATGTTTCCTATTATTGCTTTTTCATTTGCTTCCGGCTTTTCGTATTTATAATCAAAATCAGACATGTTTTGCTCAGGTTCTGAAAAAAGCCTTGAGTTTATGTTATATCCTCTGCTGATTAGATTCTGATGAAGTTCTTGAAATTCAGTGCTGTTTTCGAGCAGCTCAGCGAGCCTTTCTGCGTCCTCCTTGCTCCATCTGCGAAGCTCCTTTATTTTATTGTCAGCAACCTCTCCGCTTATTTTAGCGCTGTCGCCCTCTTCATTTCTGTATGTGTATTCAAATGTGCCTGAAGAGTTTGAATCAGGGTTTATTGTTTTTGAATCAAACTGGTAACCGTTTTTTGCCAGCTGCTCTTCAGCTTCACGGAATTTTCTGCTCTGGTTTATTATGCCTTCCAGATGCTTTCTGTTCTGCTCTTCTTCCTCCATCTGCTTTTGCATCTGCTGTTTTATTGTGTTTATGTCTTGATTCTGCTGTTCTATTCCTCCGGGCTGCTGGTTTTGCTGGCCAGGGCTCTGTCCAATACCAGTGTTTATTTGTATATTTGTAGACGAGCCTCTTGAGGAGTATGAAGTGGATATCATGCTCATGCCGCCGCACTGGTAAACAGTTGTTATTCCCTGTTGCTGCAGATTCTGCTGTGTCTGCGATTGCTTCACAGTCAGTTTTAGTTCGTTTGATTCTATACGCTCTTCCTTGCCTGTATCTGGATTCGTATAGCTTATTGTCGCCTTTTCAAGGGTAAATTCACCTGGCTGGAATGCTGTTATCGGCTGGCTATACGTAATAGTGCTTGCCGCATCTGCTGGAAGCGTGTACTCAAGGCACTGTATATCAAGGCCGTTTCCAGCTATAACGTTCTTGTCCTGTATCTGTATACTTACAGGCTTTCCGAATGGATTTGAGAGCCTCAACATTATCTCAATGCTGTCGCCCACTGTTATATCACGGATTTTTACATCCTTTTCAACTGTCAGCTGGGCAAAGGTGATGCCTGAAAATAGCATCAGGATGAAAATGAATATTAGTAAATTCTGCTTCATACCATCGCCTACGGGAGTGACCTGAACCTCCAGTATTTCAGGTATATCCAGACTGAAAGTAAGACTATTGCAGCCAGCACAAACCAGTCCTTTATTGAGGTATCTTCAAGCTCCCTTTCTATCTTTTCTGGAAGCTTTGAATAAATCTCGCTTAAGGTTCTTTCGTCAATGGATCTGAAATACTCGCCGCCTGTATTCTCAGC
The DNA here is from genome assembly GCA_964456345.1 of uncultured archaeon. Classification (GTDB taxonomy): domain Archaea; phylum Aenigmatarchaeota; class Aenigmatarchaeia; order GW2011-AR5; family GW2011-AR5; genus CAYVZO01. The sequence goes on along the minus strand of CAYVZO010000036.1, from coordinate 4,800 downwards.
TATGCTTTTTAGTGTTGCCTCATCAAGCTCTGCATATTGCGGCCTGCCAAAGAAGTCGTAACCGAGCAGCACAGGCTCCTCAGAACCCATGCCTACTGTATAGACCTGTATATTATTGACCTTTGCAAATTCTATTGCCTCGTCAGGCGAGACAACACCTGCATTGTTCACACCGTCTGAAAGGAGTATAACAACATTTTTCTTGCTTGGGATGGCAGTTGCCATGTCTATTGCCAAAGACAGGCCATCACCTATTGCTGTGGCGCCTTCCTTGGATTGTATGGCCATAAGCTTTTCTATAACCTTTTGTTTTAATGGAGTCAGGTAGGATGCTGTTGTTGCACCATCAGAGAATATTACAATGCCTACAAGGTCCCCTGGCCTCAGCTGGTTCACAAGCTGCTCTGCTGCCTGCTTTGCAGCTTCTAGCCTGCTTGGCTTATAATCAGCTGCCTGCATAGAACCTGAAACATCTATGGCAAGGACTACATTAGCTCCTTCTTTTGTCTGCTCAAGCGGTATATGCGGGTCAGCCAAAGCAGTTATCAGAAGAGCCAGAATAGAAACAACCAAAGCAAAAAGAATTTTGTCTTTGTTAATTGTTTTGCTACTCGCCTCTTTCAAAAGACTTATTGAACTAAATTTAAGCATGAGCTTTTTCTTTTTTCTTCTGGAAAGAATGAAAAAATAAATTATTACTGGCAGTATTGTAAAAGCAATTAGCCATAAGGGATTTCCAAAATTCATGTCCTGTACCTCCGTGCCCTTTCCCTGAAGTATTTTACTGCTACCTTTTCCCAATCACCTGAGGCAGGAATCTGTATGAAATCAATTTTGTTGGTTTTCATGAATTTTCTGAACTTTTCATCCCTTTCAGACACGAGCCTGGAAAAATTTTCCCTGAAGCAGGAATCAGATGTGTCTATTGTTATTTGTTCTCCTGTTTCCCTGTCCTCAAGCTCTACATAACCGACACCAGGAATTTCAGTTTCCCTCAAATCTGAAATCCTTACAGTTACTATGTCATGTTTTTTTCTGAGGATTCTTATCGGCTTTTCCAGTCTGTTTAAATCGTCCATGAAATCCGAAACAATTATTATTACGCCCCTCTTTTTCATGATTTTCGAGAGGTGGGTGAGGGTTTTCTCAAGGTCTGTTCCTCTCCCTTTCGGCTTATAATATAACATTTCCCGTATTATCTTTAGTGCATGCCTCTTACCCTTCCTTGGCACTATATATTTCTCTATCTTGTTGGTTGCCAAAAGCAGGCCAACCCTGTCATTGTTTCGTATTGCAGAGAAGGCGGTGCTCGCTATCAGCTCGACTGCGGCATCCTTTTTCAGCATGTCCTGGGTGCCGAAATCTATGGAACCGGAAACGTCAAAGAATATCATCACCGTAAG
>CAYVZO010000036.1:0-3297 GCA_964456345.1 uncultured archaeon | reverse complement strand
TCAGTCATGTTCAATACCTCAGCTGAAGAAATCTTTAAGGTATTCTGACGGTCTTCACTACCTTTTCTATGATGTTGTCAGGCGTCATATCCTCTGCCTCTGCTTCGTAGGTCAGCATCACCCTATGCCTGAGAACATCAGGCGCTATTGCCTTTACGTCTTCTGGTTTCACATAACCCCGGCCATTCATTAAAGCATGCGCCTTACTGCCAAGAATCAGCCATATTGACGCCCTGGGAGATGCACCGTATTCTATCAGACCATTTAAGTCAAGATTGAATTCCTCAGGCTTTCGCGTGGCATGTACAAGAGAAGCTGCATATTTCTTTATCTTCTCGTCTGCATATATACTCGGACAGAATTTTTGCAGTTCCAGTATCTTATGCCTTGATATAATCTTATTTGCAGAGGGATTTCTGCCGATTGTCATCCTGTTGACTATTTCTATCTCTTCCTTATGCTCTGGATAGCCCATAAGAAGCTTGAACATGAACCTGTCAACCTGTGCTTCAGGAAGCCTGTATGTCCCTTCTGTTTCTATCGGGTTCTGCGTTGCAAGGACAAGGAACGGCCTCTCCAGCGGATATGTTTCTCCTGAGATGGTGACCTGTCTTTCCTGCATTGCTTCGAGCAGCGCTGACTGGACCTTTGGCGGTGCCCTGTTTATTTCATCTGCAAGAATGAAATTCGTGAATACAGGACCCTTTTTTGTTGAAAAGCTTCCTGTGCTCTGGTTGTATATTTTTGTGCCGATAATGTCAGCAGGAAGCAGGTCAGGTGTGAACTGGATTCTTCTGAAACCTGCGTCCATTGCCCGGGAAAGCGTACTGACCAAAAGAGTCTTGGCAAGGCCAGGCATACCCTCAATAAGAACATGACCATCAGCTATTAGCGCCATAAGAACGCGCTCAATAACATAATCCTGTCCAACTATGACTTTTTTTATCTCCTTCAGTACCTTGTCTGTTTCCTTTGAGTAGTTTTCAGACCTTTTGTTTAGCTCCTTTATTTCACTGTTGTGCATCAAACCATCCCTAGACCAAAACGATTTTATTTTTCTATATTAAAAATTAAATAATTTTCTGTTTGACATCATCACAATGTTACTAAGAATTGAAGCTACGTTGTCAAATATATGCGATCCTAAAACCTTTTGTAAGACGGTTCTGTTAACTTATTGTAGGTAGATTGTTCGTATTTGAAAATTAATTATTGAAATCTAACATTCCACTGCTTTAAAGCAGTGGAATGTGGATGTAAAAAACATTGCAGTATAATAAGCAATGGCATTTCACAATTTAAAGCAGATTAGCAAGTTTCTTAATGTCTTTATTTGCCGCATGCGTGTAAATCTGCATCGTTTTCAAATTTTTATGTTCCAGTAATTGCATATGAAATCATACAAAGCCTTGGTGAAAAACTTCACTGTGACGAGACGCTGCTAAAGACGTTCCAGAAGCCTGTTTTCTACTATTTCTGGGCAGTCAAGTGCCCTAAGACAAAATGCATTGTTGGCTGGCATCTCTCAAAGCATAGGACATTAAGAGACACGAAACTGTTGCTATGGGAAGCTAGGAGAAGATTTCCGATTGGCTACTTTCCTGAAGCGGTACGAACTGACTCTATGCCTGCCTACCGCTTTGCTATAATGAAGGTGTTTAACCATGAAGTAAGACACGAAAAAGTAATCTCGTTCAAGCACGGCAACAACGCCATAGAGAATTTCTTCCGATGCAAAAGAAGGTTTCCAAGATTCATGACACTAGAAAGTGCAAGGAAATACATAGCTTACTGGGTAGCTGAACACAATGCTGAAAAATTGCAAATTTTGGAGATGTTTATCATACCCTCAGTTAAAGCAATCGAAAAGTTTTTTAATGTTCCGGTTCATAATACTTTTACTGAAAGGCTGGAAAAATGATAAAATCAGTTAGTTCTTTTTTGAGTTCGAAAAAATCCCTGGAAGGGAAGAACGTATGTATGTTGACTAGAGAGTTTCTTCCACACTACGGTGGTACTGAGACCCTAGTAGATACCCTATCAAAAGAATTAGCCAATAATAAAATAAATGTCCACATCCTTACTAGGTCGCACCCACGATGCAAGAAAGAAGAAATAGAAAATGGTATACATATAACTAGAACAGATTTCTTATCTAACATAAAATCTGATAAAAACGAATTCTTTGATTTTTTAGTGGATTATTTTGAAAGGAATAAGATTGATATAGTACATACTCACTCAATTCATAAAGATATCCTGCCACTTACAGCAGTTATATACTCTGTTGCATTGAAATCAAAAATTCCAATCATCTTTCACATGCACCTTCCAGTAGAAGGGCATGAAGCAAGATTTGCGCTTTCAACATTCAGTTGGGATTATGTTATACCAGTTAGTAGCTGGATTGCTAGACAGGTTTATGAGTGCGGCATTTCTCCTAGCAAAATAAAGACTATTCCTAACTTCGTAGACATAAACAGGTTTAGATCAGACATTAATAACGAATCTCGAAAAGAGAAATTAATAAACGAACTAGATATAGATGAAGAGAAGAATATAATAATTACACCATCCAGGCTTTTGCTGAGAGATCAGATAGATGAAAGAAAATCTATTGATACAATGATCCACGGACTATCCCATTTGTCAAAGGAAATGGATTTCCAAGCAGTTATAACAGCAATAGAGAATAAGTATTATCCTAAGAAAAGCAAACAGGCAAAGAAAAGATTATGGGAAATGGCAGAAGTCTTTGAAGTGGATGACAAAATCAGAATACCAAAAGAAAATCTGCCCCAGGAATACATACCTGCGCTGTATTCACTAGCTGATGTGGTTGCACTACCTTCTTACAACGAACCATTTGGGTTAGTCTATGCAGAAGGCATGTCGAGTGGTAAACCTGTTATTGGTACAACTACTGGTGCAGCCCCTGAGATAATACAGCATGGTGCAACAGGCCTTCTCGTAGAACCGAAATCACCGTTTGCTCTGTTCCAAGCACTTAAAAAGATACTCTGCAACGAAGCAAAAGCCAAGGAATATGGTAAAAACGGAAGAAGTGCTGCAATAAAGAAATATTCAGTATCTAAGAGAATTAACGATTTCCTTGTTCTCTACAGAAAATTGCTGAAATAGATTCTGCCAGTTCTGGAAAGCAGGTTCTTTTAACTTAACGCATGGTTTATAAGCAAAATCCTGATGTCATAGTATTTGGTGATGCTATGAATTGTCAGGAGTGCGGTAACCGCACAGTAAGAAATGGTCGCAAAAGCACAAAAATGCATGATGTTA
>CAYVZO010000035.1:0-6555 GCA_964456345.1 uncultured archaeon | reverse complement strand
ATGCAGAACGAAACAGGCTCATTGCAAGCGATAAACCTGACAAATACCGGAAACAGCGACATGATCCTTGACATTATTGCAAACGGCACAATAGCTCCTTACTTGGTATTGCCGGACAGCATTTCATTGGGTTATGAAGAAAATGCAACGATATACGTGAACTACTCTTCGCCTGACATAGCAGTGGATACGAACTACACAGGTTATGTGATAACAAACCTCACAGGCTCGTTAAGGGAGAATGCAAGCGTAACAGATAGAGCGACGTTCGTAAGCCTGTTTGTAACGCCTTACAGCGTAGACCTTATATCCCCAAGCCAGGTGTCTCCTGCGACAGGAATCGACCCAGGCGAGACGATATATGGCACAGTGAATGTGACTGTAAACAATTCAGCTGCAAGCGGGAATGTAACCTTCACTGCAAGGTTGTTCAACGAAACAATGGTGCATACTGCCTCTGTTACTTCCTACGGATTCAATTCAAGCTCAAGCATGTGGAACTTGGAGGTGGAAGCGCCTAACCTTGACCTGAACTATATGTACGGGCTTAACGTGACTGCAAGGCACAACGGTACATATTATAATGCAAGAGCCGGGTTTGAGTACAACTCTGTTGTATATACTGACACGCTGTTACCAAGAATAGAAGTGGATATGCCGATAAGGGTCCCTGTAAACACTACCATAACAATAGGGATAAACATCACAGAAGAAGGCGGTATCGGAAATTTGAGCAGCACTGTGACATATCCTGATACATCGGAAGGCTCCATATCACCTGAATTCATAGCAAGGACTGTAAATAACTATTATTACGTAGAAAATTTCACCAACACATCTCAGAGGGGTGTATATTCGCTGAACGTGACTGTATGCGACCTCTCAGGAAACTGTGGGTCAACGCTGCATTCGTTCGAGATATACCCGGTTGTATACTTTGCAGGCTATGCAAAGGACGTATCAAGATTAGAAGAGCCTGACATAGGAGTCGATTATGTATTCACTGACGTCGAGACCGGCCTCGTAAGGTTCAACTTTACTGTTTCAGGATTCTATAACAAGACAATAGATTCAAAGGTATACAACATAGAGGCTAACACGACGAATGATACGTTCAGAAACAGCCTGCAATTGTCTGGTGTAAATATATCTACGGACTATTTCAACGCCATAAAGTTTGGCGACGTGCCAAGGCCACGAACTACGAGCAGCGCGATAAAAGGCATTTATATAGACAATTCATTGCCGTTCTCAGAAGCATTCTTGACAATAGATTTCTCGGAATGCCTAAATGGTGAATGTGGGGTAAATATATACGACCCTGACCATCTGGGCATATACAAGTACAGCGGTTCATGGACGCCAAAAGCAAGCTCGTCAGTGAACACGGAATGGACGAGGTTAACGAATACGGATGGTGACAACAGCGACAACAGCGTGAACCTGACAAAGTTCTTGGTGAGTACTAATGTGACGAACGTAGACGGCGTCTACATACTGGCTGAATACATATGCGGAAACGACGAATGCGAATCATCTTTCGGAGAAAACACGAATGTATGCCCCACAGACTGTCCTTCGCTTCCTGGAACAGGAGGCGGTGAAGGTGGCGGGAGTGGCGGCGGACCCCCTGGCGGTGGTGTTATCACAACTACCATAGCTGAAACAACTACAACTATAGTAGGCGGGGGTGGTGGAGGTGGTGGAATAGGTATAACTACAACAATACCAAAACAGCTCCCGCTGGAAGTGAAATCAACCCTCATAGACGCTGTTATAGCTCCTGGTGAGGAGAAGATATTCTCAGTGGACGTAACCAACCTCCTGGATAGTTCCGTCCCTGTTTCGTTGTCCATAGACGGTCCTGCATTCAAGCTGCTGAGCCTGCAGAGAACCGTATTTACGTTGTCAGCGAAATCGACGGAAGTGGTCCAGATAAAGGCCTATGCAAGCCCTAACACAGTGCCTGGTGTATATACAGGCGAGATACTGGTGGAGGCTGGAACAAGGTCCCATAAAGTCCCTGTGACGATAACTGTCAAGACCCTTATGGAACCTTTGCTTGACGTAAAATTGAACGTGTTGAGCAAGGCTGTAAACCCCGGAGGCGAAATCCTGTTCGAGGTAACCCTTGTCAACATGGGCGAGACGCAGGAGATAGAAGACATCACGGTAACGTATAACGTAAAGCCTATATCAGACCAGGAAACCGTGCTTATAACGAGTAGCGAGACCCTTGCAGTAGAAAACATACTTACGTACAGACGGTCCTTAGAAATACCTGAAAATGCACCTGAAGACAAGTACCTGGTAGAGGCGAACGTAACTTACTGGTATGGTGACAAATACGCGTTATCTTCGGATGACTTTGAGATAAGCACGTTGGCATGGCCGCTGCTGGTATTAAGGGCATTATTCCTGAACTGGATGACGTATATAATACTGCTTGGTGGCGTTCCTGGAACGATAATAGGACTGAAGATTATAAACGCCAGGAGGCTTGCAAAGCGCGCCAAAGCAAGATACGTCGCGCCTGTAGACTTCAAAGCGCTTCCTCAGGCAGGCGACAATGCGTTAAAGGTAGGCAAGATCGCAGAGACGGACGTCGATGCATACATAGACATCTCCCAGCTTGTAATGCATTCCATAGCAGCAGGTGCAACAGGCTCTGGCAAATCCGTATCTGCCCAGGTCTGTGCAGAAGAACTGCTGAAGAGAAAGGTTCCTGTAATAGTATTCGACCCTACTGCACAGTGGACAGGCTTCATGAAGCCTTGCAAGCTGAAACAGATGACCAGCCTATACCCTAAATTCGGCCTGGCAGAAAAAGATGCAAGGGGGTTCAAGACAAACATAATACTTGTCGATGACCCTAAGATGGAAATCGACATAAAGAAGTACCTGAATCCTGGAGAGATAACCGTGTTCGTGATGAACAGGCTGCCTGCTGGCGAGCTTGACGACTTTGTAAAGAGAAGTATACAGTCGATATTCGACATGAGGCCTCCTGAATCCAAGGAGATTAAGTTCATGCTGGTATACGACGAAGTCCACAGGCTCCTGCCTAAATACGGCGGCAAGAAAGGCTACGTTGCAATAGAGAGAGCTGCAAGGGAGTTCAGAAAGTGGGGAATTGCGATATTCATGATATCGCAGGTCTTGCTGGACTTCAAAGGCGCAATAAGGGCCAACATAGCGAATGAAATACAGCTCAGGACGAAGTACGAGGGTGACATAGGGCGTGTGAAGAGCAAGTACGGCATGGATTATTCGTCAAAGATAACACGACTGACCATAGGAACAGGACTGTTCCAGAACCCTGAATACAACAACGGACGTCCTTGGTTCCTGTCGTTCAGACCGCTGTTGCACAGCCCGTTTGCCTTGACTGACAGTGAAATTAATAAGTACATTGAAATCAATAGTAGAATAGAAAAGATAGAGAAGAAGATGGAAGAACTGAAGAAAAAGAAAGTAGACACCTATGACCTTGGGATAGAACTCAACATAGCGAAAGACAAGGCAAAGACTGCTGCATTCAAGATGGCAGAAACTTATCTTGAGTCCATAGAGAAAAGAATAGATAAATTAGGCGGTTGATCATGGATATAAAGCAGGAGAGAGAGGATACCCAGGCGTTATTATCCCACTTGGAGGACGAGTACAGAAAAGCAGGCGTGTCTGAGAAGACCTACAAGGAACTCAAGGAAAAGTATACAAAAAGGATTGAAGAACTAGACAAAAAAATAAAGTCTGGGAAAAAAGAGCCTGAAAAAGATGCAGAAGAGGGTCCAAAAAAGGGAGAGGTAAAAAAAGCCGTCATCGAGGGGGGAGAACCCAAAAAGGAAGAGACTGAGAAAGAAGGGAAAAAAGCTCCGAAAGAAGACAGCATAGAGGAGAGAATAAAGAAAGAACGGGAGCAGGAAGAAAAAGAGAAAGAAGCCTTGAGACAAGAGGTTGAAAAGCAGCAGGAAGAGGAAAAGAAGGAGATAGAAAAAGCAGAAAAGGAGAATAAAGGGAAGGGGCTGTTCAGCAAGATTTTCAAGAAGAAAGAGGATAAGAAGAAAGAAGCTCCGGAAGAAGAAGCAGAGGAAAAGGAAGAGCCTGTGAAAGAAAGGGAAGAAGAATCCACTGGTCCTGACGTCAACATGGAACTTGAGAAAATAAAAGTAATGCTCGAGAGCATAAAGGAGTCCAAGAACGCGACAGACAGCCTTATACAGAACCTTTCCGAGAGCCTTGGAGAACTCAGGTCCATGGTATTCCAGTCTGATGCTGAACTGAAAGAGATGGAGACAAAAGAGGAAAAGATTGAGGACGAGGTTTCTGAGGTAGATCCTAGAGAAACGACCAAGAGATTCAACGAAATAAAGAGCAAGATGGATAATTATGACCTTGTCATCGAGAAGATGAACAAGAAAACACAGGACATGTCAGAGAAGATAAACCATGTCTACGACCTGCTTAAAGGCATAGGGGGTATTGAAAACATGGTCGAGCTCAGCAAGGAAGTGCAGGCAAAGCTTGATGACATAAAAGAGGCTGTGAAATATGTTGAACGCCTTTCGCTTAAAACAGAAAAAGTGTTCATAGAACTAAACAAGAGCCTTGGTGACATAACAACATATAAGATACGGCAGGACGGGCTTGAAGATACTGTAAAGGACATAAACACCTCGATTGACAACCTTGGAGTAAGGTTCGAGGGATATATGCAGAAAAAGGACGCAGAAGACCTCAAGAAGCAGGTTATCCTTCTTAGGAAACAGGTGGAAGAAATCGACAAAGTCCTGCCTGTGATAAAGATGAAGATACCAGGACCGATAAACAGGATTATGAAGGAAAGGGATGACATAGAAATGTTCCTGGAGTCCCTTGAAGAACAATACAAGAAAAAGAAGATAAGTTACAATGAATACAAAGGGATAAAGAAGAATAATAAGGACAGGCTAAAGAAACTGGACCAGAAGCTGGATAAGGAGTGGGAGGTTTTTCTGAAACTTGCAGAAAAGGCGCCGAAAACGCAAAGCACTAAGAAAGAAACGTCAAAAGAAACTGCAGAGCCTGAACCAAAGGAGGAAACTAAAACTGAAGAAGCAAACAAGAGCAAAAAAAGGCCTGAAGAAATGCCCAAGGACAAGGAAAAAGAGCCTGAAAAAGATGTAGAAGAGGTTCCAAAAAAGGAAGAGGTAAAAAAAGCCGTCATCGAGGGGGGAGAACCCAAAAAGGAAGAGACTGAGAAAGAAGGGAAAAAAGCTCCGAAAGAAGACAGCATAGAGGAGAGAATAAAGAAAGAACGGGAGCAGGAAGAAAAACCAGAAACTACAGAGCTGCCTGAAAATGCCAGAGAAAGACCGGACAAGTCTGCTATTGAAAAGGAAACTGTTCCCAAAACTCCGGAAGAGTTACAGAAAGAAGAGCCTAAGAAAGGGAAAAAGGACAAGAAGAACATATTTGAAACCATCAAAGAACTGAGGGAAAAGATGTGATTTTCGTGGTATTATGACTGTAATAGGAATCATAAGTGCAAAAGGAGGTGTGGGCAAGACAACGATATCAGCCAACCTCGGAATCGCGTTGGTAAAAGCATTGGGCAAGCGTGTTCTGGTTATAGACGGGAATATAACTACACCTACCCTGGGGCTTCAGCTAGGCATGTTATCCCAGGAGAAGACTTTGGATGATGTGCTGGAAGACAGGGATACGCTGCAGGATTCGACATACATACATCCGTCAGGCCTGCATATAGTGCCCGCAAGCCTCTCTCTGAGACAGCCTTATCCCGACCCTGAAAAGCTCAAGGACAAGCTCGTCGAGGTGAGAGATAAGTATGATTTCATAATCATAGACGGCGCTGCTGGCATAGGCAGGGAGGTCATTTCCGTTATAGAAGCAAGCGACTCCGTACTTGTTGTTTCAAACCCAGAGCTTTCCTCTGTTGTTGCTGCAATCAAGGCGATAAAAGTCTCCAAGTCTCTGAATGTGCCTGTCATCGGCCTTGCAATAAACAGGGTAGAAAACAAAAAGTATGAAATGAAGGCAGAGGACATAAAGAACCTGACTGAATCTGATATAGTGTCCATAATACCTTTTGACAAGAACATACCAGCTGGTGTAAAGCAGATGGAACCTGCCTTCCTCTCCAAGAATTCCAGGTCAAGAAGGGCTTTTATAGAGCTGGCAGAATATGTATCAGGTGAGGAAATCCCGAAACAGGGCTTTATGCAGAAATTGAAGAGTGTTTTCCGGCATTGATTAAGAAAGCGATAAAAGATTGTTCCTGAGTTTTTCTATCCCTCTTTTCTCCGTAAGAGAGACTACATGAACATTATCGAACTTGTTTCTTACTGCCTGCAGCTTCTTCTCGTCCCTGAGGTCTGACTTGTTTGCAACAACCACGTGGTTTATGTTGTCGAACGTGTTCTTGATGTTATTGAAGTATCGCATCTGGTTCTTTATAGGCTCTGAATAAGGGGACAAATCAAACATGTATACAAAGGACTTGCTGTTGAACTTGTTCATTCTTTTGATGTGTGAAATATCAATATTAATTAA
>CAYVZO010000034.1:0-6621 GCA_964456345.1 uncultured archaeon | reverse complement strand
CATGAATGAGGAAACGAATAACGCATCTGTCATGGACAATTCCCTGAGAGAATCCGCTGCGACAGCGCAGGCATCCCTGCTCCGGGCAGCTAATGTAAACCAGACAACGAGCGTAGTGGCAGAGGAAAAAGATACCTACACCACGAACAACGGGCTTAAGCTTACCCTTGGCAGGGTAAAAAACAACAATAACGTAACAGAGACAGTAGTCCTGCCTGTAAAACTTAACGGCAAAACAATCTACGTGAGCAAGGACGTAGGGCCTGGAGAGGAATGGCAGTACGCAACAGTGAACGGAATCTCGATACTGCCCAAGACAGACGTTGAAATAGACCCTGAAAGGACTTCTTATTACCATTCCGGTGACCAGCTTGTCATAGGGCTCATGCCTGGCAAGAAGCTGTACGAGGTCAACGTGTACACGGAAAATGTGCCAAGCATCGTTATGGCAAAAACGAGCGTGAAATGGAATTACGACTCAGGCGTGCTCAACATCAAGGCAAGCAGCGGTTTCAAGAACGAGATAGTGGTCTTCTTCACGCACGTGCCTTTCGAGGGCACGGTCTTCCTCGAGGATACCAGAATCATGGAGAACATGAAATACACTGCAACAGAGTTTGAGGAAAGGAGAATCGAACTAGAAAGCGAGATGGAATACTATGAAGACGAGGTTGCAGTTCTTGAGGCAGAGATAAACGAGACAATCGCAGAGAAGAATGCTACGATACAGGAAACAGCTGCCCTGAAAGAAGATATAACCGAACTTAACCAGAGCTCCCAGGAGCTGGAGGATATCATAACGTCTAACGTGGTGTTTGATCCTTTGCTTGCTGTCATATCCTGGGTATTAGGCATTGTATTGTTAGCCCTGCTCATAGAGACCTTCCTGTTCAGGGAAAGGGGTGGAAAGAAATGAAGCACGACATGGCTATCATATTGGCATTTTTCTTAGCTTTTAATCTGGCTAATAGCGCAGAGGCAAAACTCCTTGACCTGGATGCAAGCAATATAAACGGCTCGGTGATAGTCCAGGACGGCAAGACCTACGAGATACTCAGCGACGAGAAGTTCTCTGTAATCTACCTGGAGAACGGGATGTCAGAGTTCCGCCGCATCATCGTGCAGGACGTCACCATAATGGACAAGCTGAAGGCACGCATAGAGGAGCTCGAGGAGAAGATAAACCAGACAGAGGAAAGGATAGACTACCTCAAGGCAAGGGTGAACGTCCTCGTGTTCAGAAACGAAACCGAGAACAATGTTCTTGAGGCACTCGAGAAGCAGAGGAACCTCTACAAGGCAGAGCTCCAGAAGCTTGAAGAGGTAAAGAGCGAGCTCGAGAACATGATAACCAGCAATATTATACTCTCGCCGATGTCCTACAGAATCGGTATCGTTGTCTTGATAGGCATGCTTGTCCTTGTGCTCATAGGCAAGGGCGCTTCGCTATTTGGAGGGAAAAAGAAGAACAACAAGAAAGGCGAAGTAGGTATTGAGTGATTGCATGGTCTAAGCTGTCAGAATGGCCTATCCTGTTTTGTCGGTTTATCGCTAGTTTTCCGGATGCCATTCATTTTAATCTTTTTATCTTAATCCTTACTAATTAACATCGTGCGACTGTAGTCTAGTCAAGCTTTTTCCTAAAAAGCTTGGGATAATGGAAGGACCCGAGCCTTCCAAGCTCGTGACCCGGGTTCGAAACCAATCCCTTCTTTGTAAAGAAGGTCTTGGTGAACCCCAGGAAAACAAATAGAATATTAGGGATTGGCGGAATTCCCGGCGGTCGCACTCCTATTACTTTTATAAAGATTAATGCGATTGGAAATTTATGTCCGATGCTAGGGATGAAAATACTGGTTCTGAGCTCCGCGCAGAGCAGGAAAGAAGGCTGAAGGAATATGAAGCAGATCCCGTTGCCTGCCTGTCAAAATACCTGTCAGAAATAGTATTCGGTTATTCTAACGGCGTCTGGTGTGAGGACCGTGATTGCGACGAATGCCCCAACTACCTTCTTCATGACAGGATTCAGGACGATATCGAATCCGAAAAGATTGAAGTCAATATAAAGCCGCTCTACCTAGTTATCGAGCTGTTGGATATCGGAAATATGCCTGTTTACGAACCCCGTATTGATAAACCGGATATCATGCAGGCTGGCTAGTTCCCATGAAACTTTTTATTCTTAGCTAAAGAACTTTCTTACTGCAGGATGCATGTCCTCGACATAGCGCATGGATATCTGCTCATAGAAGTTGTAGATGATCATGACTGTAAGAAGTATGCCAGTGCCTGTTCCTAAAGCGCCTGTGAAGTCTGCAAGTGCAGCTAGCGAGCCGACGAAAGCGCCGCTTATTATCGCAAGCGAAGGGATATAACGGTTCAGGACCTGCTCTACTATTCTAGGGTCACGGCGGAAGCCTGGTATCTGCATGCCCATGCCTTCTATCTGCTCTGCTACTGAGCGCGAGTCCATGCCTGCTGTAGAGACCCAGAACATGGAGAATATGGTCGCGCCAACTATCATGAACATGAGATAGAACGTAACACGGAGCACGTCTGTTACGGTTGGCAGTCCTATGAAACTGCCGGTAACAACAGTAGCCAGAATAAAGCCTACTATTGCGGAAAACATGACTATCCGCATGCCGTTCCTGTAGCTGAAGTAGAGCGCAAGCATTGAGGTGAACAATATTACTGCCAGGAATGTAAGAAAGAAAACCTGGGTCGGAAGTATGAAAGGCGTATGCGGCCTTGGCACACTCAGGTAGTATATTATACCGTCTGTGGGGTTCCCTGTTTCCTTGTCAAAGCATCCCAGAAAGCTGCAGTTCGTTGCCTCGTCAACAGGCTGCGCTGTCATTGTAGCCATGAGATGGAGGTTAGCCAGCAGGGCTGCCACGAGAATAACAGGTATGTTGCTGGTGTATATCAGCTTCAGAGGCCACCTTCGCGAGAAGCCCCTTATTGTACCGAATGCTAATGGTATTTCCACGCGAATCGACTGGGCATAAACCACGATAAGGAATACTATTACAGTTGCGAATATAGGAAGGATTACAGCAATTGATGAGAATATGTCGCCAAGGCCCAGGTAGGAGACGAACTGCGGTATGAGTCCTGCAGACATGGATTCGCCAGCTGGCACAAGAGGGTTGAAAGCACGGATGAATATTCCCTTGGTAACGCCTGCTGCAATGAATAAAGAAATGCCTGAGCCTATGCCCCACTTGCTCACGACTTCGTCCATGAGCAGGAGGATGAATCCGCCAAAGGCAAGCTGGGTTATCAGAATGAACATTATGACAGGAGACGGGCTTATGGGCGTTATCGCACCGAAAGACACGAATGTAAAGCCCTCGAATATGCAGAACAATATTGCCAGCAATTTCTGCGTTCCCTGGAACTTCGAGCGGCCTTCAGGTGACCTCAGGTTCCATGGCAGTATCTTCGAGCCCACCAGCAGCTGCAATATAATGGACGATGTGACGATAGGGCCTATGCCCAAAGTAACTAACGAGCCAAAAGACGCTCCCATTATCATTTCCAGCGTTTGTAGATGGCCTGCCTGGACAGAAGAGATTCCGTAGAGCGTTATCTGGCCCATCACCAGGAATATAAGAAGAACCAGGCCTGTCCATTTCAGCCTTGACTTGAAGCTCAGGTAAGTCTTTGGTTCTGAAATGCCAGGCAGCTTTGAAATTATGGTGCCGTACATAAAAATCCTACTCAACTATCTTTCCGCCTGCTTTCTCTATCTTTTCCTTTGCTTTCTTTGAATATTTTCTGACCTTGACTATTAAAGGCTTGGAGACCTTGCCTTCTGAGAGCAGTTTCGTGAATCCCATCTTGTTCAGGTCCACGTCCCCTTCCATTTTCTCAAGATCCCTTATGTTAATGATTCTGCTCTTTTTCTTCTTCGAGACGAATCCCTTGTAGCCGAAATGCTCTGGCTCCTTTGCTGTTATATACGAGTATTTGTGCTTGTGGCTTCCTGCATATCCGCGGCCGCCGCGGCTCCCTTTTCCGCGGTGCTTTTTCTTTGCTCCGTAGCCATGCGTTTTCGAGCCGCGCATTCTCACGTTCTTTTTCCTCTTTTTCACCGTCATCTACATCATCCTCTTTATAAGATTATCAATTTCTTTGCCGCGGTAGCCCAAGTCCCCTTTGGGATAGCGCAGCTTGAGCGACCTGAACCCCTTTTTCGGCGGCTTGAGCCGGGTCTTTTTATTCTTCAGCTCTGATGCAAGGCTGTCTGATACCTCGCCCCATGTAACTACGTTCTCCACTTTCTTGAGCATCCCTACTATCGAATCCGAGCGCGGGACGATTACAAGGGTATTCTTCTTTTTGAGGCCCAGCATTCGCAGGGTTTCCTTTATTTCGTTGCGTATTCCCACGGTTCCTTTGATTCTTATTACAGCCAACATTCTCATCACCCAGATAGCTTATGATTATTCTTCTTTCTTTTTTGATTCCTTTTTTGTCTTTTTCTTCACAGGTTTCTTCTTAATCCTTTCTTTGCTCTTCTCTTCTTTGATTGCAGGCTCTGCTTTTTCTTCAGGCAACGCTTTCCCAAGCTTCTTTTCTTTTTGTTCCTCTTCCTTGGGTTCTGCCTCTTTGGCAGTTTCTTTCTCTGCCATTTCTTTTTCAGCAGGCTTCTCCTCTTCCTTTGCTTCGCTCTTTTCGACGTAGTCAGGCATCTTCATCCTGTTGATTTTCTTGAAAGCGTTGAAAATAGCGAACATGTAGTTTACCCTGCTTCGCGATTCCCCGAAGTCCTTTGACCATATGTCCTTTATCCCTGCCAGTTTCAGTGCCTTCTTTGCTTCGTCGTTTATGCACAAGCCAATGCCTTTGGGTGCAGGCTTCAGTTTTACCTTGACAGAGCCCTTCTTGCCTTCTGTTTCCACCGGAATCGAGTGCTTTTCACCGCACCTGCATTCCCATGAGCCGCAGCCTCGCCTGATTGATACTATGCTAAGCTTCGCGTTTTCGGTTGCCTTTCTTATTGCTTCGTTGTGCTCCAGCGCCTCGCTCTTTCCCACGCCGAAGTAGCCGTTTTCATTGCCCACGACCACTACTGCAGATATCTTGTAACGCCTTCCTGAGCGGTGCATCCTTACCGTCCTCTTCGTGGGGGTCTTCTTGCTGCCGCCGCCTTTTCCAGGAGAGCCGCCTATAAATACCAGCTCGCTTTTTAGGTTGGGCACGAGCCTGTCAACTATACCGGCTTCTTTTATCTTTTTTCCTGACCTGAATATATCTTCCAGGGACGTAACCTTGCCTTCGAACACGTCCTTCCCGAGCCTCGTTTTCGGTATCCACATTGCTGAATCTTCATACATGAAATTCTCACCTGCTCATTATCTTCTTCCTGACTTCCTCGAAAATATCAGTTATCTTTTCAGGCTCAATCCCTTGTTTCAGGTATTCCGAGAACTGCTTCTTGTACCTCTCGTCGTTCTTTATCTTGGACGCATACTCTGCTATATGCTTCCCCTTTATCCTGTCT
Source organism: uncultured archaeon (assembly GCA_964456345.1). Classification (GTDB taxonomy): domain Archaea; phylum Aenigmatarchaeota; class Aenigmatarchaeia; order GW2011-AR5; family GW2011-AR5; genus CAYVZO01. Next base: position 1,109 of record CAYVZO010000034.1, on the reverse strand, counting down.
TCGTTCGGCAGCACGCTCTCGTTTAGCGGAATTTTTACACCAGCATCCCTTATGCCCAACGCAGCTGCGTACAGGGACGAGCCGTGCTTGCTTATGTGAAGCCCTAGGTCAAGAACAGCCTCTTTCACTCCCTGCTTCACTGCATCGGTGCCTGCCATAAGTCCTGTGAGGTACGCAGACGGCAGGCTTCCGCCGTGCATGTTCCATCCGTATTTCGAGAGGTTTTTGGACACGCCTTCTACGATTACCCTGTCGCCCTTTTCCTCGTATACGACGAACTGTATATGGATGTTGTTGTGGGCCCTTCTAACGACTGCCCGGGGCATGCCGCTTTTCAGCAGCTCCATTCTCTGCTTATAGTCAGTCCTTTTTTCTCTCCTTCTCCTCATCCTTATCCTTCTCCAGCAGCTTGTTCCTCTCCAAATAGGTCATGAGATGGGACCTGCTGCGGAAAAAACCGCTCTTGGATTCCATGTAGAGCTTCCTGTAGACACGGTTTTCTATCTGCTTCTTGTCTTTCAGCTCTTTCAGGAGCTTCCTCAAAGACCTGATTCTTCTTATCCATGTCCGCTTTTTTGGTATCCTGGTCCTGAGTTTACCTTTTCTCGAGCCTTTGCCTTTCCTTCTTCCCTTCATTTTTTGCAGCCTCTGCTTCTTTATCCTGTAGCTGCTTATGCCCTTTTTCGGGAGTGCCTTAATCACGCCGCTTTTAACGAGCTTCCTCACGTCCTCTGTCGTTATAGCGTCTGAGATATCATTAATCCTGGCAGGATCGAGCCAGACCCTGCTTTTCCCGCATTTCAGTATCTTTGCTGCTATGTTCTTTTGCGATTTGAGATTCATATAAAACACCAATACCCTAATTAGTCTATACCATATTATTTAGCAGTATCCCCCTCTTTTGATTCTGGCGCTTCTTTTCTGCCGTTTTCTCCAGCCCTAGCTTTCTCCCCGCTTTTAGTTTCGCTTTCCTTTGCTGCTTCCGTCTTAGCTTCGTCCTTTTTCTTTGCTTCTTCTTTGGACGCCTTTTCCTTTACTGCCTCTTTCTTTTTTGATTCCTTTTTTGCCTTTTCCTGCCTGGCAGCTTCCTTCGCTTTCTTGGCCTTCTC
>CAYVZO010000033.1:0-7019 GCA_964456345.1 uncultured archaeon | reverse complement strand
ATAGAGCGGGACCTTAACGATTTGGAAATCGCAGCCTTTATTACCGCCCTGCACATCCACGGAATGACCATGAACGAGAGCATCGGAATGAGCAGGTCGATGATAGAGACCAGCAGGAAGCTTCACTTTCGCGGCAAGGTTGTTGACAAGCACAGCATCGGCGGTGTGGGAGGCGACAAGACCTCGCTCTTGCTGGTTCCGATAATAGCTTCCTCAGGCTTGACAATCCCGAAGACGTCCTCACGCTCGATAACCTCACCTGCAGGGACTGCAGACAGGATGGAAATCCTTGCGCCTGTCGAGCTCAACATAAAGGAGATAAAGAGGGTTGTGAAAAAAACAAACGGCTGCCTTGTATGGGGCGGTGCAGTTGAGCTCGCACCTGCTGACGACCTTTTCATACAGATAGAGCATCCCTTGTCGCTGGACCCGCTGATGCTGCCGTCCGTTATGAGCAAGAAGAAATCCGTGGGTGCGAAGTACGTTGTCATTGATTTACCAACCGGACCTGAGGCAAAGGTTAAGAACAAGAAAGATGCGGAGAGGCTTGCGAAGAATTTCATATACATGGGAAAAAAGCTCGGCATGAATGTCTCCTGCTGCATTACCCAGGGAGACCAGCCTATCGGCTGTGCAATGGGACCAGCCCTCGAAGCCAGGGAGGCACTGGAAACCATAACTTTGCATAACCCCTCCAAGGAGCTCATGGACAAAGTGCTTGCATTGGCAGGAGTGCTGCTGAGGAAGACAGGAAAGGGGAACGCGGAAACCGCCAGAAGGATTCTGATGAGCAGGAAGGCTGAAAAAAAGTTCCGTGATATAATAGATGCGCAGGGCGGAAACAGGAACGTAATGCCGGATGACATCCCATATGCTGATTACAAAATAAACGTAAAATCCAGCTGCAGCGGAATCGTCTCAGCAATAAGCGACGACGCCCTTGTCGATATCGCGCGCACTGCAGGAGCGCCGAAAGACAGGGCAGCAGGAATAATCCTAAACAAGAAATTACAAAATCCTGTAAAGAAAGGAGACACTCTTTACACTATATATGCGGAGAAAAGGCAGAAGCTCAGCAAGGCTCTAAAGGCAGCAGAGCAGTTTGATATATTTACAATATTCAACTACAAGAAAAGAAGGATGGTTATAGAGAAGATATCGTGATATGATGAAGCCAAAGAAATGCCCCAACTGCAGGAGCGAAGGCCTCGACCTTTTCCTGGGATTCACGACAGGCAATTACCTGTGTAAGAGATGCGGGTACATCGGGCCGATAGCTGTCGAAGAGAACACGATAATCACCAGGAAGAAAAAGACGAAAAAGAGGCACAAAAAATGATAAACAAGAAGATAATGGAAAGCGCTGTAAAATCTTTGAAAAAGCCTGGCGTTGCAAAACCGCTGCCGAAAAAAGAATCAAAGGCGAAGCCAGTCCTTTACCTGTTCCGCCACGGCGAAACCTACGACAATAAAAGAAGAGTTTTTTCTGGCTGGAGACAGTCACGACTGACGAAAACAGGCATAAGGCAGGCAGAGGTTCTTGCGAAGAAAATGAAGAACAAGAGGATTGATTTGATGGTTGTGTCAAGGCTGGTGAGGAGCAAGCACACCGCGAGGATAATATTAAAATACCATAAAAATACGAAAATAGAAACAGACGACAGGATTATCGAGCGCTGCTACGGAGATCTCATGGGAAAGAGCAAGACAAAACTCATGGAAGAAAATCCCGAGTTAGCTGCCAAGTATCGACGCGGCTATGATTTTCCGCCTCCGCACGGAGAGAGCATAAAGATGGTTGAGAAGCGGGTTTTTCCTTTCTGCAAAGATATTGTCAAGAGAATGAAGAAAGAGAAAATAAACGTGGCTGTATCAGCGCACGGAAACTCAATGCGAGTTATGCGGCGTTTTTTTGAAAACATGAGTATAGAAAAAATGCTGACCCATGAGAATCCGTTGGGCCAGGATTACGCAGCATACACGATTGAATAATCTAGACCAACCAGGAGGTTAGGGTAGTGCTTGTTGTAAAGGCAGACGGAACAAAGGAGCTTTTTGATGAGAGGAAGATAATAAGGACATGCCTAAGGTCAGGCGCCAACAAGGAGACTGCCATAGGGATTGCCAAGGAGATAAAGAGGAACGTAAAAGAAGGCACTACAACCAGGGAGATATACAAGATGATTGTCTCCCTGCTCATGAAAGCGGAGAAAGTGCCTGCCTTCTTGTTCAGGCTGAGGGAAGCCATGGCAGAACTGGACCCGGTGAGCTTCGAGGTCTATACGAAAAAACTGCTGGAATCCTGCGGCTACAAATGCAGGTGGAACGTCCTCGTAAAGGGAAAATGCGTTGAACACCAGGTCGATGTCATAGCAAAGCGCGAGAACCTCTTTCTCGTGGAATGCAAGCACCATACCAACCAGCACAGGCTTTGCGGCCTTGGTAGCGTGCTCCAAGTCCAGGCACGCCTGGAAGACGTCATGGACGGTTATGCAAAAAAGAAAAACGGGTATGACTTCACTCATGCATGGATAATCACGAATACGAAATTCTCTAATCATGCGAAGAAATACGCGAAAGCCAAGAACATACTGCTTACAGGCTGGGGAACAAAGCCGAGAATTGTGGAGATAGCGCAGGCGAACAAGCTATATCCGGTTACCCTGCTCATGGCGAACCGTTCGGTCATAGGAAAACTGCTTCACGCAGGGATAATAAGCCTGCATGACCTGCTGAAACACGAGAAAAAGGCATCGAAAATAACAGGAAAAGAAACGAAAAATATAATGAAGCAGGCGACCTCGCTAATTCTTTAAAAGTTCTTCGTTCACAATAATTAACGTGCCGGGTTGGCAGAATGGCTAATGCGCTAGTCTCGAATGAAGCTTTTTCAGGAAAAGCTTCGGCAAAAGGAGCTAACGCTTCCAAGAGTAAACTAGTGTCCGCAAGGACTTGCAGGTTCGAATCCTGTGCCCGGCGCTTTATGAATCTCAGATTCCATATGTGTATAAATAGATTAAATTTATTACAAAGAATATGGGTTACATTCCTCTTACTGAACGTAAACTTGGTTTATATTATGCTAGAAAAGATAGACATAGCTCAAGAAGTCTATTAAGGTTAAGTGGGTTGGGCGATCACGCAGAGATGCTTGCGTTTGTTATTAAGGAGAAAGACCCTGAAATGAATAATGCATTTACTCCTGAAGTAGCTGATAAAATTATAAGAAAAGAATACTAAAGAGCTACGAACACTTTAAATTAAAGTTTTAAGTATTGTATTGCCAATTCTGATATTACCATGTAATATGGTATAGACTAATTTCAGCAGAAATTAAGGTATTGCCGAGGTGGCGGAGCTAGGTTAAACGCGCCAGCCTTGAGAGCTGGTGTCACGCAAGACTGAAGTTATAAAGCAACTTCAGGCGGTTTGACACGCAGGTTCAAATCCTGCCCTCGGCGCTATGCCTTTTCTTAAGGCAAAAAGACCGGAAAGAAATAAAATAGTCAATAGGAAATGAGATTGGAAAGAGAGCGCATTCGCAAAGAAGTGGTTACGATGGACTGGAAAGAGAATTTTGAAGAGGTCTTCGACCTTGACAAAACCGAGAGAATAATGTAATTCTCCCGTAATTCGTTTTATTTATAAAATTTCCGCCCGACAAAAAACTATAAAAAGGCGATTTTACAAGACTATAACAAGGAGGACAAATAAATGGCAAACGGTCTAACAGACGTCTTCGTGAGCCTTTGGAGCGCAACGGTTCAAAGTGTTCCCAACCTGGTTCTGGCAGCTATTCTGCTAGTGGTAGGTCTGGTGCTTGGTAAGATCGTAGGCAGAGTCGTCAAGGAGGTCCTCAACAGGACGAAGCTTGACTACTACATAACAGAGACACAAAAGCCAGCGATAAGCATCAGCAACATCTTTGCGTTGGCCGCAAGATGGTGGATCTACGTAGCGTTTATCGGTGAGGCTGTAAAAATAATGAACTTTATGGTATTGAACACGGTTCTATTGCAGATACTTAACTTCATACCGAAAGTAATAGCAGCTTCGTTGATACTGGTAGTCAGCTACGTACTGGCAGAGTACATAAAGGAACAGCTGAAGAAAACAGGAAAACTGTACGCAAACTTCGTGGGAAAAATCCTGTTCTTCTTTGTACTGTACGTATCCATAGCAATAGCGCTGCCTGTACTGGGTATTGAGTCTACACTCGTAGGCTACATCCTATTGATAATAATAGGATCTGTAGGCTTGGGTATTGCAATAGCTCTCGGGCTTGGACTCAAGGATGCAGTTGCAGACGTCTCAAAGAGGTACGTAAAGAAGCTGAAGATATAATTTTTATTTTTTATTTCCCCTTTCTTTTAATTTTACCTTTATTATTCTGACCTATGCGATGGCCGGGAGATTCCGCAAAGACGAAACCGCCAATGCTTTTGAACCCGGGTCTCGACCGCTTTGCTACGCAAAGACGCGCATTGGCAGGGTCGTGTCCTACCAACTAGACTACCATCGCATTTTTCTAATAATAAGCTAAACAAGTAAATATTTAAGTCCTAAACAGATAAATAATGATAAGGGAATGTTATGTTCTTTTCCAAGAAAGCCAAGGACGAAGTGCCTGAGCTTCCGGAGCCACTGAAAGATGTTCAGGTGCCGGAAACGCCTGAGGCGCCGCAGCCACAAAAAGAGGTTTCAGCTCCCTTGTTCGTGAAAATCGAGAAATACAGGGAGGTTCTTAGGACCGTTCACGAAATAAAAGTCCTTATATCCGGACTCAAGCAGATAACCAATGTCCTGCAGGAGCTTGAGGCTGTAAGGAATGATGCACTGAAGATCCTGAGAGCAACGCTGCAAAGGCTCGAACGAAGCTCCGTAGAGGTCGATACCGAATTGCTTAGGCCGAGAGGATTTGACATGGAAGGTGTGAGCGACACGGAAATCCAGCACGTGGAGGGCTCGCTGCACGATTTGCAGAAGCAGCTTTCCGTGCTCAGAAAGGAACTGCAGGAATTGCGATAACTTTTTCTGGTTTTAATAATTTTATTGTTATACTTGACTTATGCGAGGATAGCCAAGTGGTCAAAGGCGCAGGAATCATCCATTGACGCACTATGTGCGTCAGTCTGGTTTGAGTTCTGACTCAAAGATGATGGCGATACTCAAGAGCTGATAGGAAATCCTGTCGGTTAGTCCGTTCGGGGGTTCGAATCCTCCTCCTCGCATTCAAGCCTTTAGAAAAAAGCTTGAGCAAAAAGAAGACAGAAAAACAGACATATTATTTATTCACGTGTAAGCGTTAGCTACGTTTTCCCAAGGCTTTTTTGAAAAAGGCTTTTATAGTTAAATACAATAAGTATAGATATGGCGATGCCAAGCACGTTCGTATTATTCCTTGTGATAGGTCTTGCCATAATCGGCATTTTCCTGATATTCTCTTCGGGCTTCGATCTCTCGATTTACACGGTCCCTTCAAAGACTTACACAAAGAGCTTCAACATATCCGCAGCCATGTTAGTGGGGCCTGAGAACGTCGAGGTATCCAAAGTATATTTGCAGAGCTTCAACATAAGCCAAAAGAGGGAGGAGGCTGAATATAACGTCGACTCTAAACGCCTTTTCAGCGGGCTGCTGTTCGGCAGCAACGCTATAAAATACGACATAAGCGAGAACCAGATAGAGAGCCTTGTCATAGAATTCGACGTGGTTGATACGAACAACTATGGAGCCCTTGTTATAGAGGTGAACGATGTTGTGGCTGTCCAGGAGATTTACCATCAAGGCCACCAGAAAATATCCATAGACGAATCTCTGCTAGAAGACGAGACGACAATCGAGGTCTATGCCGCTTCCTCATCCTGGAAGATATGGGCGCCGAACGTTTACGAGCTCGACAATGTAAGATTCACGGTCAAGGCACTTCCCTCAAAACCAAGCGAGATGAAGTTCACCCTGCCTGAAGAAATATACGACAGTTTCAACAGCGGAAGAATCGATATCCAGCTGGTGGAGAATACAGGCACCCTTGTTGCAAAGCTCAACGAAAAGACGATATACAACAGCTCAATCCCTTATGCAAAGACAATAATTTTCAAAGCAGGCGACATAAATCCGGGCGATAACATCCTCAGGCTGGAAGCAGGCGAGAATTCTTTGTTTTCAGGAAAAGCGAAGATATTAGTGTTCTATACAGCGACCTCAGAGAAGAGAATACTCCATGCTTTCAACCTTTCCAAGGCACAACATGACAAGTTCGGCACAGGAAAAATAGGATTTGACATAATCGACATATCAAAGGACGGCGGCTTTTCTGTCAAACTCAAGTACAACGACACCACGACCATGAGTGAGTATGACACAGCAGAGGAAAAGAGCTACAGCTTCTCTTTCGGCAAGGAAGAGGTCGGTGTGGGCACGAACGTTCTTGTCATAGAATCCCTTGATAACAGCGTATTCAGTGTGGCGGACCTGGAAGTATCTTTGCCTAACTAGTTCTAAAACCTTTTTATTGCAGTTTTGCCAATATGATTATAGCTAGGTACAAAGATATGCGTAGCTAGATTTATCTAGAAGTGATATTGATGGCTTGGTACAATCCCCGTACATGGCTTCGCAAAATTCTTAGGGGTTCGGATGCAACAGCAGACGCTATGGTAAGAGGCATAGACAACCTGGACAGGCCCATGAACTGGGCAGCTGACAGGTTTGAAAGAATTATAGAGCATGAAACGAACTTCGCGCGAAAAATCAGGGACATAGAATGGCGAGCCAAAACAGGCCAGATTTCTTCTGCCGCAGCCAGGGCTGCCATAAATTCAATAAAGAAAGAATGGGGGAAGCAGAAGGAAGCTCTTGACCAGGGCTACATAAGAGGGTCGAGAAAAGCAGGTGATATTACTTCCGGCGCAGCAAGAAGGCTCGGTGCTTACAGCGATGTCAGCAAGGCAAAGGGCTGGCGCCTGTCAGGCATGGAAGCGCTCCCGCCCGAGCTCAGGAGCGCGATAAACAAGGGA
>CAYVZO010000032.1:0-7103 GCA_964456345.1 uncultured archaeon | reverse complement strand
TCAGAGCAACCCTACAGGGCTATTGCACGTGTCAGCAGGCGGTTCGGATGCTTTGGTTGTTAATTCGTCAGGCAATGTTGGGATTGGGACGACGGATCCAGACGTCCTGCTTGAGTTGCAAAAAACATCCGCTGGCGCAGTGGGTCCTATTTTAAGGTTATCCAATATTGACACAACGGCAGGTACCGCCGGAGCTATCGAATGGGAATTGACAACTGCTGGCAACGTGGGAGCTAAGATACTGGTTGACAGAGAATCCACCTACAACACCAATTTGAAGTTCTATACCACAAATGATGGGGGGGTGACTCTTCCCGTTCAGATGACAATAGACGACGATGGCAACGTCGGCATCGGCACTACTTCGCCTTCTGAGAAATTAGAAGTAGTTGGCAATATAACAGTAACAAATGGCTCATTGTGGCAGCCTGTTTATCCGAGTGATGATGGTCTTGTGTTATATCTGCCTTTCAGCGAGGGCAATGTCACGAACTCCACTGTGTACGACAGAAGCCCTTATGGTAATGACGGAACAATGTACAACTTCGGCTTGAACACGACTTCAGGCTGGGCAGACGGCAAGTATGGAAACGCCCTGCGATTCGACGGCGTGGATGATTATGTGGATTGCGGGGATAATGCAAGTTTGAAACCAACCGCTGCATTTTCAGTTGAAGCCTGGGCAAAACCTGATGACCTCACTGGTTATAATACAATTTTTTATAACCGGGGGGCATCTGGACCTTATCGAGGATGGATTCTCAGTTTTTATGACAATAAAATTTGGTTTCTGATAGGCAACGGAACAAATGGAATTGAATACTCAATTCCTACTTCCTATTATACTGTTACCACAGAATGGCAACACATCGTTTATACTTGGGATGGCACCACCGTCAGATTTTATGCAAATGGAAATGACATTGGATACACTTATAATCTGGGTGGTTCGATATCGTATTATGGATCAGAAATTCACATTGGGGGACAGCTGCTTTCTTGGGGAGATAGATATTTCAATGGCCCTATCGACGAAGTCCGTATCTACAACCGGGCATTGTCAGCTGATGAAATAAGAACGCATTACTTGCGTGGTGCTGGTGCTCACGGCATTGTGGTTTCCGATGAGTTCAAGGTGGTTAACACAACAGCAAGCGAGCTCTTGCGAGTTACGAGCGACGGCAACGTCGGCATCGGGACAACAGAGCCAAATAAAAAATTAGAAGTTGCACTTCAAGATGCAACAACATGGATTTCAAACATTAGAGTTTCCAATAGTGTTGCGGATGCAGAAAGTGGTATTGAGTATTATTCAGGAGCCAAAACGACTGCTGGTGATTACTTTGCTGGGAGGATTTACGGCACATTTGATACGGATGATTATTATGGGGCACGTCTTACTTTACAATCTGCTACTGGTCCATCCGCTGATCCTATCGATGTTTTAACATTAAGATACGCCAAAGTCGGCATTGGCACAACGAATCCTACTTATAAGTTAGATGTAAAAGGAAATTTTGATGAAGGACAACTGATGAGGATAGAAAGCGAAGATGGGGGAAGTGAAGTGGTAGTGATAGATGAAAACGGTAGCGTCGGCATCGGGACGACGAATCCGAATGCGAAATTATCATTTGGTGGATATTCGGGGCTGAATGAATTATACCTTTATGATAGCGGTGGAGCTGGTGCACATGGATTTGGTATTACACCAAATACACTTAATATATACGCTGATGCGACCGCGACCACTGAGGCGACAATTGCTTTTGGCAAATATGATAAAACCACATTTACTGAATGGGCACGGATTAAAAACGGCAAAGTCGGCATCGGGACGACGAGCCCGGGGGCGAAGTTGGATGTTGACGGAACAGTCCTCGGTGCTCTGCCATTGACGGCTGTAGATATTGCGAGCGACGGGGGTAGTTACGCTGCTATAATGGTAGCAGCAGTGCCTTCAACTGGCAAGGTATACGTGCGAACAGCAGAAAGTGACAACGCAATTAGCTATTTGGATGTCCCTACGAATTATGGAAGTTGGACAGATTTTGGGACACCTGATGCTTCGTCTCGAATTATGGGAGTGAGTGTGTCCTTGGCGAGCGACGGAACTGGTTATGGTTACGCTGCTATGATAACTGTAAGGATGTCCTCTGGCAAGGTATACGTGCGAACAGCAGAAAGTGACAACGCAATTAGCTATTTGGATGTCCCTACGAATTATGGAAGTTGGACAGATTTTGGGGATCCAGGTCTATAATTAAAACAGCGGTAGCGTCGGCATCGGGACAGATAATCCCGGAGCTAAGCTGGAAGTAGCTGGGACATTGAGCCTGCAAAACAGCACAATATATGACTTCAGGGTTGAGAACAATGCAGGAACATCAATAACGTGCGACGCAGGCCAGAAGGGCAAGATAATCTTCAATACGACCTCAAACGAGTTCATGGGCTGCGATGGCACGAACTGGGAGCAACTCTCACCATAATTAAAGACAGAACATAAGCTGGTTAAAAAGCAGGAGCAGCCAAAGTTTTGACTTCAGATGCCTCAGGTTTAGCTTCCTGGCAGACACCCGCAATGGGTTTCGTGGTAGACTGTGTAGGCGAAAGCTGGAGTTGTCCCTCAGGCTGGACTACTACAAGTAGTGGTAGATACAGTTCAAATCATTGTTATGGCGCTTATGAATATGGCAAGGTTTGTACCAGATGTTGGTCGTGAGCCATGGGGCAATATTATATATTATACTAATGTGGTCGGTGGTTCAATGGAAGGAAATTCTAAAGAAAGTTGCTGTATGTTCCCGCATTTAATAATGGAATTGGCAGCTAAGCTAAGCATTTAGATTTAAAAAGGTTGTTGTAATATTCTAAGCATGAAGCTCGACAATCGCATATATCTCGCTGTAATCGTATTGCTTGTTATTGTTATTGGTTATTTGTTAGTGTCGCAGGTACAGCCGCCTGTGGCCAAAGAGGTCGAGGACCTCTACCAGTTGCTTACAGAAAGTGATGTTGATGTCTTGAGCGTGATACAGGAGAGCGGCTTGTATAAGGTAACTGTTAAATATACAGACAGGACTGGTTCAGAGGCTGTTCAGGATGTCTATATCACAGCTGACGGCAGCTTTATAACTGATAAGCTACTTAACCTAGAGGATTACAAGGCAAGGCTTTCCAGGGAAAAGGATTTTGTTGATTGCCTTAGGGACAAGAACGTAATCGTATTCGGCAGCTCCAATGACCTTGTCTCTAGCCAGCAGTTATCACTATTAGGCAGCTATGCGTACAAGATATATGTTGACTGTTTCGCAAACCCAGAAACCTGCCAGCAGTTAGGCGTTACCCAGGTACCCATTACAGTATACGGCAACCAGTCTTACGTTGGACTGAAGTCAGTAAGCTGGTTCGAAGAGCTGACAGGCTGCAAATATTGACAAAAGCAGCCAGATGGCTTTTTCTTTATGTAAGGATCCCTTATTAAGGAATGTTAGAAGAACATCCTTGATACAAAGAACATCAAAAGTGAAGCGGATAAGACGGCCTTATTCTTTGCTCCTTTCTTTTTCTATCTATTCTATGATTTAGCCTTATTTCTGTTCTTTGTTTCTAAAAGATAAATATATATAAGGATAAAAAGATAAATATTATTGTCAGTATTTTTATGGTCTAGGCCAAGCCAAAATGAATAATATGGTATAGACTGGAAACAAATGGACGCCGAAGGCGTCAGTGTAAGTGAGGTCAGGGTATAATGAAGAATGTCAAGGTCAGGGAAGAGACTTGGATAAACCTGATGATGATTAAGTACAGACTAGGCAAAGCTACCGTCAGCGAAGTTGTGGAAGAGCTTCTCAGACATTATAAAAAGAGGTCTAAATCATGAGGTTTACGTTAAGCGCTATAGTAATAACTGTATTGTTGCTGCTGCCGCTGTCATCGGCAAAGCTGTCGTGCAGCGTGTCTGATAGCTGTTCAGGCGCGGAAATATTCAGGATGTCGAATACCACGAACGCGCATGCAGAGCTCAGCAACCAGTCAAATTATAACTATATAGTCTGCTGCTCAGACGACAAGGCTTCTGTAAACGGAAGCTGTGACGGAGAAGGTTATGTAAATACTATACTGAGGTTATCGAATATAACGAACGCGCATGCAGAATTGATAACGCAGGAGAATTACCAATACGATGTATGTATCAATACAAGCATAATATACGAATGCGAATACAAGGCCAATTCCTGTGCAGATACCAATTATAATTATTCTTGTATTGCGTCCGTATCAAGCTACGAAACAGGAAGAACAACAAGCCTTCACGTAGGCAATTGCAGCGCTTACACGACAAAGATATGCTGCGGTGAAAAATTGACTACACCGGATCTGCCTGGCCGCTCACTGTACGAAGTGTCGTTCTCGATGGAATTCAACATATCAGGCTCGTCCAATGACGAAGCTGAAATAGATAGCCTTGGTGTGGGAACATATGACTCCACAGACATAGATTATTATTATGCATGCCTGAAAGATGAGTCGTTGAGCGATACACCCACTTTCGGCCTGGTATTCTCAGGCAATGAGCTTAATTATATGCAGCTTTCGTCCGGCGACTCGTACGAGATGAAGGTGAACCAATACAACGAAGGCAACAGGTTCATAATACCTGTTACAACAGGAGGTTGTGGCGTCATACGAAACAAGATGCCAATCATAAAGGACAGGGGGCTACTTACCCAGCCATTCGTAAGCTCTGACGAAGCAGGCATGCACCCTGCCGAGCTTACGCTTAGTTATCCTGACGTCGATATCGTGGGAGACTTCTCGAAAAGCGGGCAGTTTGTGCTTATATTTGAGAAAGCAGAAGACCAGATAATCGTGAGGAGCATCTGATATGAAAGGCGATTTAGTAGCAACAGTAGTGACCGTTGCCATAGTGGTTACGTCGTCTATTATAGTCGTGAATATGGTAAGCCCTGTTCTCAAGGAGGGGAAAATTATACAATCTTACAACAGCGCGAAACAGATAATGAACGCTGTAGATACTGTCATCAATGAGCTCATATACGAAGCACCTGGTTCTGTGAGAACCATAGAAATTGCTACTGACGAAGGGGATTTCGTGGTCCTGGGGAATGAAGACAAGCTGAAGTTTGCACTCAAGGACGTATCCATAATAGAGCCTGGCGCAAGGGTAAAGGAAGGTAACATAATAATAACAGCAGGCCCTTCTGTAAGGGCGTATGAAAGCGATGTAAACAACGACGGACTTACTGAACTCGTCCTTGAAAATGACGCAGTATTGTTCGCTGTACGAAAATACGGCAATTCTACAGATCATGTGCCTATAAACACAGCTAATATAATACCTTTGATCACGAACAAAAGGACAGGCATAAGCGTAACGCCTATATCAAGCATCAAGATAGAGGACAGATACGACAGCTCCTACGGAAATGGCTATTCCGAGTTGACAAGGGAAGGATACGAGCTCGAGAGCAGTGGCATAGTAATATATATGAACTCCAGCTCCTATGACTACGAGGCATTGTTCACCCTTGGTGCAGGGAACGATTTTATCGAGCTGGAGATAAAACACATAGAAGGTGGTGTGTAAATGCACAGGCTCTTCATAGTTGCAATTTTTGTTTTCCTTGCAACAGGAATAGTTATGGCTGCTTCCTCGGGGTTCAATAAGCTTGGGGAAAGCGTAAGCATGAGACTGGCTTTTCATATAGGTGCGGACAAGAGTGACGACAGTATATATTCTTCTGACAATTTTATTTCAGCAGAAGATAGTGTGTTGCTTGCCTTGGTGGCAGGCAATGCCTTTGGAACAAACTATAACAGCACATACTCTCCAAGTGATTACTTACTAGAATTAAAGCAACCTCACAGCAACAAGGCCTTCCTTGTCATGGCAAATGCGACGAACGAAACAATATCAGACAAGCTTCCTGCTTTATCTGGAAAGGAAATATTGGGAACAAGATTCGGTTCTTACCCCACCATGTCGCCACAAAGTTTCCGCATTTTCCTGAGGCTGCAGTACGAAGACCTGGATATAATCAACAGGATTCGCATAATCCCGGGAATAAGGGAAATCGTAATAAGGAATGCAGGAAACAACGAGCAGGACCTTCCGCAGATAGAATTCGAGTTCATGGGCTAAGTAGGTAATAATATGACTATCATAGGAAATGAAAGTAAAGGGCAGGTTCCCTTCCTGAGCCATACCATGATGGTAGCTTTCAGCGTGGTTCTTATAGTCTTGATTGTTACCACGCTCAACTCAGTCAAGATAGATTACCAGGAATTCGTGGGCAAAGAGGAAATAATTCAGGTGTGTGTTTCTATAAAGTCAGCTATAGAGAAGATATACGTGCCTACAGGTTACACATCGCTAACGAATGAGACAATGGGAAGCATCGTGATAGACTTGCCTGAAAGGATAGCAGACGTCAACTACAGGATGAAGTTCGTGAACAAGACGCTGATGATAGAAACATTGGCTGAGCCGACATTGAATCAAAGCTGCACCATAGGTTTTAATGCAAGTTTCGAAGGCTCCTCGCGCGGCGGACGAACCAGACTGTCATGGATAAGATATACGAACATTACTGACGTGATTCAGATGGCAAAGGTGTAACAATGAGAAATAATATCTTTACTAAGGGAAAATATCCCAAGGATGAGAAAAACCGTAGGTTTGTCGCGCCTAAAGGTACGATACAGCTTGATTATATAATAGCGGTAGGCATATTCATAACAGTATTTGCCTACCTGGTTCTTTACACGACTGACTACTACTCGACAATAAGGCAGACGACAAAGATAATGTCACTCAGAAGCGAAGCGCTCTCGCTGATGACTATTGCTGACCGCGGCTTTGAGCCAAGCTACTGGCCAGAGCTTGTTGCTGACGAAGATACCGTGCTGTTGCTTCATCTCAACGAGGGCTCAGGCAATATCACTTACGATTCCTCTGCTTACGGCAATAATGGAATAATAAATGGCGGTTGCGCTTCTGGTCATACAGACAACGGCGACGGCACATGCACAGCTGTTTTCTATCCGGATGCTGACCCTGAAAGTTCGAGCGT
>CAYVZO010000031.1:0-7201 GCA_964456345.1 uncultured archaeon | reverse complement strand
AGCAAGGGCGAGATACCTTTTTTGTGCCTTAGCATTAACTCACTGAGAAATAATTAGTTCTCTGTATATATATTTATTTCATTGCTTTTAGAACACGCTCTTTTGCTATCTCTATGGCAGCTCTTCTTGGAATACAGTTTTCTTTTCTTGCGCGGTCCAGCACCAGTTCTGTGTTTTTCTCTATCTTTTCCTTAATCGTATCGAAGAGGACCTTGTTATCCTGGCCCAGTTCCTGGCCTGTATATTCCAGATACGACGATATAACGCCGCCTGCATTTGCAATTATGTCAGGCACAACAAGGATGCCCTTTTCGAAGAGTATTTCCTCTGCCTTGACTGTGACAGGTATGTTAGCACCTTCAACGATTATCTTTGCTTTCACACCACCTGCGTTTTTCTCGTTTATTGAATTTGCACCAGCTGCTGGTATGAGTATGTCTACTGGCAGGGAGAATAATTCGTTGTGCTTGAGAACTTTTCCTGGGCTGTAATTTATGACGCTGCCAGTGTTCTTCTTCACTTCGATAAGCTTGTCGCAGTTTATACCTTTCTCGTTGTATATGACCCCTTTCGAATCAGACACAGCCACGACAGAGGCATCGTGCTTTGCTATAAACATCTTTGCAAACATGCCAACGTTACCATAACCTTCGATAGCGACTTTCGCGCCTTTTATGTCTATGCCTGCGTGCTTGGCAGCCACCAGCGCAGCTACGTGAACGCCAAAGCCTGTTGAACCGAGCTCATGCGGAATCCCGCATCCTTTGCTTGGTGAAATGCACATTGTGGAAGGCTTTCCTGTTACTGATTTCAGGGAGCCATTTGCTTCCGCGAATACAGCCATCTCCTCCTCACCTGTATTCATGTCAGGCGCAGCAACGTACTCGCTGGGGCAGAAGGATTTTATAGCTTTCGAGAACGCGGCGACCAGCTCAAGCTTTTTTTCTTTTGACATCAGCTTCGGGTCAGCCACAATGCCGGATTTTGCACCACCGAACGGAAGCTCTGCCAGAGCTGTCTTCCATGTCATGACGCGCGCAAGCCTTGCAACCTCCTCAGCGCTTACATCAGGGGTCATCCTTATGCCGCCCTTGCCAACTCCGAGTGCGGTATTGTCTATGACAACGAACCCCCGCAGGCCTATCTTAGGTTCGTATACATGAATAACTTTCTCAGGACCAAATTCGTCGTAATCAATCATAACTAATAGATTACTAGAAGACTATTAAAAACTTCCCCGCAAAACAAAGCCTATTAAGCCTTTTCATTTGTATAGAATAGAATGAAGCTCGGTGTGTTATTCTCAGGCGGAAAAGATAGTACTCTTGCTGCCTATTTAGCCAGTAAAGAAAATAGTCTGGCGTGTCTTATTTCGGTCTTTTCTAAGAATCCCTACAGCTACATGTTCCACACTCCTTCCATAGAATGCACGAGAAAGCAGGCAGAAGTAATGGGCATTCCTTTAATAGAGCAGATAACAGAAGGCAAGAAGGAAGAAGAATTGACTGATTTAGAAAAAGCTATAGCAAAAGCCAAGAAAGAATACAGCATAAAAGGGCTTGTCACAGGCGCTGTGAAGAGCGTCTACCAGTCGTCGAGAATACAAAAAATCTGCGAAAAGCTTGGCCTTGTTGTTGTAAATCCTTTGTGGCAGAAAGACGAGCTTGAACTGCTGGATGAACTTACAAATAATAATTTTGAAGTTGCTGTCACAGGCGTGACTGCCTATCCGCTGAATGATAAATGGCTTGGAAGGAAGATAGACAGGCAATTCATCGAAGACGTCAGGGAGCTAAATGAAAAGTACAAAATAAACCCTGCAGGTGAGGGTGGCGAGTTCGAGACGCTCGTATTGAACTGCCCTTTGTTTTCTCGTGGGCTGAAAGTAAAGGAACGCAAAATATCAGGCGAAAAAAACGCTTTCCGCATGGACGTCGTGCTTGAATAACGCATGCCTACCCATGGATTATCGTCTTTGCCTCAATGAAACCTTTAAAAAATTTAATGAGATAGCTAGGCTCGATAGAAATGTGGGTTTATGGATTAAAACTTACCTGCCAACGCCATGAGCTTTCACCGAATATGAAGAGCCTTATAGATGATATAATGGGTATGGACATAACAGACGCTTCCAGGGAGATTTATCAGGCAACGGATATGGACCTTATTTATTCTCGAAACAGGCCTCTTCCAAATCAGGCATCAAAGACGTTTATGAACGGCAACTATCCGATAGCATGCATACTAGTTCTTCCTACGGATTCTTGATTTTCCAGCTTAGTTTAAATGTATTTTTAGATATTCTATTCCTATGAAAATCCTGATTGACACGAATTTTTTCCTTGCTTTGAAATACGTGGATATATTCAGGCTAATGAGGCAGCACGGCTCTATAGCCACGGTCAGTTCGTGCGTGAAAGAACTGGAAAGGATAAGCAAGTCGAAAAAGAAGGATGCCGCGACTGCAAGAATAGCCCTGGACCTGATAAAGAAAAGGAAAATAAAGGTGATAAGGACAAACCAGCCAGCTGATACAGCCCTGGTGGATTATGCTAAAAGGCATAATTACGCTGTTGCGACGAATGACAAAAAACTTATTAAAAGGTTGGAAAATAATGGAATTAAAGACGTGAGGCTGCGGCAGAAAAGGTATGTTGCAGTGTAAATTTTGTGCAAAGTGATGTGAATGGAAGTTTTGTATTATCCGTTAGGTGCGAGCATTCTTGCTATTCTGTTCGCGATATATCTTATTTTCTCTGTTCTGAAAAAGGGCAAAGGCTCGCCTAAAATGCAGGAAATCGCAAAAGCGATACAGGTTGGGTCGAAATCCTACCTCAACCGCCAGTATAAAACAATCGCTGTTTTCACCGTTGTCATTGCCGTTTTGCTCAACTATTTCATAAACACACCCACTGCTATAACATTTGTGACAGGCGCTTTCCTTTCCGCGTTAGCAGGCTACATCGGCATGAACATCTCTGTGCGCGGGAACGTCAGGACTGCGAAAGCAGCTGAGTCAGGATTGAAATCCGCTCTGAACGTCGCGTTCCGCGGAGGAGCTGTAACAGGCATGTTTGTCGTTGGTTTAGCGCTCCTAGGAATCACTGTATTCTACTGGGTCTACAGGGACCCGTTGCTAATAATCGGTTTCGGTTTTGGCGCTTCACTGATAAGCCTGTTCGCAAGGGTTGGCGGCGGAATTTACACGAAATCAGCTGATGTCGGCGCAGACCTTGTGGGAAAGATCGAGGCAGGCATACCTGAGGATGACCCGAGAAACCCTGCTGTCATTGCTGACAACGTGGGTGACAACGTGGGTGACTGCGCAGGCATGGGAGCTGACTTGTTCGAGACGTATGCAGTTACTGCATTGGGAGCTATGCTCCTGGGCCATATCCTCATCGGTGTCTCAGGCGTGATATATCCGCTCGTACTCGGTGCTGCAGCTATAGTGGCTTCTGTGATTGGCAGCCTTTTTGTGCGCATAGACAAAAGCCAGAGCATAATGAGGGCTCTTTACAAGGGCCTGGTTGCTACCGTCATTGTGTCTGCTGTTTTGTTCTATTCGATAATAAACGAGGCGGCAATATTTTACTCTTCGTTAGTCGGGCTAGCCATAGCTGTATCGCTTTTCATAATAACGGAATATTACACTTCAGAGAGGCATTCAAGCGTCAAGGAGATTGCGGCTGCCTCGCAGACAGGCCCTGGAACCAACATCATAACAGGTCTGGCAGTCGGCTTGCAATCAACTGCGCTTCCTGTTGTTGTCGTATGCGCAGGGATACTGGCTTCGTATTTCTTCGCAGGCATATACGGCATTGCAATAGCTGCAATGGCTATGCTGTCGCTTACAGGAATCGTCATCGCGCTCGACTCCTATGGGCCTATAACAGACAATGCAGGAGGCATAGCTGAAATGTCTAAACTGCCGAAGAATGTGAGACGTATCACGGACAAGCTTGATGCTGTCGGCAACACGACAAAAGCCGTTACAAAGGCATTTGCCATAGGCTCAGCAGGCCTTGCATCGCTTACCCTGTTTGTCGCTTTCGTTAATGAGGTCGAGCTTGTCAGGGCAGCTGCAGGCGCCACCGAAGCTCTTGTATTCGATATCGGCAATCCGCTTGTCTTGGTGGGGCTTTTCATCGGCGGCCTTGTTCCGTTATTGTTCTCATCCATGTGTATGAAAGCTGTGGGAACAAGCGCTTTTCACGTGGTCGAAGAGGTCCGCAGGCAGTTCAAGAAAGGGATACTCAGAGGGAAAGCAAAGCCTGATTACGCAAGGTGCGTTGACATCGTGACAAAGTCATCGCTGCACCAGATGACGCTGCCAGCTGTACTTGCAGTTTCTTCGCCGCTGCTGGTTGGTTTCATACTCGGACCCCTGGCACTAGGCGGCATGCTTCTAGGTTCAATAATAACAGGCATGCTTCTGGCGCTACAGATGACAACAGGAGGGGCAGCCTGGGACAATGCCAAGAAATATGTGGAGTCAGGCAAGTTCGGCGGGAAAGGGAGCGAGGCTCACAAGGCCGCAGTCGTGGGTGATACAGTCGGAGACCCGTATAAAGACACTGCAGGGCCTGCTATAAATCCTCTTATAAAGGTTATGAACACAATAGCTATAATATTTGTATCGCTAATCGTGACGTATGCGTTATTTTAAAACGCCTAAAGATAGGTTTAAATTATTACCTTATTAATATGGTCTAGATACACAGCCTGACGCACATTAGTGCGTCTAGTTGTTTGGAGGTTAGGTAGAGTGTTCAAGATTCTGACTGTGAAAGACGACGTAAGGGTCCTGCCCACGAAGTTCGATATGGATACGAAGGACGCTATAAAGGAGAGCCTCCAAGAAACGGTGGAAGGGAAACTCAATCCTGACATAGGCGTGTTCCTCGCTATAACAGACGTCATGAACTTCGGAAGCGGGAAAATACTGCCCGAGGACGAGGCGATACACTATCCTGCTGAATTCAAGGTCATGATATTCAGGCCCGAGCTCAACGAGATGCTTCTGGGCGAAGTCGTCGACATAACGGAATTCGGCGCTTTCACCAGAATCGGGCCTTTAGACGCCTTGGTCCACGTCAGCCAGATAATGGACGACAGGCTGAGTTATGATTCAAAGAACGCGATATTCACCGGCAAGAAGACAGGCAACAAACTAAAGGAAGGCGACGTAGTGAGAGCAAGGATAGTCGGCATATCTCTGGGAAAGAGCAGGAACAAGATATCGCTTACCATGCGCCAGCCGTGCCTGGGAGCAATAGAATGGATCGAGCGCGAGAAGAAGAAGAAACTGAAGGACAAGAAGGAAAAGCCGGCAAAGAAATAGCTTACGCTTCCATGAATAATATGGTTACTGACCGGAGGTCAGAATTATATGGTTAGAAGAGCATGCAGGACTTGCAAGAGAATCGTGACAGGGAACAAATGCCCTGTTTGCAATGAAAGCGATTTGACTACGTCTTTCCAGGGAATCGTTGTGGTATTCGACGTTGAGGCAGAGATAGCGAAAAAACTCGCAATAACTGCGCCAGGCACCTATGCTATTCGGGTATGATTCTTATGAAAGCGGAAAAGATCTCGGAGAAAGAGAATCCCTTCATGAAAAGGAAGGAGTTCAGCTTTAGCATAGAACATGACGCTTCGGCAACTCCGAGGAAAGCGGAATTGCAGCAGTACCTGGCAAAGGAGATGAAAAAGAATCCCGAGCAGATAGAAATAAAGAGCATATTCTCGGACATAGGCGTTGCAAACTCGAAAGCAAGAGTATTCGTATGGGAAGAAAACAAGGTAGAGGATTTGTCAAAGGTAGCGAAAGCTGAGGCAAAGAAAGAGGAGAAGAAGTCTGAAGAAGAAAGGGTAGTTGACGGTGAAAAGAGGGATTATGGTATAGAAAAGGCTCCAGCGCCTGAAGCAAAGGAAGAGGAGAAACCTGCTGAAAAAGAGGGGGTTTCTGCAGAAGGAATTAAGGGAGAGGGTAAAGAGAAGGCAGAAACTCCAGAAGGCAGAGAGGAAAAGGGCGAAAAGAAGCAATAAGACCGGTCAATCTGGTTTGGCATTAATTATTGGTGGTAGTCGTGGCAAAGGGAAAAGAAGCAAGAAGGACAGAAGACAAGAAAAAGGTAGCGGAAGCTCCGAAAGCAGTTCCGAAACCGGAGATTGCAGCACCTGTAGAAGCCCCTAAGGAAGCGCCAAAAGAGAAGAAGGAGAAGAAGTCGCAGAAAGAGCGGCCGAAAAGCAAGAAGAAGCACACGAAAGTGCAGATATGGAAGCTCTACGAGGTCAAGGATAACAAAGCTGTGCGAAAGAAGGAGCCGTGCCCAAGGTGCGGACCTGGCACTTTTTTGGCAGTCTACAAGAATCGTAAGTATTGCGGGCGTTGCGGCTTCGCGGAAATCAAGGACGAGAAGAAATGAGCTGCTTCTTTTACTGATTGAGGATGTATGAATGTCCTCGTGAATTTATTATCTGACAGCTCTTGTATATAGACCTGTCTTGCACACCTATGGGATAGATGCCATCCCTGTCTATAACAAGGAATCCGTCAAGGTTTGCTCTCAGAAAGTCTTCCAGCTCGAATTTGGGCCTTTTATAATACCTGTCTGTGAGCTTTTTCCCGAACCTGAGTTCTTTCTCCGGTCTCATGCCGTTTAATATAAATTCTGGTACAATAAACCTGGATTCCCTTGGTCCGGCCAGGTAAAACTTGTCCGTATTCGGCGAATATCCGGTTATTTTCGCAAGCGTGCGCGCAGCGATATGCCTCCCCAGGTTCTTCACGACCCGTGTTTCTATCTCGACACCGACTGTTTCCAGGAGAGCCTTTCCGTATACGTCAAGGACGAGATAAGGCGGTTTTGTATCTTCCAGTTTGTATTCCACTTCTACTGTTCCGCAACCCTTGTCAATAAGATAGTCGCACACGACCATCTGCATGCGGCTGTGTTCTACACCAAGGTCGTTTTTCTTTATCTTATCTCCCAGAGTCCTGTAAGCTTTTTTAATGCAAGAGTTGTCCCTGTTTCCCAAAGAAGCAAAAACAGATTCCAGCTCTGCTAGCTCTGATTCAATTTCTTTTTTGCTCTTGTTTCTCTTCATTTTCAATCTTGTTTATCCTATCCCGCAAATGTTTTTATCCTTTCAACAGTTAGGTTAATTATGTTTGTTCTTGGTATCGAGGGAACTG
>CAYVZO010000030.1:0-7256 GCA_964456345.1 uncultured archaeon | reverse complement strand
GTTTACTGCGAGAATTATTGCTCAGGCAGTACATGGTACTATAACGGCGCCTGCGACGCCGAGACAGGCGCCTGCCGCTACGAACAGAAGGAATGCGGCGAGACCACGATTACATGCCCTGATGGCTCTGCTGTAAGCTGCAAAAACCCCTGCTATGCTGACAAAGGCTGCGGCAGATGCGAGGCTTCCTGTCCTGAAAGATATAACGAAACCGATTCAACAGAATCAAACTTAATTGCAGAATATGAAGAAACAGGCACAACCAGCCAAGAAAGTGTGTACCAGGACTCATGCTCAGACATAGGAGGCATCTATTGCGACCCTGAAAAGAACAAATGCGACGGCTCGCTTGAGCAGATAGGCGAAGGCAAATACTGCTGTATCGGCATGTGCTACCCTAGAGTGGATGGAGGTTATTGCGGTGACGGTGTATGTGGAGTTGGTGAGGATATGGAAAACTGTCCAAAGGATTGCGGCTGCGAGCCGACAAAAACATGCCCTGACGGGAAAGAGGTTTCCTGCAGTATGACATCAGCTGGCATATGCAGCTGTGAACCCTGCCATGTTCCTGAAGAGTGCTATACGACTATAGACGACTCTGGATTCACCCACGTTGTATGCAAATCTTATTCGATAAAGTGCCCTGAAATAAAAAGCGAGGAGAAAAAGAAATGTATCGAAGCAGGCGGGACTCCTGTCATAAAGCAGGATCCCAGGGGCTGCGACTTCGTGAGCTGCGAATTCGCGCAAGCCACGGCAACGAACCAGGTATTCAGGCAGTATGAATGCCCTCCCTCGGAGGAAATAGACCGCATCATGGAGAAATGCGAAGAAATGGGGCAGTCCGGCCAAATCGTATTCGAAGGCGGCTGCAAGATTGCAAAATGCGTAAGAGAATCTGAAAAATCCTGCGCTGAAATGCCTTATGAGGAGAAAGAGAAAATCAAGGTCCAATGCCAAGAAAGGGGCTTTGGGGTGGTCAGGGGTTTTGATGAGAACGGATGCGCCGTATTAAGGTGTGCTGAGACAGGGAAATGCGCGGAAGAGCCGCCTGAAGAGGCGTATAAAAAATGTCACCAAGAAGGCGGCGAACTGATTGTCAAGAAGGATGGCAGCGGTTGCGTTATATTTGTTGATTGCGTGAAAAGGGGCGACGAGAACAGGGTTTACGTGGAAAAGATAGAAGAAGTCCCTGATACAGGAAAGCTTCTTGAGATTGCTTTCAAACTGGAAGACCTCAAGATAATACTTGACAAGCTTGCAAAGAATACCGAGGATATAGCGAATTATTATGCATCCGTCGGCTCGAACGAGGAGCAGAGGTTCAGAAGGGTTTCTGACATGTTCGAGGACGCAAAGGAAAAGGTTGACGAGATAAAAGACAGGCTGAGGAATATGCTGGAGGGCATAACCGCAGACGACCTTATGGAAATGAGACATGATATACGATACCTGAAAGACGTTGTGATAAAGGACATACTCTACGTGATGCTGAGCACAAGCGACGAAATACAGGAAATGGTTTCCAATAAGGAAACAAAATGTACAGACCAATCATGCTTCGACCGCGCGCTCAGGATGTGCAAGCCTGTTGTGTTCTACCCTGAGGGTGAAAACGGCATCAAGGTCGAAATCACTGGCGTGGAGAACGATAAATGCAGGCTCTATGCAGCTATGCCTGAGAGTGCAGAACTGCCAGTGGATATGCCTGGAATAGAGGCGCCTTATGAAATGACGTGCCTTATCCCTGATTATACAATGGGTGCAAGGAATCCTGAAACTGACATAATGCCTTACTGCGAGGGTTCGCTGATACAACTAATGCAGGCGCATTCAACAGCTGTAGCCACTAGCATGCCTGAGGTGCAGCAGGCAAGCAAAGGAATCTACGCAGGAGAGGCTCAGAAAGAGGTGCCTGCAGAAGAGGTTACGAAGAAGTCCGAAGAAGAAGCCCTGAAGAAAACCGGTATAGAAATAGAGCCTGTCCAGAAAGAAAGCATATCTAAGACTTACGAAGATTGCAGCGGCTGCCTTGACAACGGCCAATGTGATATGGGCGAGTGCAGCTGGTGCACTGACTGTAAATAATTAAATAAAGAGAGGGATGTAAAGTAATATATGGTGGTAATATGAAGAAGTTAGCGGTTCTATTGATTGCACTGGTAATGTGCAGCTTCGTGTTCATATCAGGCTGTACAGAATCATCCACGATAAAGAGCCAGGAAGAGGTTTCCGAGGCTGTGACCAACATCAGCCAGGACGTAGGCGAGTTAACTGAGGCTCTGGAAGACATAGACGAGAGCCTGGGCAGCTAGAAATTAACTTTTTCTCTGTTTTTTGTGCACTTAGCAAAAGATTTAAAAAGATTCGATTATACTTTAAGGCTTGACAGAGCTAGCATATAGCGACGCTCGTTATCTTTAGGAGGTAGTATAAATGGCAGAAAAGAAACCGCATATGAACCTAGTTACTATAGGTCACGTAGACCACGGGAAATCGACCTTGGTAGGAAGGCTTTTGTTCGATACAGGTTCGATAAGAGAAGACGTAATGAGGAAGCTCCAGGACCTGGCAAAGGAGCTCAAGAAAGAGACTTTCGAGTTCGCTTTCGTCATGGACAAGCTCAAGGAAGAGAGAGAAAGAGGGCTGACAATAGACATAATGCACCAGAGATTCGACACGCAGAAGTACTACTTTACGATAATAGACTGTCCTGGACACAGGGACTTCGTAAAGAACATGATTACAGGTACTTCGCAGGCAGACGGTGCTATACTGGTGTGCTCTGCAAAAGAAGGCATTCAGGAACAGACCAAGGAGCACGCGTATCTGGCGAAAGTCCTCGGAGTAAGCCAGCTTATCGTAGCAATAAACAAGATGGATGCAGTAAACTACGATGAGGCGAAGTATAATTCGACAAAAGCCGAAGCAGAAAAGCTGCTGAAGGGAATAGGCTTCAAGGTGGAAGAAATCCCTTTTGTTCCGACATCAGGCTATAAAGGCGATAACGTAGCCAAGAAGTCCGAAAACATGCCTTGGTACAAGGGCAAGACGATTGTTGAGGAACTTGACAACTTCAAGATGCCTGAACAGCCTGTAGACAAGCCTCTGAGACTGCCTATACAGGACGTCTACTCGATTACAGGAGTAGGTACAGTGCCTGTCGGAAGGGTCGAAACAGGAGTAATGAAAGTGAACGACACTGTTGTTTTCGTGCCTTCCATGGCGCAGGGCGAGGTAAAGTCGATAGAGATGCACCACGAGCAGTACCAGGAAGCAAAGCCAGGAGACAACATAGGATTCAACATCCGTGGTGTGGACAAGAAGAACATCAAGCGTGGAGATGTTCTGTGCCACCCTGACTCAGCAGCAAAGCCGGTTAAGGAATTCACAGCGCAGATAATTGTGCTGAACCACCCTAGCGTCATAAGCAAGGGTTATACGCCTGTGTTCCACATACACACCGCGCAGATAGCATGCACTATCACGGAAATCGTGAAGAAGATAGACCCGAAAACAGGCGCTGTTGCACAGGAAAACCCTGACTACATAAAGACCGGCGACGCAGCTATAGTGAAAGTAAAGCCTACAAAGCCTATGATAATAGAGAAGCAGGCTGACATACCTGAGCTAGCCCGCTTCGCCATAAGAGACATGGGCCAGACAGTAGCTGCAGGAATCTGCATAGACACTGTAACAGAATAAGTGACTGAGTAAGAAACAAATTTTCAATTTTTTTCTTTTCCCTTTCTATTTTATTTTCTAATCTGCCTGGAAAAACATTTTAATACTTACTCCCCTATTTATTCTAGTTATGCCCCAGATAGCAAGGATAAAATTGGCAGGCAAAGAGCCCAAGCAACTGGATGAGGTATGCAACGAAATAAAGAGCATAGCCGAGAAAATAGGCGTTGTAGTGTCCGGTCCCATAGCCCTGCCTACTAAAAAGCTCAGGATACCTGTTATGCGCACGCCGTGCGGCGACGGCATGCATCGTGGGGGAGGCGGCGGCAACTGGGAAACCTGGGAGATGAGAATTCACAAGCGGGTTCTGGATGTTGGTGCAAACGACCGCGTGCTCCGCCAGATTACGCGAATTCACATACCGCGCGAGGTTAATATCGAGATAGAATTGACTGATTAGCGCAAGGAAGAAACCAGTTTCTTCCTAACTGCTCTTACCATCTTCTATGTAAAGTATTAAGACAAGACTGATTCTGTCGCCTTTAACAATTTAAGCATAACTACCTATTAATAGAAAAGAAGGCTTTTCGAAGAACAGCGTGGATTGAAATGAACATTATAATATTCGGCCCGCCTGGCTCAGGCAAGGGCACTTATTCCTCGAGGATAGCTCCGAAGCTCGGCATAATCAAGGTTTCGACAGGCGACCTTTTCAGGGAGCACGTTGCCAACAAAACAGAGCTTGGCAAGAAAGCCGAGGAATACATGAACAAAGGACATCTCGTGCCTGATGAACTGACGATAGAAATGCTCAAAGAGAGAATCTCGCAAAAAGATGCAAAGAATGGAGTCATATTCGATGGGTTTCCGAGAACGCTTCCGCAGGCTGAGGCGCTTGACAAGATAACTAAGATAGACCTTGTGATAAACCTTATCATGCCGAGAGAGATATTAATCCAGAAGATGCTTGCCCGAAGGATCTGCAGGAAGTGCGGTGATATATATAATATAGCGGACATACACGAAACTGTCGATGGCGTAGAGTACATCCTTCCGCCCATGAACCCCAAGGTACCTGGAAAATGTGATAAATGTGGCGGCGAGCTTTACAAGCGCGATGACGAGACAGAAGAGGTCATAAAGGACAGGTTTGAAGTATATGACAAGCAGTCAAAGCCTGTTATTGATTATTACAGGAAAAAGGACGTCCCTTTCGTGAACGTGCACGTGACGAGAGGGCCTGAAATAATGACAGGCAAGATAATGGATGAACTGAAGCCGTTTTTGAAGTGAGCATACCTAGGAATTGGCCAGCCTTTTCTCGATAACCTTTGCGTTTCCGTTGAACTCTACGAATGTTACTAAATCTCCTTCGTTGATTTCCAGGTTCTTGTCAAGTGCTGCCTCGAAAATCTCGTAAGTGAACATGTCCATCACCTGGACAGAATCGCCCAGCTTGGAAATGAGCTGGCCTTGCTTTCTGGGCACATCCACATCCTTAACATGCTCGTGCGGCGACATGTTTTTTGTCACCCGTTCGCCTGAGAAGACGTCTTCCAGCTCTAGCTTCGTCCTAGTGTGGCTGTGCTTGGAGATGACCACTGATTTCGTGTCCACAATCCTGTATGGCCTCTCGTTCAGGAGTATGCAGCGGCCCTTGCCAAGCTTGCTTATCTCCATGAATAATTTTACGAAATTAATCTTTTAAAGTTAGCATACTAATTCTATCTGATTATGGAAATAAACCAGGAGAGCGAGATGTATGCAATTACGCCAGCCTATAATAGTTATATTGGGTCACGTGGACCACGGAAAGACGACTTTGCTAGACCAGATAAGGCAGACAGCCATAGCTGCGAGGGAAGCCGGCGGAATCACGCAGGCAATAGGGACAACGGAAATACCCAATGAGGTAATAGGCCGCATATGCGGCCCTCTTCTTGATACATTCAAAGTGAAGTTAGAAATCCCTGGATTGCTTTTTATCGACACGCCCGGGCACGAAGCGTTCGGGAGCTTAAGAAGCCGTGGGGGCTCTATCGCCGACATTGCCATACTCATCGTGGATATAAACGAGGGGCTCATGCCCCAGACGCTCGAAAGTCTGGAAATACTGAAGAATTCTAAAGTTCCTTTTGTTATCGCCTTCAACAAGATCGACCGCATACACGGCTGGTCCGTACCTGACAAGATGTGCTGCTTCTGCGACAATTTCGAAGAGCAAAGCGACGAAGTAAAGGGTGATTTCGAGAAGAAATTCTACGAGCTTGTTGAGGAATTCGCAAAGCATGACACGATAATAGAGCGTTTTGACAGGATCAGCGACTTCACCAAGAACGTGGCTGCTATCCCGGTTTCTGCAAAAACAGGCGAGGGTGTGCCTGAGCTCCTGACCATACTGGCAGGGCTTGCGCAGAGGTTCCTAAAAGAAAGGCTCATAACTACGGATACTGCAAAAGGAATGATACTCGAGGTCAAGGACGTGACTGGCTTGGGCACGACTATAGACACGGTAATATATGATGGCTCTGTGAAGAGGAACGATTACCTCGTGATAGGCGGCCCTATACCGAGGATAATGAAAATTCGTGCGCTTTTGGAGCCAGAGCCGTTGAGGGACATGCGGACCGAAAAAAAGTTTAGGAACGTGGAAGAGGTGCATGCAGCATCAGGAGTGAAGATAGCTGCGCCAGGCCTGGGCGACATCGTGGCAGGCCTTCCAATAAGAACCGCGAAGACATTCGAGGAGGCTGAAAAGCTCCTCAATGAGCTGGAGGAGGAGCAGGAAGAGGTCGGTATACACGCTGAAAGCGAGGGCCTTATACTGAAGGCGGATACCATCGGCAGCCTGGAAGCCCTCATAAACGTGTTCAAGCAATATCCAATAAGGGATGCATCCATAGGGCTGATAAATAAGACGGATACCATAAAGGCGGAAGCCAACACAAAGAGCGAGTACAAGGCAATAATCGGGTTCAATACCAGGACCAGCGACGAGGTAAAGGCTTTCGCAAAAGACAAATCAGTAGTCATCATAGAAAATAACGTTATCTACCGACTTCTTGAGGATTACGAAAAATGGGTAAAGGAAGAAAAGGAGAAGACCAGGCTGAGCGAATTGGAGAGCGTTACAAGGCCTGGCAAGATAAAACTGCTTCCTGGCTGCACGTTCCGCGCAAGCAACCCTGCCATAGTAGGTTGCGAAGTCGTAGGTGGTCGCATCAAGTCAGGCTACAAGCTTCTCAAGAACAACAAGGTCATAGGTGAGGTCAAACAAATCCAGTCGCAAGGCGAAAACAGAGAGGAAGCGAAGATAGGCGACAAGATTGCCGTATCCATAACAGGACCAACAATCGGCCGCCAGGTCCAGGAAAGCGATGTTTTATATACGGAGATAACAGGCAGCGAATATGCAAAACTAAATGCGCACAAAGACCTTCTGAGCGACAACGAATTATCGGTTCTCGAAGAGATAAAGGAATTCAAGAAAAAGGATAACCCGAGATGGGGACTGGTCTAAGTGCACAAAGGGCTCTCTTCGAACCGGGCTTCAACGCCTCCGCAGTTCGTAG
>CAYVZO010000029.1:0-7527 GCA_964456345.1 uncultured archaeon | reverse complement strand
CAAGAGAAAGGGGCTGACTGAGCTACGGACCCGTTCTAACTAATTATGAAAGAAAACGTTTAAAAAATGCTAGAAAGTCACATCACGGCTTTTGTTGCCAGTGCGTACGCTATTACGAAAACTATGAACGTGAGTATAAGGTCGTATGGCAGGTATGGCGCAAGGAGAACATAGAACAGTATAGCTGCTATTACAGCGAACAAAAAACACTTCCAGAAATTGGCAAGCGACGGTCCGCCTGACAGCACGTCCATAATTATCTAATGGTTTTTTATGCAGGGAACTATATAAATATAAGCAGAGGCTCATGAGAATCGGCACGGACGAAGCTGGGAAAGGCGATTATTTCGGATATCTCGTGGTTGCTGCTGTTCTTGTCGACGACAACACAGAGAAAAAATTGCAAGAGCTCGGCGTGAGGGACTCGAAAAGGCTGAGCGATCTCCAGATTCGCAACAAGGCCGTGAAAATAAAGCGCATATGCAGGTACGAAATCGTAAAGATATCGCCTGAGAAATACAACAATCTCTATGACAAGTTCTCCTCATTGAACAGGCTGCTGGAATGGGCGCATACGAGGGCGATAAAGAACATGTTAAAGAGAGAAAACGCTGAACTGGTGATAATCGACAAGTTCGACTCCGCGAATATCGTTATAGAAAACGTGAAAGTCATACAGAGGTACAGGGCTGAGAACGACATGGCTGTTGCTGCTGCTTCCGTACTTGCGAGGGACGAGTTCCTGCGGACGCTTCGAGCCCTTGGCAGGGAAATAGGTTTTGTCCTTCCAAAAGGCTGCACGCACGTTGAAAAGACGGTAAAAGATATACTGAAAAAATACGACAAAGGCATACTGAAAACGGTTGCAAAAGCCCATTTCAAGATTACGAAAAGGGTCATGAAAAATATTTAAATAGCGGAGACTATCTAATTCTTATGAAAGGTATTTCGCCTCTTCTGGCAGCTGTATTGTTGATAGCCATTACTGTTGCGTTAGCTACCTTAATAATGGGGTGGATGTCTACGATAACGAGAACGTCCCAGGTAAAGGTCGAGAACAAGACGCTTCAGGCTATTGATTGTTCTGCAGCAGGCGTGAGCATCCAGGAAGTCTATATAACAGCAGGAAACGGAACCGGAACTGCGAGCGTTGTCGTAATGAATACAGGGCAGTCGAATGACCTTATAATACAGTCTGCACAGATGCTGAACACCACTGGCGGTAACTTTGCAGGTTCTGGAACACCCATACAGGATTTTGATGTCGGTGACACGGAAACAATATCGTTCAGCAGCATAGGCATCTCTTCGTGCCCGACAGCGTTCTCGAAAGTGATCATCACGACCAACTGCGGCGGTGTCTCGGACACGTTCGACACAACACCAAAGTGTTTCAGTTCTTCGTAAATTTGATGTTTCGTAAGGTGTCAAAAGTATTGTGGTAGCATGATAACTTTCATTCTTTACTACGATGGCAGGAAGGTGGCCAGATGCCACAAGGCAGCTGAAATAGACAAGATTCTAGGCAACAAGAAAGCCAACGTATGGATAGACATAAAGGACCCTGACCTGAAGGACATAAATTTCCTCAAGAAGAAGTTCAATTTTCACACGCTTGCTCTGGAAGACTGCATGAATTTCAACCAGAGGGCGAAACTTGACGATTATATCAACAATTGTTTCATAGTAATGCATTCTGCAAGCCTCGAAAACCATGAGATAAACTTCAACGAGCTTGACATATTCATGGGAAAGAACTTTATCGTCACTATTCATCCCAAGAATTCAGAGCCCGTGGATAAGGTAAAGGAAAAGGTGGAGAAGAAGGTCATGGTAATGGAGAAGGGCTCGGATTTCCTTCTCTACTCTCTGCTGGACGAGCTTGTTGACACCTACTTCCCCGTCACCAGCAAGCTGGACGACAAGATAGACGAGCTTGAGGTAGAAGTATTCAAAGAGGCTACACCAGAGCTCATATCCGAACTGTCGCAGATAAGAAGCACCTGCCTCATGCTCAAGAGGTCCGTGGCGCCGCAGAGGGACCTTATAAACATGTTGCTGAGGAAGCCCGAGTTCATAAAACCAAGGACAATGCTGTATTTCAAGGACGTATACGACCATATGTACAGGGTCTCGGAAGCGGTAGACTCTTTCCGGGATTCAATAAATGTGGCAGTCGAGTCATACCACTCGACTGCATCGAACAGAATGAACGAGATAATGAAGGTCCTCACAGTCATCGCCACCATCTTTATGCCGTTGACGTTCATCGCAGGCGTATACGGAATGAACTTCACGTTCATGCCGGAACTTGATTGGGCATACGGCTATCCAGCTGTTCTGCTCCTCATGCTTGCCATGGGAATCGTTATGATGTTATACTTCAAGAAAAAGAAGTGGCTCTGAGACTAGAAACCTTTAAGAGCGTTTTCAATTATTGATTCTTGGGAGATGCTTATGAAACTGTGGGAGAGCAAGGACTTCAAGGATTCGGACCTTGCCGAGAAAGTGGAGAGGTTCACCGCATCCGGCGACATAGCATTCGACCAGTTTCTGATAAAATACGATATAGTCGGGTCCCTGGCGCACGCCACCATGCTGAATAAGGCAGGAGTGCTCAGCAAAGAGGAGCTTGCAGGCATAAAGAAATCGCTGAAAAACGCAATGCTCATGAACAAGGAAGGCAGATTCAAGATTGAGCAGAAGGACGAGGATGTACACACGAAGATAGAGAACTACCTTACGGATGAGCTGGGCGAGACAGGAAAGAAGATACATACAGGCAGGTCAAGGAACGACCAGATACTTGTCGATATGAGGCTTTATGCGAAAGACAACCTCCTTGACATAGAAGAGGCTATCCTGAACTTGTGCAAAAGCCTGCTTAGGTTCTCGGCAGAGAACAAAGGCATGCCCATGCCCGGCTATACGCACATGCAAAAGGCGATGCCGTCTTCCGTGGGCTTGTGGGCAGCTTCCTACATAGAGGCTTTGCTGGATGACATGATAATGGTAAGGTGCGCATACAAGCTGAACAACCAGAACCCGCTCGGCTCTGCTGCAGGATACGGCGTATCCCTCAACATCGACAGGCATTTTACGACGAAGCTGCTCGGATTCGAGAAAATCCAGAACAACGTGTTATACGTGCAGAACAGCAGGGGAAAAATAGAAGCCGTCCTTGTTTCCGCACTCGCGACAGTAATGCTCGATCTGAGCAGGCTTGCAAACGACATAATACTCTTCAGTACGAAAGAGTTTGGTTTTTTCGAGATTCCGGAGGAACTGTGTACAGGAAGCAGCATAATGCCGAAGAAGAGGAATCCCGACATACTTGAACTGGTAAGGGCCAGGTCGAACATCGTCTTCTCGTTCTTCCAGCAGCTCGTGGGGACTGTAAAGGACCTGACTTCAGGCTACAACAGGGACCTGCAGGAGACGAAGGAGCCTGTAATAAGGAGCGTCTACATAACGGAATCTTCGCTAAAGATGTGCGACCTTGTTATAAAGAACCTGAAAGTAAACGAGAGCATGCTCATGAGGGCTTTCACGCCTGAAATATTCTCAGTCGACAAAGCAATGGAACTTGTCAAGAAGGGTGTCCCTTTCCGGGATGCCTACAAAGAAGTCCAGTACAATTTCCAGAACGTTGGTCATGTAGACCCAAAATATGCCATAAAAGCCAAGAAATATTCAGGAACCACGGGCATGTTAGGGCTGAAACGGCTGGGCAAAACCATAGAAAAAGAGGAGAAAAGCCAGAAATCCGAGAGGGAATCTTTTGACAGGATACTGAATTCCCTGCTTGCCTGATTTTAATAGTTTTTGTGTCAGAATTTAGGTAAGGTGCTGAGATGACAGAGGAACTGCAAAGGAAATATCTTAAACTACAGTTGTTAAGGCAGCAGGCCAACGCCCTTCTCGAGGAAAAGTCAGCTTTCGAGGACAAGATAGGTGAGACCATAACCACGATAAACGCCATAAAGGAGCTTGGCAAGGTCAGCGAAGGGAACGAGATATGGTCCCCGCTGGGCAGCGACTCGTTCATACGTTCCAACATAAAAGACAAGGAAAAAGTAATGATAAACATAGGCGCCGGCATCGTGGCCAGGGAAAGCAGGGAAAAGGCCTCGTCTGTGCTAGAGTCCAAGCTGAAAGACATGGGCACAAACTACAACGAACTTATAGAAGAAATAAACAAACTGGGCAGGAACATCGAGCAGACTGAGAAAGAGCTGCAGGCTCTGGCAGAAAAGTCTAAAAAGTGAGAAAATCATGTTTGGTTCTCTTAAAAAGCGTCTCAGCGACGCTGTGAAAAGGGTGTCTGAAAAGGTAAGGGAGGAGAAAGAAGCTCCGCAACCAGAACCTGTTTCTGAAGAGGCTGTTGAACCGGCAAAGGGAATAAAGGAGGAAGTCAAACCTGAGATTGAAAAGCCTGCCAAAGAGACTGGAAAAGAACTGGCAAAGGAAGAAATAAAAGAGCCTGGGGAAAAGAAAGACCTTCTGAAGGGTCTTCTCAAGAAGGTCAAAGAGAAAAGGCTTTCCGAAGGCGAGGTGGACAAATTTCTGGAGGAACTTCAGTTAGCGCTTCTCGAGAACGACGTAGCGCTTCCGGTTGCTGAAATAATATGCAGGGACGTGAAGAAAGACCTGTTGGGTATGACAGTAAAAAGAAGCGAGGTCGAGAAGGTAATAAAAGACTCGCTGAGAAATGCCATGCTTGACGTGATGGCCCAGGAAAGGAAAGACATCAGGAAGCTGATAGAAGACAAGTATTCTGCCAGCAAGGAACCCTTCCTTATAATATTGTTCGGATTCAATGGCACGGGAAAGACAACAACCATGGCAAAGCTTGCGAACAAACTCAAGGACTGTAAACCCGTATTGGCTGCAGGCGACACCTTCCGCGCTGCAAGCATAGAGCAGCTCGAGGAACACGCAAAGCGTTTAGGGTTGGAAGTGGTGAAGCACAAATACGGTGCTGATTCTGCAGCTGTGATATTCGATGCAGTGAAGCATGCGAAAGCTTCAGGCAGCAAGCTTGTCCTGGCAGACACAGCAGGCAGGTCTCACAGCAACGTGAACCTTATGGATGAGCTGAAGAAAGTGGTCCGTGTGAACAATCCTGACATGAAAATCCTCGTCCTGGACTCGATAACAGGCAACGACGTCTACGAGCAGAGCGAACTGTTCAGCAAATCCGTGGGTGTGGATGCAGTGATACTCACGAAAGCGGACGTCTATGAGAAAGGAGGCGCGTGCCTGTCTGCAAGCCATACAATAAGCAAGCCTATTCTTTACCTGGGCGTTGGTCAGGAATACGCCGACCTCAAGGAGTTCGTGCCTGAGGAAATCGTTGATAACCTGATATGTTAGGTTTTTATAGATTCTTGTGATAGGCCTGTTGCCTGGAGAAACCGAGCTCCATATTGTCGGCAGGCGTGACATTCACAAAATAGGGCTGTATCATCTGGGTGAATGGATCACCTCTTTTCTCTTGATGATATTATCTTTTTCCCCTCAAGGATAAAGAACATGGTGGAAGAGACTGCCAGGATTTTTGCCCATGCTTCGCCACTTAGAGGCACGGTCTTGAACATAGGGTTGAAGAAAGGTACGTAAATTATTACCAGAAGCAGTATTATTGAGGAAAGTATTGCCATTATCATCCTGTTGTTGGTGAATAACCCTATCCTTGTCAGCGGCAGTTTTGACCTCGAAGAAAGGCCTATGAACACCTGGAACATTATGAGCGTAGCGAACGCCATGGTCCTT
The DNA here is from genome assembly GCA_964456345.1 of uncultured archaeon. GTDB lineage: Archaea > Aenigmatarchaeota > Aenigmatarchaeia > GW2011-AR5 > GW2011-AR5 > CAYVZO01. The sequence goes on along the minus strand of CAYVZO010000029.1, from coordinate 1,752 downwards.
GCTGTCTCTAATCCAGAACCCATTTCCGAGAAGAAGACGTATATTCCACCAACAGACATGACAACGCCTACGAAGGCTATGTAAGCCAGCGATTTTCCTGTCAGGAACTTCTCTTTCCTGCTCCTCGGCTTCCTCGTCATTATGCCCGGCTCAGCAGGCTCCAAACCGAGGGATATCGCAATAAGGCCGTCAGTCAGAAGGTTCATCCACAGTATCTGTGCAGGAAGCAGGAGGAACACTATCTCAGGCATGAACAGCAGGGATATCATCATCGTCATGAATATCGCCAGGACTTCCCCGCTGTTGGTGGAAAGCATATAAAGGATGAATTTCTTTATGTTGTCATAGATTCCCCTGCCCTCTTCGATAGCAGACACGATCGAAGAGAAGTTGTCATCGGTTATCACCATGTCCGACGCCTCTTTCGAGACTTCTGTGCCTGAGCCTACAGCAACTCCGATTTCAGCCTTCTTGAGAGCAGGCGCGTCGTTTACGCCGTCTCCTGTCATGGCAACTACGTGGCCCTTGTCCTTCAGCGCCTGTGTTATACGAACCTTGTGTTCAGGAGAGACCCTTGCATATACAGAGGTATCGTCGACAGCTGAAGAGAATTCCTCGTCGCTGAGTTTGTCAAGCTCTTCGCCTGTGAGTGTTTTCTCGCCTATGCCAAGCTCCTTTGCAATAGCCATGGCTGTGTCCTTGTGGTCGCCTGTCATCATTATGACCCTGATGCCTGCCCTGATGCACTTCTTTACCGAGCCCTTTACCTCGGGTCTTGGAGAATCGATCATACCCTGGAGCCCTATGAAGATGAGGTTGGACTCGCTTATCTTCCCCTTCATCGGCTTGTAAGCGAAGGCAAGAACACGCAGCGCGTTTTTAGCAAATTCATGGTTTGCATCCAGTATCTTTTTCCTGTCGTCCTTTGTAAGCTTTGTTACTTTCCCATGCTTGAGTATCCTGTTGCATTTTTCAAGTACAGCTTCAGTGCCCCCTTTAGTATAGACTCTTTTATCCTCCTGGTATGCAACGCTCATCATCTTCCTGTTAGAATCAAAAGGTATCTCGCTTATGCGCCTGTATTTCTTGCGCAGGTCCTCAAGACCCGCTTTTTGCGCAGAGATTATTAGGGCTGCCTCGGTCGGGTCCCCCACGACCTCTCTGTCGATTACAGCGTCGTTACATAGGAGTCCTGTCCTGAGCATAAGCTTCATGTCAGCGTCTGCGTTCAGCTTGTCGCCGACTTCGGTTACGCTGTCGTTGAGATATAGCTTCCTCACTACCATTTCGCCTTTTGTCATGGTGCCTGTCTTGTCGCTGCATATCACTGTTGCGCAGCCGAGGGTTTCCACTGCAGGAAGCCTCCGTATTATCGAGTTCTTCCTAGCCATTTTCTGCACGCCTATGGCAAGCGATATGGCAACCACAGCAGGCATTGCCTCTGGCACAGCTGCGACAGCTAAGGAGACAGAAACAAGGAACATCTCCACGATTTCAGCGCCGCCAAAGACGCCCATGAAGAATATCGCAGCGCATATCAAAACGAGTATAATGCCGAGCTGCTTGCCGAACAAATCAAGCTTCTCCTGAAGTGGTGTCTTCTCCTCGCCCTCCTGCAGCATAGAGGCGATTTTTCCGAACTCCGTCTTCATGCCTGTGCTTACAACAACAGCCCTGCATCGGCCATAGACGATTATGGTGCCGGAAAACAGCATGTTCTTTCTCTCGTGAACTGGGGCTTCTTTATTGATC
>CAYVZO010000028.1:0-8426 GCA_964456345.1 uncultured archaeon | reverse complement strand
TTCTCATGTTTGGATGGAGCTCGTCTGTTATAGGCGGATAACTTCCTGGGCATGTTTCCACATGGCTTGAGCTTAATTGTATGGACCAATTCGAATTTCTGCCAGTCCGTTGTAACACTGCGGTATCCGAACCTGTGGGGACCGCATGAGAGATAGCTATCCTCGGTCCAGAATTCAAAAGTAGTTACAAGGTCTGTGCTTCCTTTTGCCCAGACACTGTACTTCATCGTGGCGCCGTCTTCCCAACCGTCTATATAAATAACCCTTTTCTTCAGGGAAGGGTAGGTCTGTCCACCGCCCTTTGTCACAGCTGCTGAATAGCTGCCACTGTGAGATTCCGTGTTGCTTATGGAAACACTTCCGCCACCCGAACCAGTCTCCCAAGTGCTAAAATCTCCTGTTTCAAACCCAGGATTACCAGCCAGATTCTCAAATTCCATTATTTTAGTTTTTTCAGTACCTGCAGAAGTAACCTTCAAAAGTACTTCATAATCTATGGGTATCTGTTGTGGGTCTAAGGTAAATTCTCCGATAGCATTAGGCTGTATTGTCCCAGAGCCTGTTGCATCGACCTGGACGCCTTCGGCGTAGAAATTAAGGCCTGATATCTCTGTGTTCCCGGTGTTCCTTATATAGACTTTGTTTTTGTCTGTACTCTCTATGCGGAAGCTCTCGCTGGTCTGCGTTATCTGGTGTTGTAATTCTTCTTCCCCTGCTTCTCCAGCTGTCTGCACCAGGCTGGAAAAGAATACCTGACCAGCACCTATGACTGATATGGTTATAAGGAGTAGAAGTATTATTGAGATTGCGGGCGTTATGCCTTTCATGTATAAGATATTAGCCAATATTAAAATAAAAGGTTTCAAAGCCTTTTCTTCAGTTTCTCCATCTCTTTCTTCTTCACGTAAAGCCTTCGAATGGATTCAAAAACCTCTATGAATCCTATGAAGACCAGCACTGAACCTGTTATATAGAAAACGATTTCCTTTAGGACGCTCATGACGACGAGACCGACTCCGATAAAAGCCAGTCCTGTGCGCATGAACGAAAGAATGGTGCGCTCTTTCGCGAGTATCGTGCGCTCCTCAGACAAAATTATATCCTTTCTGGGACTTTTTCTCATAGTTTATAAATATATACCAGGGTATAATAAAGTTTTTTAACAGGCCAGTCGATAAAAATATATAGGGTATGGGGTCTGAAGGAGGCCATGGTCAGGTTTAATGACAAACTCTGCCGCTGTTGATTCAGGAAAAACTGTTACTGCTTCTGAAACAAAATCATATTCTAATCTACCCTTCCTGAGGGAGTATAGGGATTCAGTAAACAGCGGGGATGCGTATATCTTGACAAGAATAGACCCCTTGTCAGGCAACAGGTCAATAATTTCAGAAATCCGGGCAAGAAGGCCCATTACCAGTTCTGCCTCGTACGAAATAAAGCCAGTGGATGAGAGTACCTGCCCGTTCTGTGATTACGCTAGGCAGACCCCTGAACCAAGAATAATGCATAACAATGGCAGTGCTGTGACCGTGCCCAATAAATACCCTTTTGGAAAACAGGACTGGATTACCATCTACCTGCCGCACAAAAGCCTGCTCTCTCAACTTTCTTATCAGGACATCGAAAATATGCTGGAGTCGTCACCTGAAATAGCACACAGGATGGAGAGAGAGGTTGACAATCTGATATCCATGATGGACTTCACTAACTGGGGCGTATGGGCAGGCGCCTCGATATCGCATCCGCACTCGCAACGAAAAACCATAACGCATGTTCTGGATTCAACCGAAGAGGCTGAACTGGATAAATGCAAGGCACTTGCGGAAAAATACGGAAAGAACCCGTTCGATATCTTATTTGAGCACGAAAAAGACGGGGAAAGGATGATATATGACAACGACGTGGCTGTTCTGGCCAACTTTGCGCCCACCTGCTCTGGTGAGCTGCTTATCTATCCCAAGGAGCAGTTCTCCAACACTTTACAAATGAAAGAGAACGACAGGAAATACATTATTCAGCCAACGCTCGATGCACTGCATTCCCTTTTCTTTTATATGGGTGTTACCGATCTCAACGTAGCTATACACATGGCGCCGTTTAAAGACATGGAAAATGCAAGGAAATATTACAGATGGCACATGCACATATATCCAAGAAGGTCCAAAACGCCGGTCGACAGGGCAGGAGCAGAACTGGGTTTTGATACCGATGTTATAACAGTATTGCCGGAAAAAACAGCAGAAATTATCAGGCCTTGGTACACACAAGGGCCCAACCCTGAACTGTTGGTAAAATCGCCTGACGGCAGCATTGACGACAAACTTCTGGAGGAGTTTGATAGATTTTTAAGCAGGCCTAATTCTTAATTATTTATAAACACTGGAGATAAAATAAGATTAAGCGATGTAAATGTCAGAAGAACTCGGAATACGGACGAAGCGAAGCGAGAACTTCAGCAAATGGTACCTGGAAGCCGTGCGCAAAGGCGGCTTCGTTGACCAGAGGAGCCCTGTCAAGGGATTCGACGTCATACTGCCATGGGGTTATTCTGTCTGGGAACTGATACACAAGCGCTTCGATGAGGAAATAAAAAAGAACGGCGTGAAGAACTGCTACTTCCCGTCTTTCACGCCTGAAAGATTTATCAGGAAAGAGGAAGAGCACCTAGAAGGGTTCAAGGCAGAGCTGATGCTGGTAACAGAGGCTGGCGGCAGCAAGCTGGAGGAAAACCTAGTCGTCAGGCCTACTTCTGAGACGATAATGTACCCTATGTTCTCGTTGTGGATACGCTCGCATGCAGACCTGCCGTTCAAGATAAACCAGTGGTGCAACATGATACGCTACGACACAAAGGTCACAAGGCCTTTTATTCGCAGCAGGGAGAACCTGTGGCAGGAAGCGCATACAGCCCATGCAAGCAGGGAAGACGCGGAAAAACAGGCAGAAGAAGCTGTTAGGATATATTCAAAGAGCTATGAGCAAATGGCCCTTGCTGCATTGGTGCTCGTGAGGCCGAAATCAGATACGTTCCCTGGCGCGGATTTCACGGTAGTTTTTGATACGCCTGTCCAGAACGGCAAGGTTGTGCAAGGGCCTGGAACGCACTTCCTCGGGCAGAACTTTTCAAAGCCGTTTGATATTCAGTTCACAGACAAAGACAGGACAAAGAAATACGTATGGCAGACATGCTGGGGAATGACCACCAGGCAGGTAGGCATAATACTGATGCACTTCGGCGATGACAAAGGCGCGGTTTTGCCGCCTGAAGTCGCACCTTACCAGGTTGTTGTTGTCCCTATACCGTTCAAGGGCAAGGAAGATAGAGTCAAGACGAAATCCCAGGAAGTAGAGAACGCTGTCAAGAAGATGGGAATCCGTGCATTCCTTGACGGCCGTGATTACTCGCCTGGTTTCAAGTTCAACGAATGGGAACTGAAAGGTGTGCCTCTGCGCATAGAAATCGGGCCCAGGGATATTGAGAACCGTGAAGTAACTATAGTGGAACGCCTTACAGGCAAGAAAAGCAAGCTAAAGGTATCGAAGCTGGCAGACCTTAAAAAAATTCTCAAGAAAATCCAGAAGGACATGCTCGCAAAATCAGAACTGATTCTAAAGAACAGTATAACCGATGTGACAGACCTGGATAAACTGGGGACTGTCAGCGGCTTTGCAAGAGCGAACTGGTGCGGCTCTGCTTCATGCGAGGAACAGATAAAAGAGACAGGCGCAGAGATAAGAGGAACGCTTTACGGAAAGAAAGAGAAAGTTTTCGGCAAGTGCATAAAATGCGGGAAGCCTGCAAAGCATGTCGTGTATATAGCAAGGGCTTACTGATTTCTCATCTCCTCTCGTTTAGCGACGTATCTGAATACGGTTTCGACAAAAGCTGCGTGGCTCCATGTTAGCGGCGAAACGGAAAGCTGTTCACCTGTTGTTGGGTGCAGCTGCTCTGAAAGAAAACCCGTGGGTGAGGCGTGCTTGACAGCCCACTCGAGTATGCTCTTTGCGCTCTCAAGCTCGGAAGATTTCTTTGCCGCCTTTATCTTGTATTGAGCCAGCCATAAAGTGCATATGAACCATGGATTTCCAGGAACGTCTTTAGAACCTGCGTAGTATTGGTCGCCCCGATACCTTGCCACGCCTCCTGTCTCAGTTTTGCATGTGAGTTTTTTTTCTATGGCATCCATTTCTTTCTTTACCACGCCTTCATCAGGCTTGAAAACAAATTCATGCAGTGCGTAACCTGTGCTGCTGTCGATTTCACTTTCCTTGTACAGCTTGTCCACTCTCTTCTCGACGCGCCGGAAGAACATTCCTTTATTCTCGTCGTACAGGCAGGATTTTATGTAATTCTTCACCTCGCCTGATGCTTTCAGATATTTCCTGCTGTCGTACAGCCTGTGCAATTCTTTCGAGAATCTTGCTGCTGCAACAAGACCTGCATATACGGTGCATGCTGTATAAGTATGCAGGCCGAACCTCTCCTCCCATAGGTCATAGCTTTCTTTCGGCGCACCGCCTTCCCTGAACTCGACAAGGAAATCCGCTGCCTTTTTTATCAGGTCTTTGTAGATGCCCTTTATGAATTTTATGTCCTTCGTGCGCTCGTAATATTTCCATAGGGCATGAAGCACTATCGCAGTCTCGTCCTCCTGTATAGGCAGGCGATGTTCTCCGTATTTTATCCAGGGGTGCCACGAGCTTCCTACGGAATAGTTCGGGTTGTATTTCTGCAGGAAATAGCCTTTCTCTGTTATCGTTTTGCTGCAGAACTGGAAGAAGTTCCTGCTTAGCTCAGGGTATCCCGCCTCGGTCAATGCGATTGACGCGAAAGCAGCGTCTCTCTGCCATATATAATTGTAAGAGTCCCTGTCGAACTTCAGGGTCTCGGAATCTGTTGACGCAAGTATGCCGCCCCTGTTGTCTGCATGTGCCCTTATGATAAGCAGCGACTTCTTCACCATGTCCATGATGTCTGCATCTATATCCAGCTCTATCCTGCTTAACCAGTTTTTCCAGTAATTCTCTGTTTCCCTGAACAGGTTATTGGGGCTGTTGTACATTATGTATTCATTCAGGTCCATTACTTCGTTAAGATTCTTTCCAGCTGCTATCCAGTAACAGACAGAATCCTCGGAGCCGCCTTTTAAATCGAGATGGAAAGATATTGTAGAATCAACAGAGCCGTGCTCTATGGCGTTCTTGCTGAGTATTCCGTCCTCTGCATCGACCCACGTGCCCTTCATGTCTTCGTGATTATAGTTCCCTATTGCAAAATCTTCGAATAACTTCAGACCGGACACGAGAAAGTACCTGTTGTTCTTGTAATAAATTATGGCATTTTTTTGCGGATAGAAATATGCTGTGTTTCCGATGTCAGTGCCGTAAATGCTGAAGTACTGCCCCATGAAAAGCCTGATGTCCCGCCGTTCTTTTCGCAAGTTCTTCACAGCGATCTTTTTCATGTATATGTTTTCCTTATAGTGGACCGTATCTATGATGCTCAGCTCCAGACCAAGGCTATTGTTCCTAAGGGCCGTTTTTCCTGTCAGTGTGCCTGTTTTGTAGTTGGTTTCTGTTTCCCATTCGTCCCCAAGCCAGTGAATCTTGCCTTCACACCAGATGCCTATCCTGTGCATGTGCGAATCCGAAGGTTTCTTCTGCTTTCTCACATAATCTCCAAGGTGGTTCTCTTGGCCCACAAACGGAAAATAGAAATCCCTTATCTGTGAGAATTTATCTATGTAAACGAGGATGTTTCCGTTCCCTATTACAAGCTTCATCTTCATCAGCGTTCCATGGATTTCAGTTCATGTATCCTGTTTGAGAATATCGACGCCATGTTTTCCTTCTTTCGCACGCTGCTGAGCTCCTCTGCCAGCTCATGGTCGCCAATCACGTCCTTTACCCAGCTCAGGATATCGTTCTTCTCCGAATTCACGTGGTAACTGAAGACATCCGGGCTGACTCTTTTCATGAAAGTGGCCATCTCTCTCATATTCTTTATTTTTGTCCCGTCTTTGAACCAGAATGCCTTGTCATCCGGCACGTTCGTCAGCTTTTGATTTGCGCTTTTCATCCTATATACCTCCTCAACTCTCATTTTCAAGTCATTAAGAATATTCATGAATGATATGAAGGCGTCGTACGGCGAATCGAACGGGTTGAAATACTTGTGCACGTCGCCGTCGGCAAACCATTTCGTGCACATGTAATAGAAATGGTCGGACGTCTGTAGCTTTCTCCAGTCCTTAATGAGCTGGGCATCTCCCGAATTCGCTATCTTTTCTTCCAGGAGATAAAGCCGCTTTATAGACTCCTGCTGCATCTTGTTTCCTATCCATGCAGAAAGGTCGCGCTCCATATCTGCCCAGCTTATCAGGTTGGGTACGTCCAGCTCGGCAACTGCCTTGTAGCGCGAAATTGCTTCGCTTGGCGTGACAAAGTCGTTGTCAGGATGTTTCAGTATCTCGTCCGGCATGTGCTTCAGAAATTCGAAGATTCCTTTGTCTGCCCACTGGTGCTCACCGAATGTCTCATAGTCCATGAACAGGTTGACGACCTCTCCGCTGCCGTTTATCCTGCTGACCCACTGGGAAAACTTTCCTGCTGTAAGCGGGTATTCGTTCCATTTCCTTTCGCCGAACCTGAATGCGATGTCGTCGGACAGCCTGTAGTTCTTCAGCAGCAATTTTATATCAGCTGCCTTGGATTTGTATACGAAATTCGGGCTCCTCCAGCCGAGTATGTGGTCTGCACCTTCTGTCAGTATAGCATTGTGCCCCATTCTGCTCACGGTCTCGGCCAGCCTGTTGTCGTAAATCAGCTCCGTATTCCTGAATATTCTGGGCCTGAAATTGAAAAGGGATAATATCTTCTTCTTGTGCAGCTTTACCTGTTTCTTGAACTCTTTTGTGGAATATACAGAAGATAGGGAGTGGTGATAGGTCTCGTTCAGAATTTCTACGCATCCTGTGTTCACGAGTTCCTTGAAACTGTCTATGATTTGTGGGGCATTAGCTTCAAGCTGCTCAAGTACGACGCCTGTAATGCTGAAGCTTACCTTGAATTTCCCGTCCAGCCTGTTTATTAGCTCAAGCAGAAGGTTGTTCGTCGGCTCATAGCATTTCTTGGCTATTTTATTTATTACTTCCTTGTTCTTCTCCTCGTCGAAATAACCTTTTTTTGTCCCTATATCAAATATCTGATAGCGCCTGCTCCTGTAAGGCTGGTGAACCTGGAAATAAATGCATGTCGATACCATTATAACCCCACCAAGCTGTTGTATATTCCTATGCATTTGTCAGCTGACGCGTCCCAGCTGATTTTGTTTACTTCCTCCATGCCCATTTCCTTGAGATGGCTGTGAAGTATATCGTGCTTCAGCAAAGCGAGTATCTTGTCGCTCATTTCGTTTACATCCCAGAAATCCGCCTTAAGGCAGTGCCTCACGAGCTCTGTCACACCGCTGTTTTTTGAAACGATAACAGGAACGCCGCTCTTTATCGCTTCCAGCGCTGTTATCCCGAACGGCTCTGAGACAGACGGCATTACGTAAACGTCAGCTATCTTATATATTTTCTTCACATCCTCGTCGCTTATGAATCCTGTAAAAAGGAACTTGTCAGCTATCCCCATCTCTGCTGCTTTCTCAACTATGTAGGATTTCATGTCGCCAGAGCCTGCCATGATAAACCTTATGTTGGAGTCCTTTTCAGTTTCGAGTATTTTTTTCGCAGCATGCAGGAAATATTCAGGTCCTTTCTGGAAGGTTATCCTTCCAAGGAAGAGTACTATCCTGGAATCCTTCTGTATGCCGTATTTTTCCTTTAGTATGATGTTCTCGAAATCAGTCGCGTTATGGATGACATTTATCTTTTCAGGGCTGATTCCATAATGTTTTACAATAAGGTCCTTGGTATAGTTGCTTACGGTTATTATGGAATCTGCAACCTCCATGCCTTCCTTCTCTATCCTGTGTATGGACTGGTTCACGTTATCTCCCACGCGGTCGAATTCCGTTGCATGGACATGGAGAACAAGGGGCTTCCCTGACTGTTTCTTCGCAGCAATGCCTGCCTGGAAGGTCATCCACTCATGTGCGTGAATTATGTCGTAATTCTCTTTTGAAGCAATCCTTCCCGCTCTCCTGGTATAGTTCTCTACAGCCTCCATGAGGTTCGCCCCGTATATGTTGTGCGTTCTCTCCGAATAACCCATAAGCTCCATGATGTAGTCCTTGGGGTTCATGTATCCTATGAGCAAGGAACGAATTTTCTTGATTTTTACGTTAGGCTCTTCCAGAGGCAAGATCTTGTCGCGCTTTATCTTTCCCATCGGCATGACGAACGTTATCTCTACATTCTTCCTGCTCAGGTTCTTTACCAGGTTGAAGCAGGCCCTGCCAAGACCGCCTATGCTAT
>CAYVZO010000027.1:0-8461 GCA_964456345.1 uncultured archaeon | reverse complement strand
AACAGAATCCAAAGGAAGGAACGAATGGGTTTCGTTCGACCCTACCTGGCTTGAAGGGGGCTATCTGGACGCGACACATGTGAAGACAGCCCACCTTGTGGACGGGATATCGATGCCAAGCATGGAATATACCTACAGTGGCAACAGCTATGTCAACTGGACGAGAAATGACGTCCAGTCGCAAATACTCAGTTACGAGGAAAGGAACAAAACGAAAATCCTTCTCAGCAGCGAAGAATTCCGCCTAAACAGCTACGGATATGTTGCTACTAATCTGAGCGCTGATGAATGCCTGATAAAACAGGTGGCGATGAAATCCTGCATGAACAATGACGGCACTGACATGCTTGATATACTGGATAATGAAAGGAAGCTCTGGCTCTGCAATGATTCGGTTTTGTATTTTTTCTTCTCTTCATCAGGTCTCATGAGCAATGCCAGATATACGTGCCCTGTCACTGTTTACGACCAGACTGGCCAATACGGGAGAATCGACATCAACATCAGTGGGAAAGCCTCAAAGGGTGAAGTATACATATCAGGGCCAGACACAGTCGGCATAAACGAGGAGTTCGTCCTGGAAGCAGCAGCAGATGATTTCATATTCTATTCGCCAGGGCTTGGAAGACACGGCAGCAGGGTATGGGAGCTTTTGCTAAACACGCCAGGCGATTACAGTTTCTATCTTTATTCTGATGGTGAACTTGCAGAGAAAAAAGTGAAGGTTATCGAGGAACAGGAATTCAGCATCAGTGTTTCTGTTCCGGAAAACGCAACCCTGGGAAGCTCTTTCATGATAAACGTCACTGTAGAAAACCTGCAGGATGTAGAGAAAAGGGCATTGCTCAAAGTAGAAAACTATGAACGAAATTTTTCTTTCCAGCCAAGGGAATCCAGAAGCTTTTCGTTTAACCTGACATCTGCTGAGGCGGGGCTAAAAAAAATGCCTGTGATAATAACTTCAGACAGCCTTACGAGCTACTCCGCATATATTACCATATACGAGGAAAAGCCCCTGGGTTTCTTCGACATGATAACAGGCTTTTTTGCAGGAATAATAAACTGGTTCATGAGCCTCTTTGCTGGCTAATGCCTTTTTTCGTATTCAAAATAGGAATAAGCGAAAAGATAAATCACTAAAGATAGTATAGGTACGAGAATGAAATACAAGGCGCAGTCCGGAAAAACCATTCCAGGAAGCATGATAACAGCGGCAGCCTTAAACATTTTTGCTCCTCGTTCATGCGTTTTATTCCACACCCTCTCGCTGCTCAAGGTCCACGGAGTCCTTATCCCTATGAACCAGTTTCTCCTGGCGTTCTGTATAAGGATGCCTGCGTAATAGAACAGGACAGCTAATGCAGGGATCATCATCTGCAGCATGCTGAACCTCCAGCCTATGCTCCAGAGAATAGTGAGTGAGTGGATATAGAACAAGAACATTATTATAACTACCACAAATGCGTCGTAGTGACCCCGGAATTTCTCGATATTACGCCTAAGGGGGTCTATCTTCGGTATGGTGAAGAAAAGCAAAAACAGGCCAAATCCTGCCAAAGGCATGAGGAAAAGTCCCCACAGTTTGGGCATGTACCCGTCGACTTCGTCCCCGGCATTCCAATGTGATGCCATCTGGCTGGGCATCTGCGGATAAAGATAGGCGCCGATGACAAAGAATGCGACTACGACAATCAATACCAGTTTTTCGCCTGTTCTCATTGATAATATCATGTACAGACAGATTTAAGCGTTTATCTGTGTCTGACGTAACTCTTCTTTATAGACCACAGCTACTATGTTGGGGCCGCTAGCTAGGTGTTCAAGGTCTGTGCAAAGCGTGTCCTCGTTGTAGCCTTTTCCTGGTATCATGTCTTTATCAAAATCAGAAATGTAGGTAAAGTCTTCAGCAGGAACACATCCTTTTCCAGTCAAAATCCGGGAAGAGCTGCCTATATCTTTGATGCTGAATCTGCGTCCGGATATTTCTGCTTCTTTCCCGGAATTCCTGAAGCCCATGGCTTCCAGATAATTTACAAAAGAATCCATTCTAACAGAAATGAAGCTAAAGTTTATAAAGCAGTCAAACAAGTCTGATAAACACCTTCATGTTACAGAGCCGGTTTTTAATTCTTAATGAGATAAATTATAAAGTGGTCACATGATAATCGCCATAAGCGGTTCACCAGGCACTGGAAAAAGCAAGGCAGCTGAAATTCTTGCAAAAGAGTTGAATGCGAATCTGATTGATATAAAACAGCTGATAGAAAAGCATAAAGTGCCTTGTAAACCTGATAGAAAAAGGAAAACAAAGATAGTTGATCCAAGAGATTTGCAGAAAGCAGTAAACAGAGAAGCACGGAAAGGAACGAATATAGTGGATGGCGTGCTTGCACACCTGCTGAAGGCAGATTTCGTCATCATCCTGAGAACAAGGCCTGACATACTGGAAAAACGGCTGAAGAAGCGCGGCTGGCGCCGGGAAAAGATCAGGGAAAACATAGAAGCCGAGGTGCTGGACGAAATCACGATAGAAGCGATGGACAAATACAGGAAGGTGTACGAGATAGACACGACGAACAGGACAGCGAAAGCGACTGCCAGAATGATAACAAAACTCTTAAATAGATACGCTCTGAATTATCGTAGAAAGTATAGAGCAGGCCATATAGACTGGTCTGAAAGATACAAGCATTACCTGTGGTGATATTATATGCCTAAGAAGATTCCTGACGACGTTGCAGCCAGGCTTTTCAAGAACGTATTCATATGTATGAAATGCAATGCCAGGCTAAGGGCAGCCCCAGAAAAAGTGAAAAAAGGCAAGGTCAAGTGCAGGAAATGCGGCTCCAGGGCGCTGAGACTGAAGGCGAAGGAGCGACGCGGTGCCAAGGCTTAACTGATGATTATGCTATGGTTTGTTCTTTCCCTGTTTACAGCTCTATTCGAGTCCTCGAAAGACCTGCTTAGCAAGAGGGCACTAAACAGGATGGATGTCTACGTAGTTGCTTTCTCGTTTCGTTTTTTCGCTTTGCCATTCCTGCTGCCGCTGCTTCTGTTCGTGAGCTGGTCGCATGACGCAGTATTCCTGTATGCGCTGTTCGCAACGACTTTGTGCAACGTAGTAACTACGATACTCTACATGAAGGCGATACAGGCTTCGCCGCTTTCCGTAACCATACCAATGGTTACATTCACGCCTGCTTTCCTTCTTCTTACGTCTCCGGTAATCCTAGGCGAGTTTCCTGGGTTTTTCGGGATTGCAGGAGTTCTGCTTATAGTCATTGGTTCATACATGCTCAACGTAAAAGACAGGGAAAAAGGCCTGTTCGAGCCGTTTCGTGCCCTCCTGAGGGAAAGGGGCCCTGTCCTCATGCTCATGGTGGCTTTTATCTGGAGCATATCTGCGAATCTCGACAAGATTGCGATTATCCACTCGAATCCCATATTCTTCGTTGTATCGGCATACACCCTTCTAAGTATATTCTTATTCCCTCTTGCGTTTAGGCGACTGGACATGAGCCAGCTGAGAACAAGAAAAGGACTGATATACCTTGTTCCTATAGGGTTCTTTGCAGCTCTCATGTCCATAGCGCAGATGATTGCGTTCAGCATGGCTGCAGTCGCCTACGTAGTCGCGATAAAAAGGATGTCGTCTGTCTTCACAGCTGCAGGAGGGCATTTCTTCTTCGGTGAGGCCAGGGTAAAGGAGCGTATTTTGGGAATTTCAATCATGATTCTCGGTGCTCTGTTCGTCACGCTGCTGTAATATCTTTAAATACAGGACAGGGAGAAAAAGAATTATGCTTTCGTTCATAGAGATACTCAGGCCTGCCAACTGTTTCATGGCTGCTGTTGCAGTCTATATAGGTGCTTTGGTTGCAGGTTCCGGATACGTGCCTGGCGCTCTGCTGCTTTATGCAATGGCATCTGCCCTGCTCATATGCGGCGCAGGCATGGTGATAAACGATTTCTTCGACACTGCTATTGACCGCGTCAATGTGCCTGAAAGGCCCATACCGTCAGGACGAATGAAAAGGAACGTCGCTCTTGTTTATTCCGTTATGCTTTTTGCTGCCGGCGTTGCTCTAGGCTACATGATAAATATTTACACCACAGCTATTGCTTTATTCGCTTCTTCCATCCTGGTTTTCTATGCATGGAAGCTTAAGAAGCTCCCTGTTTTGGGCAACTTATTTGTGAGCATGCTTGTAGCGCTCACGTTCATCTATGGCGGTTTTGTCCACGGCAATTACGTGCCCACGCTCATACTTGCGCCCTTGGCTTTTCTCGCAAATACCGGCCGCGAGGTCTATAAGGAAATAACAGACGTTCTCGGCGACAGGCAGCACGGCGCAGAGACGGTTGCTGTAAAATACGGCGTAATAAAGGCAAAGATGGTTGCGGCAATTTGCGTAATCTTTGCAATAATACTCAGTTTTCTGCCTTTCTTTCTGAACATGTTCGGTTTCGTATATTTGTTCTTTGTTGTGGTCGCAGACATGATGTTCATGGCAGCGATAATAGTGCCGACAAAGCTTGCTCCGAAGGTGTGCAAATTTGCAATGCTCGTTGCGCTGCTTGCGTTCCTTGCAGGAGGCATGTAAATGAGTATAGACGACTACATACGCGAAAATTCACTAAAGCCTCGCGATTGCTTATATCATACGAACCGCTCCGCAAAGAATGCCAGAGGTGAGTTTACAGGGAAGATACGGGTTCTTGCCACGAAAGACAATGTCGCAAGGGTCGAATACAAATGCCCTGAATGCGGGCACGAGGAATACGTGGAACAGCAATGGAAACGGCCTTTCTACGTGAAGTGCAGCAAGTGCGGATTCAAGATAAGCGTGCCGAAAATGAGGCAGGAATTCAAGAAAGAAATGAAGAAATAAATTCCTGTCTCTTTCGAGCATTCTTCAAATTCTCAAAATGAGGCAGGAATTCAAGAAAGCAGAAGGTCGAGAATACCAAATCATAACGGCTCTACTGATAAAACACCTTCTTTATTGCTGTAGATATCTATGAAGGTTCTTTTCTCTTCGTTCTTTACCATGACAACAGAATTTCCCACGTATAAAGTCCCTATGGCGAGCTGAGGAATACCATAAGTCTGGTAGGAAACTCTTACTCTCCTGTTATCGTATGGCAATAGCTCTATTCTCTTGTCTTCTACCGGATTCCATGACATTTGAATCACTTAGGCACTTCCATATGGTTTAAACCATCAGTTCGCTTCATAGATTTCTTTCAACTCTTTCTTGCGTCATCGAAATCTAAGCTTTTCCAACTTAATATTCAGTCTCTTACCAGTTATTCTGGCGTCTTTGCTTTATATGCTTGGTGCATACCGAATCTCGCTGCGCAGCTTTCCCATATGTGGTTATTTTAAGATTGTCGAGAAAATTTATTTAAAAATGACGGGAGATTAAGCCTATGGACCTGCTGAGATTCGCCTCGAACAACAGGACAACAATAACTTTTGCAGGCATAATACTGCTGGCACTGTTCCTGTTCTTTGGACAGTCCTTCATTCTTCTAGTACTTGTAGCTGCAAGCCTTGTGCTGAGCTATTTCATGGGATTGTGGAGGATTAAATCCATAGGAATAGAGCTCGTTTTATTGACCAGCGTAGTAACTGGTATTTTATACGGTTCACTCGCAGGAGCTGTTGTTGCCTTTCTTCTAATAACGATACATATGCTGGCTACCCAGCATGTTAACGTTTATCTGTTATGGGTAATACCTGCTTATGCTGCTGCTGGTTACTTTGCTGGTACGACAGAACTGAGCATAACGAACTTTGGCATTCTCGCAACCATAGGGCTTAATGCATTCAATCTATTGGTAACAGCGCTCGTGTTTCGCTCGAACGTTGCCAAGTTCCTGCCATTCGCTTTCACCAATGTAATGTTCAACAGCTTCCTTTTCATGTTCGTGATGCCTTGGGTTGTCAGCTGATGCCCAGCCTGGCTAACAGCTTTTCGCCTGTAATAGTTTTCGGTTTCCCAGCCATCCGGTACGCTTCCTTGGTAATCCGCATTGTCCATCCTATTGCATGGTTTTTGCAGGATGGATAGAATTTGACTACGCCGCCTCTCTCAGACCCTATTGTATCGTCCATGATGCAGAAAGTCATTTCCCTGAATTTCTTGTATTTCATTGCTTCCTCAAGGGTCTTGGAATCTCCATAACATACGCGCGACATATCCTAAATGGATATCAGAAAGCTTTAAATTTCTCGTACATTTTGTCCACGGTCTTCTTGTTCACGTAGTTGTGGTACTTGAAGCCTCCACCGAATGCTTTCGGTATGTGAAGCAGCTCGTGTATCAAAACCTTGGTTTTTTCTTCCTGCTCGAGTCTGTCGAACGCCTCGGAAATTACCTCAATCGCGTAGTGGGCTTCCTTACCTAGAGCAATTTGCATTACCTTAGGCAGTGCATGACATCTTGCTATCGTCCGTCTGCTCGAGGAACCTCTGCTCCTTATGCATACGATCCTTGAGAAGTCGTGTTTTATGCCCAGTTTGTCAGCTATTTCCCTCATCTGCGAGTCAAGCTCAGGAGCAGGGAAGTATTTTATCATGAATTAGAAGTGGAGAAGAAAAGATAAAAGCATTTCATCTTAGTTTAATTGTATGCCTCGTTGGCTCAGTATGCCCTTTCTTGAAAAGAAAGCGCATCCGGAAAGAAACGTGAACAAGAACAGGAAAAAGTGTCTGGAAAGAAGCGCGAACGGGAAAGGACAGGAGAATGGTAGAGCGTCACCTTGGTACCTGGAAAAGTTTTGGTTAAGCTTTTTCCAAAAGCTTAAAAGGTGAAGGTCCCGAGTTCGACTCTCGGACGAGGCTCTCAGCAGAACTTGCAAACATTGGCACTAGTGAATAGTAAAACCTTTAATAGCAGAGAGGTTGAAAATTATACATGAAGCTTCACTTGGTTCTGGTTGCATGGGTAGCCTTCGTGGTCATGTTCCTGCTCGTGAGCGGATACTTCTACCTGACTACCGGGCTGAATTCAATAACAATGTTTGAATACTTTTCCTGTCTCGTGTGGAGCCTTCCTGTGGTGTTCGTCACGGTCATCGTGAGCCATTACGTTGAAAAACACAGGCATATGGTGCGAAAAGCGTAGATTTTTATAAGTTATATTCAATATTATTAGCATTAAGTGGTGTGGTCCATGAGAGCTGTATGCTTTATTTTCTTTGTTTTCCTGCTTTCGCAGTCCGTGTTTGCGTTCAACCTCTCTGTGCCTGAGAAGACCGCAATTGTACTCATAGGTAGCTCCAAGGAGCTTTCAATAGAGATACATAATACACTGGACGTGGACGACCGCTTCAGGATAAGCATAGTTGGCGGGAAGCCCTGGATGGCTCTTTCCAGCCCGCAACCCACTGTAGGGGCGAACGAGAAGAGGACCATCACACTATATGCAACACCTACAAGCGACACGCCGCATGTGCAATACAAGGTAAGGCTCGTTGTGGAATCAACAGAGACAGGCGAGAAAAAGGAGGAAGAATTGTACCTGAATGTTGCCAGGGGCGAGGGTGTTGATATAGAAAAGATAAGCGTTTCAGGCGATTTCATACCTACTGGCGATTTCAACGTCTCTGCCTATGTAAAGAATTACGGGACAGTCACTGTGCAGAACATAGACATCAATATTTCTGTTTTCTCGCCCAGTGAGCAGCTGCTTGATTTGGCAGGCACCATAAACAATCTTGACCCTGAGGAGACGAAGACCTTTTCCAAAAGCCTGTCCCTGGAAGCAGGCGCGGAAGCAGGTAAATACAACATCGAGGTCATGATAAACTACGATAGCAAGAGTGTGAAAAAGACGAAGACATTTGAAGTTAACCAGTCTGCCATAAAGAAGGAGGAAATCAGCTACTACCCTGCACTCATAGGAATCACCAAAGTCGTGACCATATCGAACGACGGAAATGTTGTACTCGCCAACATCATGGTAGAGGAGCAGCTTTCCAGCTTTTCGTCGATGTTCTTTTTCGGTGATGAGCCCAAATCAAGGGAGAACTGGAACTACGTCTGGGTTATAGACAAGGTCGAGCCAGGTGAGTCCGTTTCTATTGCATATACAATAAACTACGGGCCGCTGTTCCTTTTCATTGCCCTTATTGCAGCTGCCTTGTGGTACGTCTTGTTCCGCAT
The DNA here is from genome assembly GCA_964456345.1 of uncultured archaeon. Taxonomy (GTDB): domain Archaea; phylum Aenigmatarchaeota; class Aenigmatarchaeia; order GW2011-AR5; family GW2011-AR5; genus CAYVZO01. Next base: position 288 of record CAYVZO010000027.1, on the reverse strand, counting down.
GAAGGTCGTTTCAGTAAGGAAATACATAATGCAGAGGAAGACTATAAAGGAAGGCGAGGAATTCACAGTAGGCGTTGAAATAAAGAACAGGACAGGTCATAAACTGCGCGAGGTCATGGTTCGCGACTTCGTGCCGCCCATGTTCGAGATACTTGAGTCGCAGGGGCCGAAGCCCAAGAAAAAGAAAAGCATGGTGGGAACTCAGCTCGTATGGGACATCGATTCGCTGAACAAGGGCGAGGAGCGCATATTCAGCTACAAGATAGTGCCGGTCTTCGGCGTTTCAGG
>CAYVZO010000026.1:0-8731 GCA_964456345.1 uncultured archaeon | reverse complement strand
CGCCCTTGTAAGCCAGCGCACTGCCAGCCAAGGCAAGAGCAATTCCTAAAGGAGAAGATTCTGCCCAGCTGAACAAACCACTAAGAAACATTCTCACTCCTGTCCGAGTCTGCAGTGAATTATCATTCTCTTCTTACGTAGCAATCAAGCACGGCAATCGGGCAAACTGGAACTCTTTTGCCTCCCTGCGGCCTGCCAAGCATCTGATAAACCTCTTCATCAACCCTGAAAATAGTATGGTCGCCTACTATGCCAAAAAACCTCGTCCCTGTATTTTTAGGTCCTTCTATTATATAGTAAGCTCTTGTATGCTGCAGTCCCTCATAATTTTTAAGAGCATCTGCTAAACTGATTGACTTTAGTTTGCCGTTTACAACAGGATCATCCAAACAGTCTTCTGAATAAGCTGGATTCATTGCCTAATTAGATACCAGAATCTTTTTTAAAGCTTTAGACTTCACTTTAATTCTATGGAACTCGATGAAGTAATCAAGCAAAGGCGAAGCATTCGTTCTTATAAGAAGGAAGCGCCTGACATCTCGCTTATAAAGCAGTGCATAGAAGCTGCTTGTCAGGCTCCTTCTGCACATAACTCACAGCCGTGGCACTTTGTCATCGTGAGTAACGAAGACAAAAAGAAAGAGCTTGCAAAGACGCATTCTCATACATCCTTCCTGAAAGATGCTCCTTATGTTGTCACTGTCCTGGCAGATGAAAGCAAGAGCAGCCATTATGTAAAAGACTGCTCTGCTGCAGTAATGCTTTTCCTGCTCAAGGCAGCAGAGCTTGGCTTGGGAGCCTGCTGGACCGACGCCTCCTCGCAAGACAGGGAAGATCACATACGCAAGACCTTGGGCTTGACAAACAAGTATCGCGTACTCTGCAACATACCTGTCGGATACCCGGACGAGGAACCAAAAGAAAAAGGAATAATGAGTTTCGAGGAAGCAACGGATGTTGTTGAATAGTATGGAAGAGGGGAAGTTAGAATCGATGGGCATGCTGTGCCCGATATGAACGAGCAAGTCACACCCTGCACGAACAGGCTTTCTTGCTGGAGCAAGGTAAGAGAGGATGAAAAAAGCAATATATTTTCAAAGGGTATTATGTCCTTATTGACATAGGAGATAGCTGTACGCTGAAAGATGGTAACACACTTAGCAGTATGTTGCTGTACTTTATCGATGATAAAGCCCTGATATACCTAAAAGATAATGAAGAATAGGCCATGTTTTTATTTCAGAAGAATTCAGGGACCAGAGAAGCCCACATCTTCATATTTGACTATATTTTCTCTACTCTTATTTTCTCGCCTTCTTTCACTTTTCTCAGCAAGCTTAAATTGCCAGTAACTCTTCCGAAAGGATTGGCATCAGAGGCAGCCACAGGCCTGTCGTTACTGGATTCAGGCGTCCTGCCAAAGAATATGCAGAAGCACTTGCCCTCGACCCAGTAGGCAAGCTCGCCTATCTCCATTTCTGTCCTGGCGTCCTCCTCGCCTATCTCTGTGTGCGTTTCAAAATATATCTCATCTCCCCAACGCATGACCTTGCCTTCAAGCGGCAGGGAATCGATTATTGCTTTGGCTGTTTTTTCGTTCATCTCTTCATCTATCTCTGCGTCCAAGTTACCGTGCTCCGTCTTTATGATGATTTTCATGTTGTGTCAAACAGAATAAGGTTCCTAATTATTTAATTGTATTGTACCACTACTGCAAAGTCATTTCACTTTTCGAGCATAGAAAAGACTTTTAAGCAGAAAAGGCATAATATATTTCTCTTGATTCGTAGCAAATACATAATTATCTGAAGTTCAGGGCAGGGGTGGGTCATTATCAGGATTACTCAGATACGCAAGCGAGACGGCAGAATTGTCAAGTTCAATCAGGAAAAGATTACGAACGCTATTTTTAAGGCTGCCGAATCAGTAGGCGGCACTGACCAGGAGCTGGCAAAGGACCTTTCCAACAAAGTCGTGGAGCTCCTGATGAAAGAAATCAAAAAAGATACGATACCGACAGTGGAAGAGGTCCAGGACATCGTTGAGCGGGTCCTGATAAAAGAAGGGCATGCAAAAACAGCAAAGGCCTACATACTTTGGCGCCAGAAAAGAAAGGAAATACGGGAAGCCAAGGCGCTGTACGGCATCAGCGACGAGCTCAAGCTCAGCGTGAATTCTGTCAAGGTCCTTGAGAGGCGATATCTGAGAAAGGACGAGAACGGCCGGGTCACAGAAACTCCGAGTGAGCTTTTCAGGAGGGTCGCCAAGAACATCGCCTCTGCTGAGAAGAAATACGGGAAAGACGCAAAGGAGATGGAGGAGAAATTCTACTCTGTTATAAGCGAACTTGAATTCGTTCCGAATTCGCCCACGCTGATGAACGCAGGCACCAACATCCAGCAGCTGTCTGCTTGTTTTGTTTTGCCTGTAGAAGACGACATGACGAGCATATTCGATGCTGTGAAGAATACCGCGCTGATTCACCAGAGCGGCGGCGGAACCGGCTTCTCATTCTCAAGACTGAGACCGAAAGGCGATATCGTGAAATCTACGCAAGGGGTTGCTTCCGGCCCGATATCGTTCATGAAGGTCTTTGACGCGGCAACAGATGTCATAAAGCAGGGCGGCAAGCGCCGGGGCGCAAACATGGGTGTGCTCAGTGTTGACCACCCGGACATCCTGGAATTCATTGTATGCAAAGAGAAGGAGGGTTCGCTTGCAAACTTCAATATATCCGTTGCAGCAACGGACAAGTTCATGAAAGCTGTCGAAACCGGCAGCGATTACGAATTGCTGAATCCAAGGACAGGCGAAGTCATCAGCAGGCTGAATGCGAAACGTGTCTTCGACCTTATCGTAACAATGGCGTGGAAGAACGGCGAGCCAGGCGTCATATTCATAGACAAAATGAACAAGAACAACCCAACCCCTGATGTCGGGCGGATAGAGAGCACGAACCCCTGCGGTGAGCAGCCACTGCTGCCATACGAGTCCTGCAACCTAGGCTCGATAAACCTTTCGAAGATGGTGAAGAAAAGAAATGGGACGTATGCAATAGACTGGGAAAAGCTGCGAAGTGTTGTCCACACTTCTGTAAGGTTCCTGGACAACGTCATAGACATGAACAAGTATCCTATACCTGAGATAGAAAGGAAGACCAAGGAAAACAGGAAAATAGGGCTCGGTGTCATGGGATTCGCGGACGCCCTCATACAGCTGGGTATTCCTTATAACTCAGAGGAAGCTGTAAAGACAGCTGAAAAGATAATGAGATTCATAGACACTGAATCGAAAATCGCTTCGGAAGAGCTCGGGAAGAGGCGCGGGTCCTTCCCGAATTTTAAACGCAGCGTCTGGGCAAAGAAGTACAAGGCCATGAGGAACGCGACAACCACAACTATAGCGCCCACAGGAACGATAAGCATAATAGCAGGATGTTCATCAGGCATAGAGCCGCTGTTCGCAATCTCCTACATAAGGAACGTGATGGACAGGACAGAGCTTCTTGAAGTAAACCCTCTTTTCGAAAAAGTGGCAAAGCAGAAAGGGTTCTACACAGAGGATATGATGAGGCTTGTCGCGAAGATGGGGTCGATCCAAGGTATAAAAGAAATACCCGAGGATGTAAGAAAAATATTTGTTACAGCCCACGACATAACGCCTGAAGACCATGTAAAGATACAGGCAGCTTTCCAGAAGTACACTGACAATGCGGTGAGCAAGACTGTCAACTTCCCGAACTACGCAACCACAGAGGACGTGGAGAAAGTATACCTGCTTTCATATGCTCTTGGCTGCAAGGGCGTAACCATATACAGAGACAGAAGCAGGGAGGAACAGGTGCTTAATATAGAGGCCGTAGGCAAGAAGGAATGCGATACTTGCACATAGAAATGCTTAAATTTAGTCAAGACATAATAATAATTCTCTAAAAACATCGTGGTATCATGGTTGTGGATAAATGTCCTGAATGCGGAGGACAGCTAGAAATGAGTGAAGGTTGTGCAGTCTGCCGCCTCTGTGGCTGGAGCCCTTGTTCTATATAACTTCGCCTTGTGAAAAGCCATTGCTTATTATACTGCAATGTTTTTACATCCACATTCCACTGGTATTTTACCACTGTTTCTATATACCGAACCGAACAAAAGTTTAAATCTTGCCGATTGATAATTAATATGGTTAAGCCTTTTTGTAAGAGGCTCAAGCGAAGCTTAGGGTATGTGGTCTAGACTAGAACCAAATACACGCAGATTGCCTGATGCACTGATGTGCATCTTTTTGGTTTTGCGTCAGGCAGTATAGCATTTGGGGGCAGTGGGTATGAAGATTTCTGTTTATCTTGCCGGTAATGTAAAGAAATTCGGTCACAACATCGAGGACAGCTCCTGGCGCAAGGGATTCAAGGAAAAGCTGAAAGTAGACGGAGCTGAAGTGAAATTCCTTGATCCGGAACTACGTCCGCACAGCATACAGGACAATTATTCCATATTCGCACAGGATGTTTTCCTGGTGGCGAACTGTGATTTCGTGGTTGTTTATGCCAAAGAAAAGACAGGCATAGGCGCCGGCGTTGAGATGCTGGTAGCAAAGATGAAAGGGGTTCCTGTCATTTCTGTTGTGCCTGAAAAAAGCTACTACAGGGCGCCTGACAGGAACGCTATAAAGAACTTCCCGGAAGAGCAGATAAACAAATGGATGCACCCGTTCATATCCTGCCTGAGCGATGTCGTCGTAGAGAATATAGATGAAGCTGCCAAATGGATAAGGGAACATCTAGACAAGCGTAAAAAGATAAAAAACCATGAAGTGGTGGACGAAGCCATCGAATATTATAAAAGAATGCACTACGAAAACGACGAGCGAGCAAAGGAAGCGTTCGAATAAATAAAGGAAAATAGAGAATTGGGGACAAGAATTAAACGGAAAAGCTCAGCCTGCCTGATTCCACTTTAATTAAAGGGTGAAAACGTGCCAAGAAAAGTAAAGAAAGTGAACGAGCTTGGGCTCATCCACGTCTATACAGGCGCTGGCAAGGGCAAGACTACGGCTGCGCTTGGCCTTGCCTTCCGTGCGCTTGGCCATAACTACAAGGTCTGTATAGTCCAGTTCATGAAAGGCGGCCGCTATTACGGCGAACTTGCCAACGCGGAAAAACATTTTCCCAGGAATTTCGAATTCGCCCAGTTCGGCCAGGGATGTCCCCATGCAGACAAGCTGCGTCGTGGCGAGATAAAATGCGGTCGTTGTCGTTCATGCTTCCTCAGCTTCGAAGAGGAGGTCGAACAGGCAAGAAAGGCACTTGCCTACGCAGAGAAGGTCATAAAGTCAGGCAAATATGACTTGGTCGTTCTGGACGAGGTAAACGTCGTGCTCAGCAAAAAACAGCTGGATATAGACGACGTGCTCCGCATAATGATATCGAAGCCCAAGAACGTAGAGCTTGTCCTTACAGGCAGGAACGCGCCTCCGGCAATAGCAGCAACAGCTGACTATGTGACAGAGATGCGGAAGGCGAAGCATCCTTTTGACAAGAAAACCCCAGCAAGGCGCGGAATTGAATACTAGTTTTTATAAGTTAGCATCCAATTAAAAACAGGAGTATTCTATGGAGATAACCAAAGAGACTACAATAGGGGAAATCGCAGCAAAATTCCCGAAAGCTGTCGAGCTTCTTCAAGAGAAGGGAATGCCGTGTGTTGGATGTCCTATGGCAATGATGGAAACGGTGGAGATGGCTGCACAACGCCATGAACTGGAGCTTGACAAGCTCATTAAAGAGCTGAATGATGCGATAAAGGAGGAATAGAAATGGTAAGCGTTGACAAGGAAAAATGTATTGGGTGCGGTTTGTGCGTTACTATATGCCCTGACTGCTTTGAAATGGGCAGTGATGGAAAATCTAGCGTGAAAGATTCCTGCAAATGTGAAGACAAGTGCAAGGAAGCTGCTGATTCGTGCCCTGTGCAGGCAATAATCGCGTAACTTTTGCTTTTTTCTGGCATTGCCTTTAAGAATTTTTACATGATATGAATAGAGGGACATATGTCTGTAAAAGCTATCATAGGCGGATGGTGGGGAGACGAAGGCAAAGGAAAAATCGTGTACGACCTTGCGGAAAATGCAGATGTTGTGGCCCGTGGCACAGGAGGGAACAATGCAGGCCACACTGTATACCTAGGTGACGACAAAACAGCACTTCATTGTATACCAGCCGGAATCGTCAGTCCTAACACAACAAATATCATAGGCAAGGGCATGGTAGTTCCGCTCTCAGGCGTTTATGACGAATTGAAAGGACTCGAGGAAAGAGGCCTTTATGTAAGGAACCGCGTGCTTGTTTCTGACAAAACAAATATCATACTTCCGCATTACGCAGCACTGGATGGAATCCTGGAAGAGATGATGAGCAGGAGCGGAAAACCCGTTGGAACGACGAGGAAGGGCATTGGCCCTGCTTATATGTTCAAGGCAGCGCGGGCTGACGTGACCTTTGGCGATTTGTTAGACGACGGCAAATTAAGGGAAAGGCTGGAGATAAACAGTGCCATATCCAGGCGGTTTGGTCAATCAGGTCTCTTTGGATTGTTTGGACTGAGAGTAAATCCTGACAAAGTCAGGGACGAGCTTCTTTCTGAATACGAAAGGCTGGAAAAATATATCCAGATATCCAACACTGATGCGCTCCTAAACAAATACGTAAAGGAGGGCAAGAATATCCTGCTTGAGGGGGCCCAAGGCACGTTGCTCAGTCTCGAGCATGGTACAAGGCCTTATGTGACATCTTCTGATTCGACTCTCAATGGGTTATGCAGCGGTGTAGGAATAGCTTCCTCTCTGGTCGATGATGTATATATTGTGTTCAAGATATACCCTACGCGCGTAGGCGAGGGATGCATGCCTACCCTCATGGATGAAGAAACAAACAATATAATAGTAAAGAATGGCGAGGAGTTCGGGGCCACCACAGGAAGAAAAAGAAGATGCGGATGGTTTGATACGGTCGCTGCACGATACTCCTCCAGGGTAAACGGAGCCACTAACATGGTACTTACAAGGCTGGATATACTCGATAACTATCCTGAAGTGTGCATATGCACCGGCTATGAGTTGCCTGACGGTAGCAGACTGGGGCCGGACGAGTTCCCTACCAATACAAGAATACTTGAACAGTGTAATCCTCTCTACGAAACGATGCCTGGATGGGAAAAAACAAAGGATATAAGAGAATACGATAAACTGCCAAAGGAGGCAAGGAATTATATAGAACGGCTGGAAAGCCTTGTTGGACTGCCTGCTACCATGCTGTCAAACGGTCCGAAGAGGCACGAATTGATTTACAAGTCATGATTATGAAAGACCTGCTGAATTCTTACAGCAAGAAAAAGGAAGAAATAAACAGAAAGCTTGCCGAATTTAGACGTGAAAGGAGCGATGACGAGCTTTTCGAGGAGCTCGCGTTCTGTCTGCTGACGCCTCAATCTAAAGCGAAATCATGCTGGGCTTCCATAGAAAAATTAAAAGATAAGGGCCTGCTTTTTTCTAATAGTAATTCAATAAAGCCATGGCTTAAGTGTCGCTTTACTGAGAACAAAGCAAGATACATAGAAGAAGCAGGCGGAAAAATAAATGAAGTTAAAAGAGCAATAAAGAAAAGCTCTGATGAAGCCCGCGAATGGCTCGTTAAGAACATCAAAGGCTACGGCTACAAGGAAGCATCACACTTTCTTCGTAATATAGGAATTCTGGATTTTGCCATTCTTGACAGGCACATACTCAAGAACCTGAAAAGGTATGGCGTGATAGACGAGGTGCCGAAATCATTGACACCGAAGAAGTACCTAGAAATAGAAAAGGAGATGAAGGAATTCTCAGCTGCTGTTGGAGTATCTCTAGCAGAATTGGATTTGTTATTCTGGAGTGAAGAAACAGGCGAGATATTCAAATAAGCATTCTGGCAAGTTTCTTGCTCTTCTTTATCCTGACAATGTCGTTTTCCTTCAACTCTATCAAATGAGGGTCATTGTCAGCTGACAGCAGCGCAGGTCCCCTGAGTATTTTCACCCAGATATTTGATTTATCATTAACAATCAAATGCTTCATCCTCTTCCTCGTATTGTTGAAAGCAACCCCTATGCCCTTGTTGAAAGATTTCCTGGTAATGGAATAGAAATAGGCAGTAGAGCCGTAAGGCGTTGATACGACCAGGCCGTCGCCTATGATGGTTTTGTCTATCCGTTTCTTATTTATTTTTAGCGAAAGTCGCAGAGCAGATGTAGGAAATTTATTCCTTATCGAGAAGTCGTTCGTGCACAGCATTTTCTTCCTGGAAACCGCCTCAAGCTTGATGCTCTGTTTTATTTTGTATTTTCCTGATTTTATCTTTTCTATTATTTTTTTCAGCGAAGAGACATTGCGTTTTTCGCATATGCTCCTGTCTCTAATCAAAAGTTTCGGTACGCCGGAATATCTCCTTTCTGAGTAAAGAAAAGTGCCGTCACCGCCCAAAGATAAGACTATATCTGGCCTTGAGTTTACAAACTTTATTTTTCTTTTATATCCGGAAACCACTTTACTGTTCCTTCCCACAATAGCTATCCTCATTTTTATCTCCATTACGTGCATACCGGCTTCTCTTCGAACCGGGCATCGATTCCTCCGCAGTTCGTTGTAACTATCACGCGGGAGAAATCGCTTGGGCATGATATCACGCCACGGCCCTCGTTGAACATCC
>CAYVZO010000025.1:0-10338 GCA_964456345.1 uncultured archaeon | reverse complement strand
ATTATAGTAAAGCAAAAAATTGCTTCGAACTATGCGACTTAGTGAAATTCGCAAAATACAAGCCAAACAAAAAAGATTTTGAAGAAGCTGTGAAAAAAGGGAGAATGCTAATAACATAGTAATTAGTGGTTAAAATGCCGGAAAAAGACTATTACAAGATACTCGGAGTAAGCAAAGATGCTTCAGAAGAGGAGATAAAGCGCGCTTTCAGGCACCTTGCGAGGAAATGGCATCCTGATGTTAATCCAGGAAACAAGGAAGCAGAAGATAGATTCAAGGAGATAAACGAGGCGTTTGAGGTTCTGAAAGACCCTGAGAAAAGGTCTGCTTATGACCAGTTCGGCCAGGCAGGTCTTGAAGGTGCAGGATTCCGCTTCGAACGCGGATTTCCGAGCTTTGACGATCTTTTCAGGAACTTCGGGTTTGGCGACATATTTGATGTTTTTTCTGGCTTTGGTGAGAGGGAGAGGCGTTCCTATGGACCTGAGCAGGGTGCTGACCTGAAATATGAACTTGAAATAACACTGGAAGACGCGTATCATGGAATCGAAACAGAGATAGATGTCCCGAGATTTGAGCAGTGTTCTGTATGTGGCGGCAGCGGTGCCAAGCCAGGAACTTCTCCAAAGAAATGCCCTAAATGTAAGGGAACAGGAGAAATTCGCATGGTTAGAAGAACTGGCTTTATGCAGACAATGAATATCTCGCCGTGCGACAGATGCAGCGGCGAAGGAAGTATAATAGATACTCCGTGCAAAAAGTGTGAAGGGACTGGAAAAGAGAAGAAAACAAGAAAGGTAAAAGTAAAGATTCCTGCAGGCGTGGACAATGAACAGTATCTAAGGCTTGCTGGCCAGGGAGAAGCCGGGTCCAAAGGAGGGCCTCCTGGAGACCTTTATGTTATAATAAATCTAAAAGAGCATCCTGTTTTTGAAAGGCATGAAAAAGACCTTTTCTGCAAAACATCCATTGACCTACCTGTTGCAGTTCTCGGGGGCGAGATCGAAGTTCCCACGATTAATGGAAGAGCAGAGATAAAGATACCACCAGGAACCCAGAGCCATACTGTTTTCAGGCTTCGCGGCCAGGGTATGCCTGGGTTGTATGGCAGGGGAAGAGGCGACCAGCTTGTAAAGGTTGTTGTAAAAATCCCTGAAAGATTGAGCAGGGAGCAAAAGAAGCTAATGGAGGAATATGCAAAGACGCTTGCCAAAAAAACAGAAACAGGAAAGGGCTTTTTTGAGAGGTTCAGGGAACATAAAGAAACATGAATGTTGTATTCAGAATACCTCAGTTGACAATAATTATTGCTTTGTCTTTGATTGAGATGCTGAAAATTGCTGATGCCTTTAAGGGTTTTGTAGAGACCCTAGGTAGAAGAGTTACAAACTATCGTCATATAGCAGAACTGGTGTCCCTTATTTAAGGTGCCTTTATCCGCTGAAACGAGGCAGGAAATGATTGGTAATTCTATGAATGAAAGAGTCAGGGGCTTGAAAGGTCGTATACTCAACGGGCTCTAAGGAGCCTAAATCGTCAGGTTTCCGATTTCATTGGTAACTTTTTACATTCGGAACTACTGGTTGTGGTTATGCAGGATCTAACAATACTCAGGGCCATGCAGGATTCTCTTCTATTAATACTGTTTCCCCTATCGGGCTTGGCATCTCTGCATCGCTGATGTCTATGATAAACATGTTGGGAGCTATGTACCTTGTAGTGTCTTCGACATAGTGTCGCGCACCTATTAGCATAGCAAGGGCGCTTTCTTGGTAGGAGTAACAGCCGTCTTCGGCATCCCTGTCCCACTCCACTACTAGGCATTTCATTTTGCCGGACTCGCCTGCATCTCCTCCGTAAACCCTGTCAAGGCAGATTGTATGCTTGCCTATAGGCTCTAAGCCACTGTCTGTATAGTCATACATGTCGAAAACTATACTGTTCTCGCATTTACATTCGTCATCTATATAGACTTTGACCTTTTTCATAGTGCACGGGCTTGCGAGGTAGAAATCCGTACGAGGCTCGTAGCGCCCGAGAGACGAGTCATAAAGCTGTATGTAGTCTATATCATCGCAGTACTTCAGTTCGTATGTGTAAACAGCCTTTGTGGTTTTCAGGCACAGCACGTCGTTTCCGCAGGACATGTGCTTGACTAAAGTCTTGTTCAGGTATGAAAGGCCTATGTAATTCTTGAACTCGAACTTTTCATCCCCTCCTTTATATGATTCCCATTCACCGAAGCCGAAGAAATCCGAAGGCCTCTCCACTTCTTTGCCTTTATACAGGTCAAAATAATCAGTCAGCTTCACATTGCTTATTATGGCGTTAACAGGGAGGTCATTGTCTACGTACCCTTCGGCAAGTTTTTTATTGTCGCTTATGAATTTTTCAGGGTCTTCATCGCCTATGATTGCCAGCACCCGGTTTCCTATATCTTCATCGTTGAAGTACAGCTCCCATGACATGCCTTCGCCTGGAGGGAACATCTCATAATACAAGACGAAAGCAGGGTCTCCTGTCTGATATATGTAGAATTTGCCAATGAATGTTTCGACAAAATCTCTAACAACAGCGATATTTGTATATCCAGGGAGCCTTTGCGGCATCTCTAAGTCTTCTATTATCACGGGAGTTGTTTTGTCCGCGCCTCTCAGGCAGGCCTCCTCCATCGCGCTTTTCAGCTTCTCGACATTGGCGAACGTTATGTTTTCGTAAGTTACTTCTGCCAGTGAGTTCCATAGGATTACGATAAGGCTGACCAAGAATATGGCAATCACTGTCGTGATTGCAAGGTATACCATGTTTTCTACTGATTCCTCAGCCATTGTACCACGTTCATTTTATCTGGGTTTCCCATACTTGTGCAATAAATTCGTTGAGAGTAGGCAAAACCCCTGTAGCCATTCCTATAAGCACGAACAGAATCACTATCATCAGGGTTAAACCCACAATAACGTAAATCGGTCTCATGATATCAGCCAAATATCTTTAATATCCACAAAGCCTCTGTGCCTTGCTGCCCGCTGCCTCCATACATATACATAAAAACTGAAACCATTATAAGCAGGAGCACTATCATCACAACGGTCAGGAATATCTGCTGTACTGAAAATTGCATATTACTCACTAACCCATCTATTGTCCTGGCATTTATAGTTTATGTTGTCTATTGTCAGTTCTGTATTCGTCTTCTCTGCAGACCCGTCGCAGACAGACCAGTAGCCGTTCTCGCTGCATATCAATTCGTATGCTGGCCGCCAGTTGTATTTGTCTGTTTTCTCTGCGAGCTCGCAATCCTTGCAATGGTCTTCGTTCGTATCTGTCCAGTCCAAGTCCAGTATGTCACAAGCGTCGTCAGCATCCCTGCAGTCATGGTCGCTGTAATCAGCAAGTCCCTGCTTTATATTGCTGTCTGCAGGTAATATCAACGAGCCTGGCCTTGCCAACGTAAGTGCGCATTCGTCACCAGAGGGGAAGATAGCAACCCCGTCCTCTTCGTTTGTCAGGATAAGACAGTTGTTTTCGGGTATATTGATATTGTTCTTCCAGTCTCCGCAAGTGTCGATATCATCGTAATAGGGGTCATTTGTGAGATGGAACTCGTAGAGCTCAAGTCCTGTAAAGTCTAGCTGGACATAAAAAGCTTTGCCTTTCCATTCACTGCCCACATCGAAAGAACTTATGTAGAAACCCGGACACTTCTTTATTAATTCTGAAAGGGGCTTTTCCGAATACAACTCGCCCTTGAAAAAATCGTCTATGCACTCGTTGTACTCCCAGAGGGTCAGGTGAACCAGTTCTCCCTGCACAGGCTTTTCGTCGCTGACCATACGGAAATTGAGCTCTGCGTCCCTGTCTTCAGGATATGTAAGTATCCTGGAATCGTAAGAGCTGTACAGCGTACCCAAAGCTAGGCTGTTCTTGAAGTCAGCAACAGCAACAAAATCAAGCTCGTCGTACTTGTCCTCGAGCTTGAAGCCGATATTCAGGTCGAGCACCTGGAATTCGTAATCATATTTGTTTCCTGCCTGCTCTCCGTATTTCACCCAGGATATTCGTTCGCTGCCGTCGGTAAAGAGAATCCCTTTCTCGAAGATGTCCGTGAACTTGCCTTTCTCCTCGGTGAAAAGAAAATTACTGAGTATAATCATTGCCCCTATGCTCAGCATTACCACCAGCATGACAATCAGAAGCATCTGTTGAATTGCTAGGCCTTTCATTTCCATCTAATAAAATATGCAGTAAATAAAATAAATACCTTCTTTGTTCTTGATTCAGCGGTATTTAGAGGACCCGTAGCCAATATAGTCATCCCCACAGTTGACTATCAAATCATCATAAGTATCGTACTCAGCTACGCAGTTACTATCCCGCCAGAAGCTTATAACTACCTCGCCCAGGTAATCATAAGGCTTTCCGCCGCTTGCCTCTATGAAAATCTTGCTGGTCTTGTAAGGGCCTGATGGAGGGTAGAATGCCGTAGGACCGTCGACCCTGATATACAATTCTCCGCCGCACATATCAAGATACTTCTCGCATTTTTCGTACCTTCCGGAGTAGATTCCATCGTCCTTTTCACAGCGCCGCCAGTCTGCAAGGACAAAATTCTTGTAGTCTGACTGGCATTCCACAGACAGCTTTGACGAGTAGATGAATGTGCCTGGCAGCGGCTCATGTGTATACACTTTCACCAGGTCATCCAACGTAACGAGAAAGTTGCCTGTTTCTGTCTCGATGAGCACAGACTCGCCCTTGAGCATTTCACCCTCATAGACGTTCTTTACCACCTTTGTTGGCGCTATGTTGCTTTCCAGCTCAGCAGAAAAAGTGCCTGAAAATGTGTCGTCGCTTTTTGTTAGCGTGAAATACGTGCTTCCATCCGCTTTTGCTTTCTTGTCAGAGCCCTTGAATTCTATCAGGGGGATTATATCAACACTATTAATCTCCCTCTCGCCGAGTTTCCACTCTCCTGTGTATTCCACAGTAGCGAACAACTCTACTTGATACGAGCCTGTAAAATCCTTGGTCGCTGATGGCGTTATTACCGGGAGAATGCTGTTCAGGGTCAGTTTCGATGGCGGCCTGAATTTCTCATTTGCAAAGAAAGTTTCGCTTTGTGTAGTGACGAAAGAAATCAATATGAAGATCGTGATCATGCCAACTATAATATAAAGGATTACATTCTTTTCCATTATACCACTATTCTTGCTAAGCAAAGGTAAATCCCAGGAATATATTGCTTGCTGTTGCCAATACGTCCGGGACCATGATGTTCAGCAGGGCTATCACAGCGACTATAGAAATTATGACCATCGCCACGGTAAGCAGGAGTTTATGCGGGAAAACCCCTTTCTTTGTCGTGAAAATGAACGGCATGAAAGCAAGGCCAAGGCTGCCTGCCTGTGTAAGCACGATGAAAGTCAGTATTGCCATTATGATGACCAGGAAAATAAATGTATATATTATGCTGTTCCACCACATGGTTATTATTTAGTTGCAGGATATAAAAAAGGTTTTTATCTGTTATCTTCTGATTAATATGGGGGCATGTTTATGTGGATGCTGGTACTGCAGGCGTTCTGGTTCATAGCCCCTGCCTATGCAGCGAATGCCTTCCCGCCTGTTGTCAAGGGGATGCACCCGCTGGACTTCAGGAAGAAGCTCCTGAGTCATCGCGTGCTGGGAAACGGAAAGACTTTCGAGGGCACGATAGCAGGCATTCTATTCGGCATGGTTATCGGCTCTGTTCAGATATACGGACAGAGACTGATTCCCAGTGAGTTAGGACTAACTGAAATGACGCTTCCCTTGGTATTCATGCTCAGCTTCGGCGCTGTGGCTGGCGACATATTGGGCGCTTTCATGAAGAGGAGGTTCGGAATCAGGCGGGGCGCGCCTGCGCCGCTTCTGGACCAGTTAGATTTCTTAGTGATAGCGATCCTGCTTGCGAATTTCATAGTGATTATAAACATGCAGGTCGTTTTGTTACTATTGCTTCTGACCCCACCGATACACTGGGTGTCCAACCTCGTCGGATATTATGCAAGAATCAAGAAGACGCCTTGGTAGGTTAGTTTCTTCCAAGCACTTCTATGTCGTCGAAGAATGAAATCTCTTCGTTTCCCTTTAAGGCAACGAAGAATAAGTTGTAGGGGCCCGGAGTGAAATCGGAATTCTCTAGTACCAGTTCGTCGTTTAAGTATACATCTGATTTTTTTGTTTTATGGTTTAGATAAACTTTTACTTCATACCATTTGTCAGGAGAATACGCACCTATAACACCATTTTTGTACTTTATTCCTCCGTCACAGAATTCTATTAGTGACGCATAACTATATATTTCGTCGTCAACCAGGTATAGTAGTCCTACCGAACTGCTACGGAATGAACTGCCGGAAGAAGCTGGAACGTTTATTGCTGCTTTGTACATCAATTCGTAATATTCAGGTATTTTTATGCCGTTGATGGAGCACCCTGATTGATAGTAATACGAGTCTACCATGAAACTCTTCTCTCCTTTGTTTGCTTTTTCTTCGGTGACTCGGCCAAAAAAATATGGTGATAATATTGGTGTGGGTTTTTTCCCTGAAACATTGCAGTTTGAGATTACCTCCCAGCCATTATCCTCTGGATAATGTTCATTTTCCACGTCTTCGAAACCGTCACTGATAACGGTAGTCCACTCTTTCTCTATTATTGGTTGCTCTGTGTTTTCTGGCTTATTTTCAGCGCTATCCTGATAATCTTTGATAATTCTGTAAAGGTATTTCTCTTCAAGCTCTGTATATGCTTCAAGCAACTTGGAAACTCCATATAGAGGCTTTACTCCCCCTCTGAGCTTGATTTCCTGCATATCTTCTGCGAGGTCCTCAAGGTCGGAAACTGCATCAAGCTGACTTTCCCAGGTTTCTGCAAGCTTTTCCTTTTTGTTTGTATATCTCTCCTCGTCTTCTAACAAGCCGAGAATGTAGTCAATTTGCCCAAGTACCACAGGTTCGGTTGAAAGCCAGCCCGGATGTTTTTTGTATATTTTATTTGCCGCACGTGTGTTGTTCAGCAGCATTGCAGTTTCTGCTATGTACAAGACATCGAAAGCCTCTACTCCGCCAAGAAGGAGAGTGCCATAGGCGGATATGTCAGAGTCCAAGAAAGGCATTGATACGCCTATTGTGCGCCTCAGCTTATTTTCAGAATCCTGCCTCATCTTTTTAATTGTTTTCTCAATGTTGTATTCGTTATAAATATCGTAGAAACGCTCGTAGTTCTCTCTCCTTACGCCCGTGGTAGTAAGCTCTTCCTGCTGAGAAGGGCTTCCAGGCATAGTCTGCTCTATTTTCTGCGGCTCTTGGACTTCTGCAGGCTCCCCGCAACTTACGAGTGAAGCAAGGGGGAACAGACCTGCCATGAGCCACGATGCTAACTTGAGCCTTGGCTGCATAATCATCCCTTTTGCCGGTCTTTAGTGCTATTATTCTGTTTCCATATCCAATATTTTTTGCTTCTTCTATGGTCATATGTTCTGGCATAAAAACTATCTTGGAAATCCTTTTAAACCCAAGACCTATTCTTAAATATTTAGTAACCAAAGTGATTCTCATGGCGAAAGACTACAGGTTTGATTTGCACATCCATACGATCTACTCAGACGGGATGATAAAGCCGGCGGACGTAATAAAATATGCAAAGGTCATGGGCATGGACGGAGTGGCGATAACCGACCACGATACCTTCGATGGGAGTAAAAAAGCTGCAAAGGCTGCGAAGAAGGAGGGAGTTATCCTCGTTCCTGGCGTGGAGATAACGACTCGCTTCGGTGACATCCTTGCTTTGGGTATAAAAGAAGCCATCTACGGGCTTGACGCGGACCTTTCAGGCATAAAGAAAATCATCCATAAAATACACGAAAAAGGAGGAGCGGCGATAATAGCGCACCCTTTTGTGGGCTCATGGCCGAACGGCAGCCTGGCAGACCATATAAAGAAGCTGGATTTCGATGCCATAGAAATCTTCAATTCGATGACGAGTGATATCTTCGGCATAGAGACAAATGTCAAGGCAATGGAGCTTGCCAAGAAGATGAAGATGCCGGGCACAGGCGGAAGCGATGCGCACTCGCTTGAAATGATAGGAACTGCATTTACCATATCTAAAACAAAAGACATAGTAAGCGCGATAAAAAAAGGTAATATAAAAGCAGGATGGGTATGATTGAATGCTTGTAGAACTTCACTGCCACAGCAATTTCTCGGACGGAAAAGCATCAATAGAAGAAATCCTAAAATACGCAAAGAGCATAGGACTCGGGGCGATAGCAATCACTGACCACGATACAGGCAAGGGAAGTGACGCGGCGCTTAAACTGGCAAAAAACTACGGAATCATCGTAATACCCGGAATAGAGATAAAGTGCAGGGATAGAGAGAATGACATAACAGGAGAGGTGATTGCACTCGGAACGAATACAGCGTTTACCGGGGACATTCCAAGCGTTGCAGACAAGATACATGCAGCAGGCGGCATGGCAGTAGCTGCACACCCCTTCGGCGGCATGTGGAACCCCGTGTTCAGAAACAAAGAAATGATAAAAGAAGTGGATGCAGTCGAGGTCATGAACGCAGCTGCGCTTCCCTGGAGAAACAACAGGGCAAGGCAGGCTGCAGAAAGGTACAAAAAGCCCATGGTATCAGGCAGCGATGCACACACGCTGGAAGAGCTTGGAAAAGCTGCGTGCAGAATAAGCGCGGACAGCTTAGATGGGATATTGAAAGCCATAAAGAAAGGCGAGGTCGTGCTCCCGAAGAACACAAGCGCCTTTTCCGTAATCAAGGCCAAGGCAAAGAGACGGTTTCTAAAGTTTTTATAAAACCAAAACAAAATAATAAAATGCATTTTACAAGAAAGATTGAAAAAGAGTTATTATACGAAGTTGTCCTTTTTTCGCTGGGGATTGATGCTATTTCTTCTTATTGAAAAGATAATCTGTTATTATTGTCTTTGCTTGCATGTGCCTGCCTGATCGCAATGAAAAGCTGGTATAAAAGGCGTGATATTTATTTCTTCGTCACAGGGGCGATTATCGGATTGGTGAGATTATCTGTATTTATTTCGGAGCCTGGCAATACGCGAATCCTAGCTTTTTAGGCGTTCCAATCTGGCTGCCTCTTGTATGGGGTATTGCAACTATGCTAATCAAAAGATTTGCAGAGACCCTTGTAAAAATAGAGACAAAATAACCTTTGACCTTGGGTTATCCGAGATATCCCAGAACCCATGAAAATCCATAATAGCCTGCATATGCAAGGCCGAGCGAGAGCAGAACCTTGCCCAGAGCCACGGCGAGAAAGAACTTCTTCAAATTGTATCGTATTGATCCGCAGATAATGCCGATAACATCGTCAGGCAGGGGCGTCAGCGCAAATACGAATATGACGAAAAAGCCTCCGCGCTTTTTCATCCAGGCTTCGCCGAGCCTGAACCATTTTACAAGTCTGCTTTTCTTTATTTTTCTCTTTTTCCTTTCTACTACCTTCCTGCTGCCGAAGCCGACAGCGTAAGCAATAAGCTCGCCAATGGCCGAGCCTATTCCTGCAGTTAGTCCTACTAAAAACGGGTTAAGGAAACCTCCTGCTGTGAATATCAGGGCGAACAAGGGCATCGGTAAGATTATAGTGGCAGAGCCTATCACGGATGAAACAAAAACGCCGAGATAGCCGAACGCGGCAACCAGAGCAAACAGGAATTCGACCATATTGAATAATTTAATTCTTTGGTATTTAAAAAAATAAAAAACAATCGTTAAGTATGTCCGCTTAAAGCAGTTTCCACGCTAATGTTATAGATGACCTGGGCATCGAGTTCGTTCCGGATGGTAATTGTTACTCTGGGATAAAAAAATACGCGAAACATGGATATCGGATTCAGATTATGGAATTGCGTATAGGCTCATTCCATCAACCTTTTCAGGAACTTATTCGCCTGCTCAAGCTCTTTTTTTCCTGCCTTCGTTATCCTGTAATATTTTATGTTGCCCTTCCTGAAAGACGTTATGTAACCGTCTCTCTCCAGCAGGTAAAGTACTTTGTAGGCGGTTACGCTGCCGATAAGAAGCCCGAACTCCTTCTTCACCATATCCCTTATCTCGTAACCGTAGTAGTCCTTTTTCTTCAGGCTCTTCAGGATAAAAACCCACAGATTCTCCGTAAGGACCTTGCTCTTCAGCCTTTCCAGCGGCCGCATAAGACTTTTATATACATAAAATTTAAATACTTCTTGATGTATACCTTTACAGGTGTAAAACTATGGGGAAAATAAGGCTAGCCATAGCTGGTGTAGGCA
>CAYVZO010000024.1:0-10655 GCA_964456345.1 uncultured archaeon | reverse complement strand
AGCAAGGGCGAGATACCTTTTTTGTGCCTTAGCATTAACTCACTGAGAAATAATTGGTTATTGCCGTATTTATTAGTTATTCCTCGAAGTCCTTGTGGATTTTCGTGCTTGTTATCGTTTCCTGGTCATTGTACTTCGCGTCCTCTCTTTTGTCGTAAGGCCTTTCAGCAGGGCATGTCAGCCTGAAGAATACCAGCTTGCATATCTTCATGCCAGGGTGTATTGCAATAGGCATTTTCCCCACGTTGGTCATCTCCAAAACCAAGCGACCACGAAAACCCGGGTCAACAAAGCCTGAAGTCACGTGCACGACTAGGCCGATTCTGCCAAGGGACGAGCGGCCGTCTACGTACGCAGCAACGTCATCCGGGAGTTTTATCTTTTCTTTCACTTCGCCGAGGACAAACTCATCAGGATGCAATATGAAAGGTGTATCGTCCTTTACCGTGACCTTCTCCGTATAGTCAACATGCTGCTTTATGTCTATATACGGCTGTGAAGTGGCTTTAAAAATCCCGAATTCGTTGCCAAGAGACAGGTCAACCCATCCTGCTTGTATGCGGTCATCAGGCAGGTTCTCTATATAAATCTTGCCGCTCTTAAGCGCCTCTTTAATGTCCCTGTCAGACAGAATCACATTATCACCGTTATTAAAAGGCAAAAACGAAAAGCCGGGTCTTTCTTTTTTATTATCTGTTATTGAATTATTAAAACTGAAACCGATGCTGTGTCTATTCTGTTTACTTACTTTTCGTCAGTGCCGGGTTTTTAACCAGTTCTTCAGCCATTTCAAACATCTCCTCATATATCTGCATAGAGACAGAGAGATGGGTGTAGCTGCCTAACCCAACTCCAACCTGCTCAGCTATGTATTTTTGCAATTCAGTGAACGCATAAGCGTTTAATGGCCAAGCGCTGTACAAATCATTCGTTTTCATAGTCGCTATCATGTGTAATTTGCCTTCGATAATCTGCGGCTGCATGGTTACCAGGCACGGAGAGGATGTCTTTGACCTTGGCCCGAATTTCTCCAAATCGCGAAGCGGGTACCAGGTGTTCATGACGCAGCTTCTTCTGCTCTTATCATCCTTTAGCGTATCAATGACTTTCTGGACCTGGTCCAGGACTTCTATTCTGCATTCTCCTTTGCAGAGCTCCTGCGCTTTCTTCTTAAGCTCTTCACCTTCTATGACGTTGGGCAGGTCTACGAGGACAGGGCACTCCCTGTGTTTTCTCAGCCGCGAAAAGTACGTATAGTCGTGCTTGTTCTCCTTCTCAACAGGCATGCCGTGTATGATATTATTCGCATACTCGTCAGCCTGCTCCCTCGGAAGCATTACGCTTGGGTGGATTCTTGGCTCGTCAAAAGGCTTCTTCACGTAAAGGAACATCTGCGTCTCCACGGTGTTCGTCTTGTAGTCAGGTGCATCGACGAATTTCTTCACACCACCTTTCATGATAGAAATGACCGCTTTTTCCCAGGCTTCACCAAGCGTGTCTGCGACTATAACAATAGGGCCGTAGTTGCCCTCGCCAGCTGCAAATATCTCCATGACAAGAACCTCCTGAATATATTCTTTATTAATTCGCGAACGAAGCTTTAAATTAGTTAGACCTACTGGTTATAATGATAGATATGAACAAAGAAGAAGCAAAAGTGGTGAAGTCGCCTGCATTCAGATGGAGGGCAGCTGTTTCGATAATAGCGATTCTCAGCTGGCTGGCATTTATCGTAATATGGCTGTTCTTTTACGCGGACAATTTCACTATATACCAGAACGTGGCAGTCTTCTTTGCATCCATTCTGGTTATCGGTGTCATAAAAAGCGCTTTGTGGGCTCCATGGGGCATGAAGTACGGGCCTAGTTCAGAGAAGAAACATCACAAGAAGACAAGAAAGAAGAAGTGATTCTTGTTTTTCCTGTTCTTCATAATTCCAGTTTTTTCTCCTGCTCGTAATCCTTTCCGGTCTTTAGTGCGATTTCCGCCTTCTCCAGCTCTTTTCCGATATAAGTGGCATGGTAAAGGCCTTTCAATATTCCCAGCTTTACAAGGGTTCCTGCTATGACCTCGGCTCTTGTGCCGATGATGCGCCTGACCAGTTTCTCGTCCTTTCCGTGTCCGTGGTAATGCTCGACCACGATGCGCTTTTTCTGCTTGTCCAGAGTGATAGTGAACCAGTCCTCTGCAAGGCCTGAATCAGCAGTCGCCTCGCTGTCCACGTCGTAATCAGCTTCTATGGTTCCCACGCTCTTGCCTAAGACAGAGCTGTCACCGAAAGCGCCAGGATTTTTCATGGATAATTCTTTTGCCCTGGCACTTATTTTTCCTGCATCCTCCTCTCCTATCATATCTACGAGCTCTACCTGTTTGCAGAAGCGCTCTATCTCTTCGTTGGTGACGTTCTTCAGGAACGGCATCGCGCCTTTCGCGCCTATGATCCGCCTGCTGGAATCGATTCCGTTTTTTTTCAGGCAGAAGAATGCCTGACCAACGTAATGACCTTCAGGCTCTTTGCAGCACAAAACGAGGAAGCGGATATTTGGATTAGAAATTACGTTTTTTATTATCTTCTCCATTCCTATGTTTTCTGTGACGCACTTGCCTGCAATCGCTATCTTGTCCATCGGCAGCTCCAGACTGACCTCGGAAAGCGTGCACACGGAAACGCACGATTTCTTGTCACCTATAACGTAGCGACCTGGCTCAGCAGGCCACGAACCAACGTCTACTTTCTTTGTCATCGAGAATTAATTAAGAGCGAACGCTTAAAAGATTAGCCATTTTAATATCTTTGCGTCAATTCTTATTATGGTTATGAAGAACTACAAGACGATGACGCAACCTTAAGCTTGTTCTTAGGCGATTTTATGGCATACGTAGAGGACTTTAAGTGGAAGCGCGGTATGAGCGTGGATGATTTCGTTGGTGCTCTTGGTTCGGTTGGTTTTCAGAGCGTCGAGCTGGACAAGGCCGTGCGCACAATTGTAAAGATGAAGGAGGCAGGGGCGAAAACGTTCCTGACCTTTACTTCAAACATGGTCACGTCCGGCTTAAGAGGCTTCTTTGCCCAATTAACCGAGCTGAAAATACCTGATGTTATCGTCACAACCGTGGGCAGCATTGAGGAAGACATCATGCGTGCGATGGGAGAGAAATTCCCCATAGGCGATTTCCATTCAGACGACTTCGCTCTGTACGAAGAGGGGGTAAATCGCGTGGGCAATTTATTCATAACGAACAAGAGTTATGAAAAATTCGAGAGCAGGATGAACAAGATTCTCAGCAAGCTCTACGAGAAAAAGAAGAACTGGCCTGTGTCCGAGATGCTCCACGAGATAGGGCTGATGCTCGATGACAAGAA
Organism: uncultured archaeon; assembly: GCA_964456345.1. Taxonomy (GTDB): domain Archaea; phylum Aenigmatarchaeota; class Aenigmatarchaeia; order GW2011-AR5; family GW2011-AR5; genus CAYVZO01. The sequence goes on along the minus strand of CAYVZO010000024.1, from coordinate 7,291 downwards.
CTCGATTCTCTACCAGGCATCCAAGCAAAACGTGCCGGTATTCTGCCCTGCTATCACGGATGGCGCTTTCGGCTTCCACCTGTTCATGTTCCAGCAGGAGCATCCAGACTTCTCCGTGGACGTGGTGAAAGACTTTGCAAACATACTTTTCTCAACAAGCCAGGACGACAAGAAAGGAGCCATCTGCTTAGGCGGTGGAGTGTCGAAGCATTATGCGATATTCTCCTGCCTGCTGAACGGCGGTCTGGATTACGCAGTGTACATGACGACCTCGCACCAGAGCTCAGGAAGCCTGAGCGGTGCGACCACCAACGAGGCAAAGAGCTGGGGAAAAATCAAGGACAGCTCAGACATAGCCACAGTCATAGGCGACGTCACCATAAACTTTCCGTTAGCCATGGCAAAAGTACTGGAGGAGCTGTCGAAGAAAGGAATTATTAAAGGTGGTTGAGTGGCTAGATTCATTTTGAGCAAATCCAAAGCTGTTGAACAGTACAACATCGTGAAAAAACTGGCTGATGAGGTATCGTACAGCTTAAAAACGAATCCCGCGCTCGTAGAGATACTCGAGGACAGCACTGACTCCCTTTTCAGCCTGCATTTTATCCACTCCCTGGAACGCGTAAAAGACAAGAAGAGGATATGGTTCCTTGCACAGGCCTGGGAAAAGGGAGAGATAGAGCTGCTGATAGAAAAAGGTGTTTCCTCCTTCATAGTAGACAATGAGAACGACTTAAAAATTCTTTTGGCATATCTGGAAGGCAATGACTGCAAGGTAAATCTTCTTCTCAGGATGAAGCTGAAGGAGAGGACCATACACACTGAGCGGCACTTCGTGTTCGGCATGTATTCGCACCAGATAAACAGGCTGATACCGGAATTGAGGGAAAACGATAAAATAGACAAGCTCGGTATTCACTTTCACAGAAAGTCCGAGAATATCGGTGAATGGGAACTCAAAGACGAATTAGAACAAGTCCTGGACAAAGAAGTTCTGGAAAAAATAGACATAGTCAATATAGGCGGCGGTCTCCCGGTCGAGTACAAGAACCACAGAATAGATACGCTTCCTTACATATTCAGGCAGATAAAAGAACTGAAAGAATGGTTAAACAAGCAGGGGATAAAGATGGTTATAGAGCCGGGCCGCTTCATTGCAGGGCCTGCGATAAAACTGGAGGCTGAGATAAAGAACATCTACGACAACAACATAGTTGTCGACTGCTCTGTTTATAACTCAGCCATGGATACGTTCGTGGTGCCCATAAGGCTGCTGGTTGAGAACGAAAAAGGAAGCGGCAAAGCGTATACTATAAAAGGCTGCACACCTGACTCTACAGACGTCTTCCGCTACCGCGTATATTTAGACAAACCGAAGAAAGGCGGCAAGATAGTCTTTCGCAATGCCGGAGCGTATACGTATGCCACGAACTTCTGCGACCTTAAAGGGATAGAAACAGCCGTTGTTGATTAGTTTTTAAATATTGCGCAGGATACTGAATACGAGGAATATGGATACATATCCAAGACCAATAGATACAGCTGCCTATTGTGAAATCGGGGGAGTTGTAAACGTTACGATAACAAAGGACTGCGGACCGAACTATATAGACTGCATGTACATGAGGAAGCACAGTCGCATATGTGAGGTCAATAACGAGCCATGTCAATACGCATTTAAAGAATTGCATGAAATATTAGGATTATAACCCGGCTGGAAAAACTGGGGACTCTTTATCAGTTAATTGTTCCAGCTTGTCTGCAAGGTGATGTAAATGCCGAATTTCAAGTTCGTGATAAGTGACAAAGGAAAGAGCTACCAGGTCGAGAAGGACCAGAAGGACTGCCCTGTTCTCGGAAAGAAAATGGGCGAGAACGTAAGCGGCGATTTTCTGGGATTGAACAACTACGAACTCCAGATAACAGGCGGCTCTGACAAGGACGGCTTTCCCATGAGGAGCGATATAGAAGGCATTGCCAGGAAGGCCATCGTGGCGAAGAGTGGCAAGGGATTCCACGCCCCGAAAGGCCTTAGGAAAAGGAAGACCATGCGGGGAAACACTATCGGAGCTGATATCGTTCAGATAAACTGCAAGGTCATCAAAGCTGGAAGCGAGCCGCTCGAAAGGCTTCTCGGAAAGGAAGAGCCGGAAAAAGAAGAGGCTAAGAAGGAAAAACCAGAGAAAAAAGAAGCTCCGAAAGAAGCAAAGCCTGAAACTCCAGAAGAAAAAGCCCAAGCATAATGTTTAGCCTTTAATTACGAGGTGATAACTTTCACAGAAGAGAAGGTACCGGAAATTAACATAGGTCTTGTAGGTCACGTGGACCACGGAAAGACCTCGCTGACCAAGGCACTGACAGGCAAGTGGACTGACACCCACAGCGAGGAAGTGAAGAGAGGAATAACAATAAGGCTCGGCTACGCAGACGCCACTTTCTATTATTGCGACAAGTGCAAGAAATACTGTGCAACAGAGAGATGCCCTTCATGCTTCGAAATCTGTTCTCCGAAAAGGGCTGTTTCCTTCATAGACGCGCCTGGCCATGAAACACTAATGGCAACCCTGCTGTCAGGGACCGCCCTAATGGACGGCGCCCTGCTCCTGATAGCTGCAAACGAGAGATGCCCGCAGCCGCAGACAGCTGAGCACCTCAAGGCCCTGGACATCGCAGGAATAAAGAACATCATCATTGTCCAGAACAAGATAGACATAGTCAGCAGGGAGGATGCTATAAAGAACTACGAAGAGATAAAGGCCTTTGTGAAGGGAACCATAGCTGAGAACAGCCCTATAATACCCATATCAGCAGTCCACAATGCCAACGTGTCAGAGCTAATCGAAACGATAGAGAAAGTCATAAAGACGCCTGAGAAAGACCTTTCAAAGGACCCGAAGTTCTATATTGCATGGTCATTCGATGTCAACAGGCCCGGAACAAGCGCGGAAAAGCTCCAGGGCGGGGTCATAGGAGGCTCCCTCACACAGGGGATACTCCACAAAAACGATGAAATAGAGATAAGGCCTGGCGTGAAAATAAACGAGAAGTGGACGCCTGTAAAGACAAAAATAAGGAAAATAATCCAGTCATGCCGTGAGATAGGCGAGATAAAGCCTGGCGGGCTTTTTGCAGTACAGACCGGGCTTGACCCTGCACTAACCATAGGCTCAAGTCTCATCGGAAATATAGCAGGAATTCCAGGCAGGCTGCCGCCTGTCCTAGATGAAGTCGAATTCTCGCTTAACCTTTTCGATTACGTGATAGGGACAGAGGGGCACCAAAAAGTCGACAGGATAAGGAATGGCGACGTATTGATGATAACCTCTGCGATAGCAAAGACCGTGGGTACAGTGACAGAGGCCAAGAAAAGATTCAGGGCAAGGCTAAAGATTCCGTTGTGTGTGGAAAAGGGCGACAGGCTTGCTTTCTCCAAACAGGTCGAAGGTAGGTGGCATCTGATCGGCTGGGGAGAGGTATTATGAGCTCGACCTGGTTATAAATTCCACTTTAAGCCGGTCCCTTTCAGATGAAGTAAGAAACTTTATAGCATGAAAGCGTACAGGATTGCTATCAGTATAGGCTGGTGGAGCAGGTAAATGACAAGGGAGCGCCTGCCCAGCATTGTAAAGAAGCCTACAAAAGGATGGTTGACGTGCCTTATTCTTCCCTTGCCGTTGGGATAGACAAGTTTGCCGAAGAATATGCCTAATAGCACTAGGCCGAACCACGGAAAGAGAGGAAAATAATCCAGGGAACAGAAGCAGTAGGGAGCAAGCCATAACAGGTACTGGGAAGAAACTGCCAAGAAATAGCTTCCCGCGATTATGATGACGACGCCGAGAATCAGGTTCAGGTAGCGGAAGCGGATGAAGAAAAACGAGAGTATGATGGATACTCCAATAAAATGCAGCACGCCGAATATGATGTAGCAGCTAGGAATGAATATCCAGCTGGCAAGCGTCAAGACCAGCCCGAGAGCGAGGATGTACACTCCCCTGCGGAAGTACTTCAGGAACAGATTTTTGCTGTTTTTGGCTGCTCTTGAATAGCTCAGGGTCATCGAGACGCCGACGAGGAATATGAACATGCCTGCAGTTATTCTCGCAAACAAAAGCCAGAAGCTGCTGTAGACGTCCACCCTCCCGGCTCCGAAAAAATTTATGTCAACGATGAAGTGGAAAACTATCATCATGACGATTGCAAATCCGCGAATGAAATCTATTTCCCATAAACGATTCATGTATATAATATGCAGTCTCGTGGAATAAAAAATTAATTGGAAAGAAAAAATAAACCCGGATAAGAAGAAACCTATATATCCTGCTTACCTGCCCCTTCTCTTCATGAAACAATCGCGGCAATAGACAGGTCTTCCTTCTTGCGGTTTGAATGGAACTTCGCATTCTTTTCCGCATTCGGCACAAACTGCTTTGTGCATCTCTCTTTGGCCAAAGCCACCTTGAAAAGCCATTTCAATTACTCCTTTTTACTTTAGTAAGAATCAGTTACCCAACTCTCACGTTATGAATTTGAATGAACAAATATTTAAATATTCGCTATGCTGGCTGTACAGGACTTTGATATCACGACGGACACAGGAAAAAACACAGCAGCCACGACCATGCCGATTACAAGCCATTTGCTCATATTATCCTTTTTTTCCTTCTGGCTATAAATAATTTATTTGACGTAGATAATGTGATAGCATGAATTCTATAATAACCAAGAACCTCACGAAAAGGTTCAACAGCCTGAAAGCAGTTGACAGCGTAAGCCTGGAAATAGAGGAGGGCGAGCTCTTCGGGCTCCTTGGCCCTAATGGTGCAGGCAAGACAACCTTCATTTCAATGCTCGCGACCATGCGCAGACCAAGCTCCGGTTCGGCTCAGCTTTGCGGATACGACGTGGTGAAGAGCCAGGACGATGTAAGGAAATGCATAGGAATAGTTTTCCAGGACCCGAGCCTTGATGACGAATTATACGGGACAGAGAACCTGGATATGCATGCCAGGCTCTACCATATGAAGAGTGGTGAAAGGAAAAAGAGAACAAAGGAAGTGCTCAGACTCATGGGCCTGACATCAAAGGCAAGGATGCAAGTCAAAACGTACTCAGGTGGCATGAAAAGGAGATTGGAGATAGCCCGCGGCCTTATGCACAAGCCGCGAGTTCTCTTTTTGGACGAGCCCACGCTTGGATTAGACCCGCAAACGCGGCGCAATATCTGGAACTTCATAAAGAAGCTGAAGAAAGAAGGCGTGACCATAATTCTGACAACGCATTACATGGAGGAAGCTGACTATCTCTGCGACCGCGTTGCCATAATCGACCATGGAAAGATTATAGCTTTGGACACGCCGAAGAGGCTGAAGAAAAAAAAGAGAGCAAGGACGTTGGAAGATGTCTTTCTCAAATACACAGGCATGTCCATAAGAGAGGAAAGTGCAAGCTCAATCGAAAGGAACAGGACGCGTATGAAGATGCATCAAAGGCATTAGGTGATTGTAAGTGATAAATGATATTTACACAATATGGCTGAGGGAAATGATAAGATTCTGGCGCTCGAAATCCCGTGTTATCGGAGGCCTTGCAATGCCCTTTTTCTGGTTCGCGATAATGGGGACCGGATTCAACAAGCTGATAGACATGGGCGGCACAAGCTACATAGAGTTCCTGCTGCCCGGCATTATAGGAATGACGCTTCTGTTCTCGTCCATGTTTTCCGGGATTTCAGTCCTCGTAGACAAGCAGTTCGGATTCATGAAAGAGATCCTTGTTGCGCCTATTTCGCGGCTGTCAATCATGCTGGGCAAGACGCTCGGCGGGGCAACAACTGCAATGATAAACGGAATAATAATCCTGCTCTTGGCAATTATAATAGGCATAAGTATCAACGGATTTATAGGTATCTTAGTCGCTTTGCTGTTCATGCTTCTCATATCGTCAAGTTTTGTCTCGCTCGGCGTGGCAGTTGCATCAAAAATGACTGACACGAGCGGGTTCCAGCTTATAATGAACTTCCTGATAATGCCCATGTTCCTGCTATCTGGGGCATTATTTCCGCTAAACCAAACGCCGCTTTGGATGCAGGCAATAGCCTACGTAAACCCGATGTTCTACGGCGTGGACGGCCTGCGCGGCGCCCTGGTAGGGGTCTCCATACTGCCTGTTGCAATAGACATCCTGGTGTTGCTCAGCTTCTGCACCATAACCGTATTTTCAGGCACCTACCTGTTCAGGAAAAGCGAGGTATGAAGCTTAAAAAAATTTCCAGCGGTTTCTAAGCAATGCGGAATTGGAAGGGATTATAGAATGGGTTGGTCCTGAAGAGCCTGCTCACAATAAATTGTACAACAGGATAATCTCTGTTATTTTTAGGACACTAGGAATGAATTTCAGGGACTACCTTATCAAGTCGCAAGAAGAGGACTCCAGAAGCACGACTGACTGGGAAAGGCACATACTGAAGGAATTGTGGCAAGACTATCGCCTGTGAAACCTTCTTTTGGATTGGAATCTTCTTCCAGACCTCTTGCCAGGCCTGTAGTCAGGCCGCCTGCCATGTCCATGCATCCTAGAACCAAAGGAGCGCCTGAAGAAGATTTTTCGTGCACGGAAGTCGCTAGGCCTTTCGCATTTATCAACGTCAACGTATTTCACGATATTCCTGAAAGCGCCATGATCTTCGCGACTGAGCAAAGAAATCGTCTCGCCTTTCTTGCCGAAGCGCGCAGTGCGTCCGATTCGGTGCGTGTAATCCTCCACAGTCTTTGGTGCGTCGTAATTGATTACGTGCGAGACGTTCTTTATGTCAAGCCCGCGCGCAGCAACGTCTGTCGCGACAAGAATCCGGGGCTTCCCCTTATGGAAGCCCTCCAGTACGTTCATCCGCGCACCCTGCTGCATGCCACCGTGTATTGCTTTTGCCTGTATTCCGCAGCGAACAAGCTCGCTGGCTACGAAATCCGTAATGTGCCGCGTTGAGCAGAATATCAAAGCAAGGCTAGGCTTGTGTTTCTTTATCAGGTACTCTAAGAGCGAAATCTTCTCTTCCTGCTTTACGTCGTAATAGTAATGCTTGAGCAGGTGCTTGCTCACATAGCGTTCGCCTTTTATGTTTTCGGGGTTTTTCATAAACCTCCTTGCGATATCCACGACCTCGCCGGGCATTGTTGCCGAAAAGAGCATTGTTTGCCTGCTGCTCGGCGTCTGTGAGATTATCTTCTTTATGTCATCTATGAACCCCATGTCAAGCATGCGGTCTGCCTCGTCGAGAACGAGTATATTGATA
>CAYVZO010000023.1:0-10694 GCA_964456345.1 uncultured archaeon | reverse complement strand
CCTGTCAGGCATGGAAGCGCTCCCGCCCGAGCTCAGGAGCGCGATAAACAAGGGAAGAGGGATACTCCACGAAGAGGCAGATTCCATATACAAGCAGAGATTAAAGAACCTCCAGGATAAGATTAACGAGGCAAAGGAAAAACTCGACGACGCAGAAAAGAAGTTCAAGGCTGTCGAGGAAAGGGGAAACGACATAATAAAAGACCCTGCCAGTAAAATGGACTTCAACCTGGCAGAGATGGCTACAAAGGTTCCCCACCCTGGTGCGCAGGCTTTCGGAGCTGTTGCCGGTATCATGGGCGAGCATGCTGCAGGAGGCCCGAACGAGAACAAGGTCCAGTTCATAATCAAGCAGATGGAAATATATTACAACGAATACCTGGAAGCCAGGAAAGAGCTCATGGAACTGGAAAAGAGCGAGGGAGACCCCAAAGTCTCAGTAGACATAATGTTAAAAGAGCTTGCGCCAAGAGCAGAGCAGCTGGCTGCAAACCTGGGAATACCGAATTACAGCAATTATCTTGTTGGCGAGGCCCAGAGGCTCGCTACCATGTACGGTCGCCAGTACAGGAACCAGGCCCTGAAATGGTGGGGCAACGTAACCAGGGTGGCCCGCGGTCTTTCGATGGGAACCATGACGTGGGGCGATGCATGGAGCCTGTTCCTGGGAAACATAAAATCGATATTGTTCGGCCCTTGGATATGGGGACTGTTCCTGATGTTCTTCCAGTGGATTATCATATCAGCGTACGTGAGCCCTATATCTCCGAACCCGTTTTATTACGTTATGCCTGTTTTGCTTGGTCTTATAACATTCATGCTTAATGTAGAAGCTTCTCGGTATCCTTGGGACTGGCTAACGCATATAATAGCAGGTGCAATGATAGGGTTCAGTGCAATAATATTCCTGATATCCATCTGGACTCCGCAGGACCTTGCAGAATTCGGTTCGTTCGGCGGTCTCGATTCCTGGCTGGTGTTCTGGCTGATATGGGGATTTCTTGCCCTGTTCATAGGCATATTCCAGTTCTACAACCACGGCGGCTTCCTGGTAGTTTTCCAGATGTCTGTTTTAATTCTTATATTCGGCTACGCAGCTCTAGGTCCATACAACTACTTATACAACGATGTCATAGACCAGATGAAAGCTCCGCTTAACATAGCGTTCCATGCAGTCGGCGATGCTTTGGAAAGCGTCTGGATTCTTGCAACAGACCCGCAGGAATGGTACCTGAGGCAGCAGATGGTAAATGTCAGGCCTGAAACGCCGCTTCAGGAGGTCAAGGGACTGGAATTCACAGGGTTCGATGCCATACCTAGGACTGTCTTTTCAGGCGACGAGTTCAAGATAGTAGCTACTATAAAGAACATGGGCAAGATGACAGCAATGAACATATTCGTTACTGCCGAGTGCGAGGGCTGCAAAGAATCGTCAATAACAGTGGACCCGGCAGAGTACGGTGAGCCCATTGGCAAGAGAACGAAAGAAGAAAGTAAGTACAGCCTGCGGCCTGGCGAGGCAGGGTTCGTTACTCTCGAGGGCTTTGTTACAAAAGAGGTACCGGAAAACATGGCTGCGTTCTCGATAAAACCCAAAGTTTATCTTGAGTATTCATACTCAGCAAACTCCACCATGCCTGTAAAGATAATCTCGAAGAGTGAAAAAGACAGGCTTCAGGACGAGCAGGAATACGAGCCGGTAAATGTTGTGAGCACCGAGATAGGCAGCCTTGCAAGCCTGTCGTTGAATGTGAACCCTCAGCCGCTTGATGCAAGTGGCGATGAAATTAAGACAAAGTCCGTTCTTGTATCAGTTTCCAATTCAAAGGAGGACGGCGACATAATACTGAGGAAAGGCGATAACATATACCTGACACTGCCCTCTACGATTGGAACCTGGACAACAACAGACGATGATACAGGGAGATATTGCAAAGGCCGGGTTATATGCAACTTGGATGAGAAAGATGTGCAAAAACTAAACTGTGCAGTGGACCCTAAAAAAGTCGATGAACTGGTTGTTAAATCATACGACTTCGGCTCGATATTCTCGTTCTTCTGCTATTTCAATACTAAAACCCTTCCCAAGAGCGTGCCTTACAGGACAGATTACATGAAAGCAGAGCTGCCTCACTATGTCTTCAGAACGGAAAAGGAGGCAACTGTGCATGTAACACCAGTAGGAGTGTCAGGAGGAGCTGGCGAGAAAGAATACGAAGGTGGAGCAGCAACTGGTAAGATAATAAGCAGTCTGGCCGAACCTGTCGAAGCTGGAGAATGCATAACGAATTTTGATGACGACCATAAGGCAGTTGACATCATAGCAGATTGCGGCAACGAGGTTTACGCTGCATGCGACGGTCGGCTGAGCGGTCCTCTCAGTAAGATTAGTGGGCAAGAAGCTTTGGAAGGCGGGCTCTTGTTAAGTAGTCTTGAAAATTGCGGCGAATGGTCAGAAGAAAACTATCAGATATTATATGGATGTATAGATTATGAGAAATCTCCTGAAGGTGGATTCGCAAGTATTGATGTCAAAAAAGGAGACGTCATCGGTACAGTCGGTACCTGTGAAGAAGATGGATACAGCGGTTGTCATATACATTTTGCTTTGAGAAAACCTACAACTGGTTTGCCTGAATACGTTAGAGCTTGTGAGCCGATTCCGGAAGACGGCATTATTGTAGAAACCCCGTGATTACACTCCCATAATCAATCGCAGTAAATTTCTCAGCCCAGGAGCCAGGCCCAGGACAAGGATGGCAAGCTTTATTATATTTCTTTTCTCGATGTCTTTTTTCTTATACAATTCCCTGTCTATAAGATACAATGCCAAGATGACGACAGGCAGCTTGATGAAGAATATTGCTGCAGGGCCGAATACGTTTATAGCAAAAGACGTCACAACGTGCTGCTCCCAGTACGAGAAGAACTGCAAAGCCACGAAAGTGGTCGTGGCATCGAACATGTGAACCAGAATAAGCGAAATGTTCTCGAGAGACATGAAACTGTCCAGGGGCTTCACCTTCTTAGACAGCCTCTTTATCGCCAGTAAAAGTGCAGCCCAGCCGATGAATATGAAGGATGTGAACTCAAAAGCCTGGAAATTGGCAAAAGGCATATAAGACACGCCCAAGATGCAGAGCAACGCGCCTGAGAAGAGCCATATCTTGTAGTATTCTTTTTTGAACACCTTTTCTGCTGACTTTGAGATTATGAGCAGAAACAGCGCTGCTGCAAATATCACGAAATATATGAGCGGCGTGACGAAAAGATAGCTTATGGAGAAAGCGTCCTGCAAAGCTCTTAACACCCCGCCCAACGCTACGAAAGGCGACACGCCGAGGAGGAAATTCCTATCAATCTTTATTCTCATTTTTCTGAGAAGTTTGTACGTAAGAAAAACTGCTATTATAAGGACTGTTGCGTAGAGTGCTGTATTGTATACGTTGTAGCCGGTTCCGTGTACAATAGGATTTATGAAATACGTTTTTATGAAGTCACCTAACATAAGTTTTTATATTCCAGAAGAGTTAATAAGTCTATGAGGTATGGATTTTTGGCAGTTATAGTCACTCTTACTTTCATAAGCGGGTGCACGGATATATTATTGACCCCGGGCTCTGACGTATTTAGCGTGAACGAGGTTGCAGAGGAAGAAGGCTCCCCCGACGTCCTGGTCATAAGGGATGTGCTGCTTGAGGCAGGGCCTTCAGGCACATCGGTCCTTCCTGACCAGCCTGTAACGCTCTCGTTCGTGATTGAGAACGTGGACTACGAAAAATACGCACGTAACGTCGAAGTGGAGCTTTTCAATGCTGCCAATTTCAGGAGAGGAACAAAAGACGAAAACGGCAATTACCCTGCGTGCGGGTCAGTTGGATGTCTGCCGAACGAGTGCACAGGTCCGGCTCAAGAAGAAGGTGTAGCCATGGACCAGCTGCCAGGATTAGGAGAAGAAGACGAAGGCATACCCATAGACCCGCTGACAGGATTTGTAACAGGCGAATCACCGCAAGGAGAGCCTAGCAACTACGAAGGAGCTTGTTCAGTCGGTGACATACCGCCTGGCGGGGTGAAGACAATAAGCTTTGATTTGAGGACCCCTGAAAAAGAGAGCATCGGCAATGTACAGGTAAAAACAGAGCTCAATTTCAGGGTCAGCTACGAGTTCTACAGCACCATGTCGTACGAATTCAAGGTGGTTGACCCAGGCGAGATAGAGAACCTGAGGCGCGCTGGACAGACCGTCACGTTTGACACAGGAAAGTTCTTCAGCTCTGGTCCTATAAAGATAGATGCAGAGCTCAAGGGCTATGAATACGCACTTGCCGGTCTGCCGATAACAGTAATAGTCACTCTAGAAGACAAGGGCACAAAAGGAAGCCTTATCAGCTCGCAGATAGGCTCAGGTGACCTGGAAGTGAAATTCCCAAAAGACTTTGTTAAAAGCTGGGAGAATACAGATAATGAATATTTCAACGATTGCCCTGAAGAAAACGGAATGTACGTTTGCACTAACACCGATAAAGCCATAGATTTATACAAGAAGAAGTCAAATCCCCTGCAATTCAGAATAGCTGAAACGCCCAGCCCGGACGAGGTTGCTCCTTACAAGTCATACTTCATAAAGAGTAGGGCTGATTATACCTACGAGCTCAGGGATTCTGTAAAAGTTACGATCTCGCCATGGAAGGCATGATTATGAACTTTCGTATTATTATATTGGCTCTTATGATAGCACTTGCTGGTTGCGTAGAGCAGGAGGTAGCGGAAAGCGACATAGTCAGCGTCGAGGCTTCGCCTGAAAAGGTCTTTGCAGGCGGCGAAACCATACTTTACATAGACGTGGAGAACAAGGATACGAAACCCATGGGCAACATCAATATAGACGTATTCGACAAAGGAGCCTTTTCCGAGATAGAATGCGACCAAGAGAGCATGCACCTGGACGAGCTTGACCCTGACGGGCTGTACACTACGCAATGCAAGCTAAAGGCACCTGATTCAGTTCCGCAGCAGCTTGTCAATACAAAAGTCCAGACAAGGGTTAATTACGATGCAAAGCTCTCCATAAAGCAGCTCCTCAGGCTCATATCTCCTGAGAATTATGAACTGATGATGAATACAGGAGAGCTGGAGCAAGGCCCTTCCACATATGTCTACAGGGACAAGAACATAGAACTTCAGGCAGACTTCAGCAAAAACATGCCGATAATCGACCGCGGAATCAAAGAGTACGTATACTTCACTATAAGGAACATAGGCGGAGGATACCTCGACAAACTGGAGAAGGGCGACGTTACGATAAGCGGGGACAAGGTAAGATGCGATGAGATAGGCGAGCTCTCGCCCATAAACAACCAGTTTCCCAGGATAACATGCGAACTCAACCTTGATGGCGACACTAATTATTTAAGCAGCCATCTAATAGATATTAATATAAATTATAACTACGAGGTAAGGAAAACACTATACGTAGGAATCGAAAGGTGAACCAATGAGGATTCTGTGGGTAATACCAGTAATGATCCTTGCAGCTGGCTGCATCAACCAGCCCGGAAGCGTGACCATAGACAAGGATAACGGAATAACCATAACTAACTTCTCAGCTGACCCTTACGAAGTCAGCTATGATGACCTCATATTCATTACAATGGATATAGAGAATGTGGGCGGCACAAAGGCAACAGAAGTCGAAGCACGCCTCTATGGAGTGGAGGAGATATTCAGGCATACCAACGGCAACATCATCCACTCGGTGCCTGAGAAGAATTTCGGCGACATGAATGCTCCCAACGAGCTTGATAACGTGCCTGGAGAATCAAAAACATGGACCTACACCCTTCTTCCGCCGCAGATACCCGAGGGCGTCACAACGACCTTTACAGTAACAGGAAGAACGACTTTCAAGTACCATACAACAGGCACGATAACCATACCTGCATACAGCAAGACGCTTTATAACGCGAAGCTGAAACAGGACGAGGAAGTCGAGACCGTGACCAACGTTGACAATACCTACGCTCCTATACAGATATCCCTCAAAAAAGGCACGTCCCCTGTTCTCGTGGACGATACGAAGAACGGTACACAGGAAGCGATATACATAATACAGTTCCAAAACGTGGGCAACGGTTATCCTGTAACAGAAGATGTTATTGGAAGGATGTATGGTAAAATAACTGTTTCAGGCCTAGGTGTCAACTTTGCTGACTGCCTCGGCGCTACCAGCGGCAACGAGGTGAGCATAAACGAGACCAACATAGATTTGGTCAAACTGAGGTCAGACGGAAACGTGCCTGTTGGCTGTTCTATAAGCATAGACAGGGAGAAATGGAGCTCAACAGCATCAGGGAGCATCCTCTTCAATGTGGACATGAACTACAAATACTACGTTGACGAGGACGTGAACATCAAAGTGCATGGCAAGCCGCGCTGACCTCCTTCTTGGGAATCTCAAATATTTAAATGATGAGACTGTAGTATATATTAGAACGGTGGTAGAGTGAAAAGGTTTTTAGTTCTAATACTGTTTTTGGTTTTCATATCCGGATGTCTTGGAGGCAGAGAGGTGAAGATAGAGGCCAACAACGGCCTGAAAATAACGGAATTCTCTGCTGACCCGCTTACTGCGGAGTTCAACGACCCTGTTTTCTTCAATGTTGACATAGAGAACGTAGGCGGGACAACCGCAGACAACGTGGAACTGACATTGTACGGGATAAAAAACGTGTGGAGGTCGTCTTCCAGCGAAAGTTCTGTTGTTTCATCCAATCCTGAATATTCACCAGGCTCGATGAGCCCGCCTGACATCGTTCTCAACAGACCAGGCGACTTCGAGATATGGGCAGGCCAGTACTATCCGCCCATACTTCCCGAGGGTGTGAGCAGCTACTTCCCTGTCACTGCCCGCGTGACTTACGATTACCATACAACAGGTACGATATCAATCCCTGCGTACAGCAAGAGCTATTACAGGATAAACAAGGGCGATGTTGAATCAGCCGCAAGGGTCGACAACACGAACGCGCCTATACAGATAGCGCTGACGAAAGGAACGACTCCGATAGTTGTTGACGAGAACCTGAAAGGCAACGAGGACGCCACCTTCATAATAGAATTCCGCAACGTCGGCGACGGATGGCCCATATCAGACGGCCAGATAGGCGGATTCTTCTCAGGCGAAAGCAAGATTACCCTGCATGGAAACGCGGAGTTCAAGAACTGCCTTGGCGAGACAGGCGGCAACGAGGCTTCGTTGTCAGGAGTCGACTTTGCAAGGCTGCGCTCTGACGGCAGGATGCCTATAGGCTGTTCCATATCGATACCAAGAAACGACTGGGGCATAGTTTCGACAGGCGACATAATATTTACCATAGACATGAGGTACAGGTACTACATAGAGGATACCGTAAGCATAAAAGTCATAGGAACGAACTTGGCAGAGCCTGTTGCCCCGAGCAGAGGCGAAGGCGAGGAAGAAGACGAAGACAAGCCAACAATAGAGCTGGCAATAGACGGTACTGCTTATGATGACCTTGATGAGGAGAGCCTCTGGCAGAACAACGATTTCGAATTTGAGGTCAGGTTCACTGACGATGTAGGCCTTTATGAGTGCAGGTATTCCACATCACCTGACACCACAACACTCAAGACAATCAGCGAGTGCGAGGACGAAACGGAATACATCTTTGAAGGCACTGCGGAAGTGAGCAGCGAGATTCCACAGGGAAAGAACAGCTATATAATAACCTTGAATGCAAAGGACATTGATGGTGGAGATGAACGCTCGGTAACGAAGTTATTCAAGTTCCATATCGACTACACAGCACCCAGCGTTGGGGCTATCAAGGAAACGACTGCTACTGCAGGCGTTGCATCCACGTACACTGCGACTGTAAGCGAGAGCCTAAGCCACAGCAGGCTGAAGAAGTGCGAGCTTTATGTTGACGGTGACGTATACGACGGGACAGTGGAAATAGACGACTGCGAGGACAAAGCTAGCTGCACTGTGCAGATAGGCGGGGTTACGCTGACAGAAGGAGAGCACATCCTGCGAATGAAGTGCTTTGACCATGCAGGAAACGAGGGCCTTGGCAACAGCAAGACAATAACCGTCAGCCCGTAATAATCACAGGAATTTTCTCAGATCGCTCTTTTCTTCCCTGAACACAGGCTTGCCGTAAACCCCGTCATAACCAGGCACGACCTTTATATTGCCTTCGCGGTTCTTTATTATATAATCAGCAACCTGCTCTTTCACAACTTCTCTCAATTCGTCTCTGCCTGCGTTCAGCAGAACATTGAACTCGTTGCCGAACCTGGCAATCAGCTGGTTGTAAACTTCCCAGACGCGCTTGGTGAAGACATCAGTTCCGATAACAGCTGATATTATATCGCTCAGTGGAATCAATGATTTGAAGTCTACTGCATTCTTTGGGCGATAGCCTTCTTCCCTGTCTGCAAGCTCTTCAACCCTGTGAAGAACACCTATGGTGAGCCCGTGCTTGCAGCGAGGGCATATGTTTTTCTGTTTTCTCGCTTCTTTGGGTGCGCATGAATAATTGCATAAGCGGTGGCCGTCGTAGTGATATTTCCCGTAAGACGGGTCAACCTCTATGGTGAACAGGAAATTACGGCGGGTCTTTATCGCTTCGAATATCGCTTTATAGCTGACCTCTTTCAGATCGAAGACGTTAACCTCTCTCCCGAGCCTCCACGGATAAGGCGAGTGCGAATCAGAATTGCTTACCAGCGTATACTTATCTAAACTGCTCAGCCTCCAGTTCATTGGCGGGTCACTCGAAAGCCCTGTCTCTATCGCGTATATATATTTTGATTTATCACCAAAGCATTCCTCTATGGAGTCGAATCCTGATATGGAACCGAGAATCCCGTACCAGGGTGTCCATGCATGGGCAGGTATTATCATTATGTTCTTTGAGATGCCTATCATCGCCTCTGCGAGCTCGACGGACGAGAAACCGAATATAGGGCGGCCGTCGTAATCTCGCCTGCCTTTTTTGTCAAGGAACTCGTTTATCTGGTCAACGACAGCGAAGCTTTCAGCGAGAAGAACGTGGTGTACGCGGCGTTGCTTGCCGCCCTGCTTGTAGATTAATGATATTTCGCCGGAAAGGACGAATTTTGTGTCATCGTACTCGTATATACCGTTGTCGCCAGCAAGCTTATTCTTCATCTCCTCGAGCCATTTTGGGTGGGTGAAGTCGCCTGTTCCCAGGATGTCTATGCCTTTCGTTTTTGCCCCTTTGGAGAGCTCCTCTATGTTCATCCTGTTCGAAGTCGCGCGGGAATAATGGGAATGGATATGTAAATCAGCAATTTGCATGGTTAAAGATTGATAACGATATTTAAATAATTAAGACAAGTCCTGCCTGGTTTGCTTTAATTAATCCTATGGTAATAATTATGAATATGATAATCAAAATCGGAAAAAAGAAACTGAGGATAAAGGACTGCAAAGGGCTTTCTTCCATGCGCGGCCTCATGTTCAATAAAATGAAAAATATAGACGGGGCACTGATATACGGGAACTCCGTATGGATGCCGTTTGTCAAGCACGAGCTGGACCTGCTTTTCCTGGATAAAGACTGCAAGATAATAGATATCCAGCATGCTTTTCCAATGAGCCTAAAGACATCTTCGTGGACCGTCTACGTGAACAAGAAGGCGAAATACTGCCTTGAGCTCAAATCAGGCCTGGTGAATGCAAAGAAAGGGATGAAGGTAATTATTATATAAAAAGATTTGGTGCAAGTAATTTCTAAATAGGCCAAACACAAAGGGCTCGTGGTCTAGTGGTATGACGCAACCTTGACGTATTGCCACAGAGAAGAAAGCCGGTGCCAGGAGGTATCGGAACTCGGTGGTGGTTCTGATTGGTTGAGGTCGTTGGTTCGATTCCGACCGAGCCCATTAGGCCTTTTTCTGAAAAGCCCTGGGAAAACGTAGCTAACGCTTACACGATATTAAATATGGCACTTGGCTATTGCGAAAGCAATAGAGGAGACGGTCTAGACTATTTTCGAAGAAAACACGACATAGCATCCGGGCTTTCCATAATTTATGCCTGCATTAAGTTAAGAAGCTTTAAATAGTTAGGCTAACCTAACTATTACGCATGAGCAGGAAGCTTTCAAAAAGTCTGGAGGATTATCTGGAGATTATATACTTACTGGAAAAAAAGCAGGGAACAGCAAGGGTCAAAGACATAGCAACCCACCTTAACGTCAGTTTGCCCAGCGTAACAGAAATGGTAAGAAGGCTCGCAAAGAGGGGTCTCGCAAAATACAAGAGATATGGCATAATCAGACTTACGAAAAAAGGCCACCCTGTAGCAAAGGATATATATAAAAAACATGAGTTGTTAAAAAACTTTTTCTTGTCCATAGGCGTCGATAAAAAGATAGCGGTTCAGGACGCATGTCTTGCCGAGCATATACTCAGCAAGAAAACGATGAGCAAGATAGGCGAATTTCTTAGGAGCAGTTGACATGGAAACTTCACTGACTTTTTTGCAGGTAGGTAAAAGAGCAGTAATCAAAAAATTATCAGGCGGAATCGAATTCCAGAGAAGGCTGGCTTTGCTTAACATAAGGATAGGCAAAAGAATTAGAAAAGTAGCCCAACATCCTTTTGGCGGCCCTGTTATAGTAGAAGTTGACAGTACAAGG
>CAYVZO010000022.1:0-11257 GCA_964456345.1 uncultured archaeon | reverse complement strand
CTTTTAGAATGATGTAAAAGTTTTTAAATTACTTTTTGGGCAGCATCCTTATGGACTCCCCAATATCCTGCAGGATAATAGCTGTTGTAGTTTTTTTAATGCCTTTCGTGCCCCTTAGTCTGTGGATTATTATGTCATTCAGCTGGTCAACGTCGCTGGTGGAGACTTTTATTATGATGTCAGTTGCGCCGGTCATTATGTAGCATTCGTCAACCTCGGGCATCTTGAAAAGGTTTTTTGCAAACTCTTCCTGGGAAAAACCAGGACCGTACTCAAGCCCTATCTCGACGAATGCCTGGACGCCTCTGCCTATCTTCTTGTTGTCTATAACAGCGCGATAACCTTTGATTACCTTGTCGCCCTCAAGTTTCTTTATTCTGTTATGAATTGTGGTTATGGGAATCCCTGTCTTGTTGCTTATCTCCCTGGTAGACATCTTGCAGTTTCTTTTCATCAGGTCCAGAATCTTGATATCCTTTTCAGAAAGCATGTGGAATTTTTTTCCAAAAATTATTTAAAGGTTATCTCTTATTTTTTTCAATAAGTCTAGGAGAGAAAAATGCCATGAATTTGGTATTTTTTTCCATTTTTTATAGTTTAATCCGTCAATCAGGTAAAATGTACATAAAGATAAGGAATATTTTATATAAAGAGGCTCTGACATAGAAATAGTATTGATGAGGGGTGTTTTAGATGTACAATTTACCAAAATGTTGCGGAAGAGACATGAAAATACAGATGGAAACCAGCAAATTCCTGGAAGTACAGTGTCCCAGGTGCAAGGATACAGTATTCATAAAGAAGGATTCTGTGGAAAAGCCTCAACTGCTGGATGACTGAGCTGTTTCCAACGTTTCGTAGATGTTATACGTTATTTAGCATTATCTACACATGGATTAGACAAAGCCGAGGCCCTCGTTTATTTTTCCTGTTTCTATCCCAGAGGACTGGTCTGAAACAGCAAGACCAGAACTGTTCGCTATTATGCCTGACCTCAGGAAGGGTGAGCCGAAGTTCACAGTGCACACGTTTGCTGGCACGCCAAGCGTCTTTTCCACGATTCTCTTCTCTTTCTCCCTTATACGCGGATGAACCAGGCATCCCTTGCTGTTCGCAATTGCAACAGAGCCGACAACACGTATGCCTGCTATGGTTGATATCTCGCAGGGAATGCCGAAAAAATCAGCCATATCTTTCCTGTGCCTCCTTAGGAATGGCGAGATCACTATACCTTTGTCGTTCATGAGGACGAGGTTTCCGAGTGCTGTATAGAGGCTGTCTATTATCAAAACATCGCCTGCTTTTTCTATGCTACTGGTTTCGTGCTCACCGATTGCTTTAGGCACTAATATGCCTGAGGAGTTTCCTGCACAGAACATGCCCACAAGGGAGGTGTTCATTGCCTTGCACACCTTCACGGGAACTTTCAGTGCCCTCATTCTCTTCGCTATCTTGCCACCGAATCCCAGAAGGCAGTATTCATCAGTTGCGAACCCGTATATCCCTATGTTGGGGTCTCCGTAGAAGTTAGTTAAAATTAACGGCATTGCATCAACTTCTTTATTTCTTAAATAGCTGGGGCTCTATTCCATACAGCTTTGACATGATGCCAAGGCCCGGAATCCCTCTTCTCTTCCTGGGCTGCTCAAAGAACGTTATTTCCACCTGGTCCCCGTCCTTTAAAGAAAACTTCTCCCTCAAGTTGTCCTTCGCAACCACCTCTATCATTTCCCTCCTCGTGTCCTGGGGTTCCTTCATCGCCCAGCAGTTGTAGTTCTCCTCTTTTACAGTAAATATTATAGGCGCAAGAAAGGCGTATACCTTCCTTGACCCGTCCATAAGTATATGCTCTATCCCTTTCGTGCTGTAGAGTGTTATGTCTATGTCCTTCTCCAGCTTGACGTTCAGCGTTCCCCTGAAAGGAACAAAGCCGAGGGTACCGACTATCCTGGGAAAATATAAATCTACGAGCGAACTTCCGCGCAGAACGCCTGTCGCAATCTCCCCCCTGAGCTTCATGAATAGAATATTGGCAGAGATTATATAAAAAGAATTATTCTCTGGGCACCTCGCGCTTCTCTTCTTTTTTGGCTGCCTCAGGCTGCTTTTTCTGTTCCACCATCTTCTCTTCTTCCTGCTTTTTCATTGCCTTCGGTCCGAGACGCCCCATAAGCTTTTCTCTCATGCCTCCTGCCTTCTCCTGTTTCGGAAGGGCCTTGAACTC
The DNA here is from genome assembly GCA_964456345.1 of uncultured archaeon. GTDB lineage: Archaea > Aenigmatarchaeota > Aenigmatarchaeia > GW2011-AR5 > GW2011-AR5 > CAYVZO01. Next base: position 9,033 of record CAYVZO010000022.1, on the reverse strand, counting down.
CGAATAGTCGAAACCGAAAAGCTCGGCCTTGACAGTCCCGTCCTCGACAACTGCCTTCACCCTCACCCTTCTGGGCAGGTTCTTCCATAACTTCTCGTTCAGGTGCTTCCCAATTCTTACTTCTGGGACGTTCATGTTCCTTCTGAGAAAATCTGCAATCAAAGAAACAGCATAATTCTTCTTTTTGTTGCCCTTCTTCCTGAAGGCTTTCCTGAGGGGAATGGTAAATACCTTCGCATTTTCTGGTAAACTCGAATCTGTCGGTTTGGGTTCTTTCTTCTCAGGTAAAGTCGAATCAGGCTGCTTTGGCGCAGGTAAAACTGGACCGTCAGCTGGCTTTTTTTCTTTAGTTTCTTCTTTTTGTCCTGCTTCCTTCTTTTTTTCTGCCATGCCTTTCCCTCGTTTATATCTTGTATCTGCCCCGTCTCCAGTTCTTGCTGGAAGAACGAATCCTTCTTGTCCTTGCCCTCTTGAGCGAGAATTTCCTTATGTCTGCCCATCTCGGGGCGTTCTTCTTCCTGATTGCTATCAGCTTTATCTTCTTTCCTGATGGTTTTTTTGATGCCATATACCCCTCACCACGCTTCGCTTGTGGCGAGTGCGTATCCCATGTTATATTGTGGATACCCCTCACCACGCTTCGCTTGTGGTAATACTTCAAGCTATTTCCTTATTATCCTGAAATCTTTCTTTTCTCCCAGCTTTTTCAGTATCATTATGAGCTGCTCCTCATTTATTATGCCTTTTATCTGTCCCATCTGGTAGAGCTGGAAGAGGTATGTCTCCAGCTGCCTTGCAAGCTCGGGCTTTACGACTTTCAGGTTGGACAGCCTTTCGCGAGCCTTCGGGTCCAGTATCTTTGACGATGTTGACTTAAGCTCCTCTTCCTGCTGCTGCATCCTTTCCTGGAGCATCTTCTTTTTGATTTCTTCCTCTTCCATGTCAATCCTTTTCCAAAAAGTCTTGACCCAAAATAGAGGCTTCCGCCTTCTTTTCGGATTACTTTATGTTCTTGGCCACCTTGTCCATTAGTCTTTGGCCTTCTTTGGCGACTTTTCTCCCTTTCTTGTCTTTTTCCACCAGCTTCATTGATTCCAAATCCTGGAGGATGGTCCTTATTATCTTTCCGGAGCCTTTCCTGAAATGAGCCTGCTTGTGGCCGCGCCTCTTGCGTCCGCCGTAATAGCTCTGTAGCCTGTGTATGCCGACAGGGCCATCTAAATATATCCTCCTGAGTACGCTTGCTGCCCTTGTGAACCACCAGTCCTTCTGCTCAGGCGGCCTTTGCCTGGAATTTCCTGTCTTTGCATAAAGTGCCCATTCAGGCATTTTCATGCTTTTCTTCAGCTCTTCGGACAGCGCGTGAACTATTTTCCCTGCTTCTGTGTCCTTTGCTGATACCATATACCCTTCGCTCCTTTCAGTCGTAAATCATATCCCATACTATAACTAGGCCATATTATTTCCAGACCTTCTATATTCTAACATATCTTGAGAGAAAATCTATAAAAACCTTTTATTTTTTCTTTCCTTTGTAAGGGTATCTCTGCACATGCCCGCATTCCTTGCATGTTATGATGAGAATCCCTCTTTTCAGCCTTCTTTGCGAGTTCTTCGCCGTGAAGTAAGAATAACATCTCTTGCAGAATTTCCTCTTCAGTTTCCCCAACCTAACGTTATAACGCATGCCTATCCTTTTCGCGAGCTTCATGTATCGCTTGGCAAGCTCTGGATCGTCTTTAGCGGCATTGTCCGCCTCGCTGAACAATATTCTTATGCGCTCCTTTGCAATCTTTATCTGGTAGTCAGGCTTCGTGCCTCTCATGAATAAGATTATGGAAAAGAAGTTTATAAAGGTGCATCAGTTCTTCTTATCCTTACTTTCCTGAAACAGACGTTTTTGTGTATTAAATCAGCATGTATTGTGTGTTTATCCCTGACTACAGGCAGACATTCCAGAGGAAACCCCACCCCATACGATTGTATATTATCTGATCCGTCGTTTATCGTATTTGCATACCAAGAATGGCTGTCAGTAACATATATCACCCAAGGAATTTCTCCTATACTGTAACTTGAAATCATTAAACGATGGGCTCTTTTAATTTATTAAAATTTACTTTCTCCTCCATCTCGCGCCGTCCGGCGTATCCTCGAGAAAAAGGCCTGCTTCCTCGAGCTTTTTCCGGATTTCATCAGCTTCCTTGAACTTCTTTTCCTTTCTCAGCTGTTCGCGCTCCGCTATTAGCTTCTTTTCTGTAGTTGTCAGCTCTTCTTTCTCTTTTATTATATCAAATATCCCGTTTATGCGCAAGAAGAAATCGTAGACTTTTTCCAGCGATTTGCTATCTGCGCGGCCTGCGTCCATCTCCTTGTTGGTCATCTTTATTAGATCGAACACGTGCGAAAGCGCGAGCGGCACGTTCAGGTCGTCGTCCATGGAATCTTCGAATCTCTGCTTTGTTTCATCCACGAGAAGAGATATCTCCATGTTTTCCTCCTTGCTGTTCTTTGCCATGCCCTCCTGTACCCGTAAGAGGAAGTCATTTATGTTGTTCACAGTGGTTTTCGCAGACTTCAGCTCTTTGAAGGTAAAATTAAGCTGTGTCTTGTAGTGGGCTGATAACAACAAGTAGCGTATCGCTATCGGATCATGACCCTTTCCTAGCAAATCACGAAGAGTATAGAAGTTGCCCAGGGATTTGCTCATCTTCTTTCCGTTAACCAGCAGGTGCGTAGTATGCAGCCAATACTTTACGAATTGCTTGTTCGTAACAGGCTCTGACTGCGCAATCTCTGACTCGTGATGAGGAAATATGTTATCCACCCCACCTGTATGTATGTCAATGCTCTCGCCAAGATACTTCATTGCCATCACCGAGCACTCGATATGCCAGCCAGGGCGGCCCAAGCCCCACGGGCTTTCCCATTTCATGAGGTGGTTTTCGTCCCTCTTCCACAAGGCAAAATCAAGAGGGTTGTTCTTTTCCGGGTTGGGCTTCTTGCTTGCGCCTGCCATAAGCTCTTCTATTGAATTGCCGGAGAGCTTGCCGTAATCAGGGAATTTCGAAATGTCATAATACACAGAACCGTTTTTGGCGTAGGCGTAGCCCTTGTCTATCAATATCTGTATCATGTCTATCATTTCTTTGACGTTGTCCGTTGCCTTGGGATATTCGTTCGCTTTGCGTATCCTGAGTTTCTCGATATCCTCGAAAAAAGCATTTTCATAGAAGTTTGCTATCTCTTTGGGCGTTTTGTGCTGTTTCTTCGCGCTGCTCTCTACCTTGTCCTCGCCCTCATCGTCTAGGGTCATGTGGCCCACGTCTGTTATGTTCATTACCTGCTTGACCTTGAATTTTTTGTACTCAAGATAGCGCCTAAGCAGGTCAGCGAAGATGTACGCGCGGAAGTTCCCTATGTGCGCGTAATCGTACACAGTCGGGCCGCAGTTGTACATTTTTACGACTTTGCCAAGAGGGATGAATTCTTCCTTTCTCTTCGTCAGCGTGTTATATAGCCTAAGCATAATTACACCTTGAACAATAAGATTTATAACTGATTGCTTAAATATCATAAGTATTCTTAGTGTAAGCAGCCCGCAACATGAGAATACTTTGGTCCCAGAGAGTATAGTTTTAAAGCCATAGTATCTATACTCTCTGTAGATTATAATGGTGCCAGGGTGACAGAGCGGCCAGCGCACGACGCTTCAGCGTCCCGCAGATGTACCCGCCTGCAGAAGCCCCTTTCTTTTCCAAAAAGAAAAGCCCTTGGGTTCAAAGAAAAGGAAGGGCAGTTTTAGGGGAAGATCAGGAGTACCCTAGAACTGAGAGGGGTTCTCCCCTCGCGGGTTGGTAGCGGGGTAGAGGGGTTCGACTCCCTTCCCTGGCTTTTCCTTTTCCAACCTTTAAAAAAGTTTTATTAGATAGTGATTTCAGTGGTTGATTTATGCTAAAAGGTCTGTCTTCAAAACTGCGTGAAAGCCTGGAAAAACTGGCAAAAATAGGTGTCGTAGACAAAGCTGCGGTCGAGGAGCTTGTGAAAGACATACAACGCTCGCTAATATCTGCGGATGTCGATATTAAGCTTGTTTTCCATCTCAGTGAAACCATCAAGAAAAGAGCGCTCGAAAAGATTCCGCCTGGTCTCACGAGAAAAGAGCACGTGATAAAGGTAGTCTACGAAGAGCTTACAGGGATAATGGGTCAGACCAAAGCAGTTGTAGACATAAAGCCCAAGAAAATCCTGTTAATAGGCCTTTTCGGCTCAGGCAAGACCACGACTGCTGCAAAGCTCGCAAGATTCTACCAGAAGAAAGGCCTGAAGCCTGCCCTAGTCTGTTGCGACGTAGTGCGTCCTGCTGCATACGAACAGCTTGAACAGCTGGCTAAGAAGATAGATGTGCCGTTTTTCGGCGCCAAAGAGAAAGACAGCTCTAAAGTGCTCAAGGATTCCCTAAGCAAGGCAAAGGCAGACGTATTGATTGTAGATTCTTCCGGCAGGAACGCCCTTGACAACAACTTGGTAAAAGAGATAAAGAAATTGAACAGCATCCTGGTGCCTGACGAAAAGATACTCGTTCTTCCTGCTGACATAGGCCAGGCAGCAAAAGAGCAATCAAAAGCCTTTCATGAAGCCCTTGGCATAACAGACGTTATTGTTACTAAGCTCGACGCGACTGCCAAAGGCGGCGGTGCGTTAACAGCCTGCTATGAAACAGGCGCCAAGGTCGTGTTCATAACTAAAGGCGAAACGCCTGAAGACCTGGATATATACGACCCTGAGAAGTTCGTTGCAAGGCTTATAGGCTTCCCTGATCTGGAAACATTGCTCGAGAAAGCAAAATCCGTGGTCGATGAGAAGAAAGCGAAAAAGATAATCAAAGGCGACTTCGACATAGAAGACTTCTATTCCCAGATAGAAAGCATGCAGAAGATGGGGCCGTTCTCGCAGATGCTTGACATGATGGGGCTGGGCAAGCTCGCTGGAAAGGTACCTGGCGGAATTGACGTCCAGGAAGAGAAGATGAAGAAGTGGAAATTCATGATACAAAGCATGACGCAGCAGGAGAAAGCGACTCCTGAGATAGTTGACTCCTCACGAATCAGGCGTATTGCCAAGGGCTCTGGCTCGAGTGAGAGCGATGTGCGAGAATTAATCGCTAACTACAACAAGATAAAGAAAATGATGAAAAAAATCTCGCCAGGAAAATTAAAGCGCAGCGGCTTCGGCAAGATGTTTGGGCAGTTCGGATTAAAGTAGTTTGAATATAATAACAATCTTTTTATCTATGGTCTAGAATCAAGGTGTCAGCCTGTTCCTGTCTCTGGGAAATAGCATGCACTCCCTTATGTTTTTTGTTCCTGAAATGACCATTGTCAGGCGCTCTAAGCCGAAGCTCCAGCCAGCATGTGGCGGCATGCCGTACTTGAATGCATTCAAATAGAATTCAAAGTTCTCAGGGACCATTTTTCTTCTCTTCATCTCTTTCACGAGCTCGTCGTACTTGTGTATCCTCTGCGCGCCTGAGCAGACCTCGATTCCATCGATAATCATGTCGTATGCTCTGCATATTTTTTCATTATCCGGCTCTGGCATTGAGTAGAAAGCGCGCAAATCAGTCGGCCATTTTGTCGTTATGAGGATTCCGTGTTTCTCATTCAGTTTTCTCTGCGCCTCAGGCGTGAAGTCCTCACCCCATTCCATTTTTATTCCTGACTTGTTGACTATTTTTACCGCCTGGTCGTAAGTCATCTGTTTTATCTTCTTCGGCACTTTCAGCTCCCTGCCTAGCAGCTTTAGCTCTGCTTCGCATTCCTTGATTACCTGCTTGTAGATATACGTAACGACTTCGGACATGTATTTCAGCGCATAGCTCTCGTCTTCTACGAACGCGAGCTCTATGTCCATCTGTGTCGTCTCGTTCAAATGAAAGCTCGTATCATGCTCCTCAGCGCGGAACACAGGCGTCACGATAATCACTTTATCCAGTCCTGACGCCATGAGCATCTGCTTGTAGAGCTGCGGGCTCTGGCCGAGAAATGCTTCCTTCTCGAAATACGATATAGGGAAAAGATTCGTGCCTCCTTCTGTCGCAGCAGCCACGATAACAGGTGTGTTTACGAGAATAAATCCCTCTTTCTCCAGATAACGGACAAAACTCCTCTGTATGACATCTTTTATCCTGAATATGGCGCGGACCTCGGGCCTCCTAGTATCAAGGAATTTATAATCCAGCCGTTTATCTAATCCAGCTTTTACCTTGAAGTCCAGCGGCAGCGGCGTCTGGGATTTGTTCAATATCTCGATTTTCTCGGGCATTATCTCCACGCTGTTTGGCGCCTGCTTGTTTTTCTTCACAACGCCTGAGAAAGAAACAACGTCCTCCTTTCCCAGGGACGCCACTTTCTCTATTACAGAATCGCTCGTGACCCCCTTCTTTATCGTGATTTGTATGTTGCCTGAACGGTCAGAAAGAATCAGGAATTTCAGCCCACCGTGCTCTCTCAAAGTGCGAACCCATCCTGCTACGCTAACTTTTTTTCCATCCATTTCCGGCTTTATCTCGCCTGAGTAGTGCGTTCTCATTTCGCTCTTGCTCCGAATAATGAACTAAAGCATGCCGTGCATATTAAGCGTGTATAGTATCGACCACACGATGAACCATACCATGACGTAAACGACAAAACTGTTGCTGATCCACCATTTGGTTTCTTTTTCTATCTTGAACAAAGCCTGCAGCAAGAACCTCAGGCCGGCAAGGACCAATATAGCAAGCCCTAATGCGTACAGAGGCTCTACCAGAACCATTGACAGATAGCCGACAACTGCTCCTATTATCGCGCTTATCAGTGCGGTGTTCAAATCAATGCTGAAATATTCTTTCAAATCCACAAAATCACCTACCTAAAACCATCCAGGTTTTTATTTGCGAAAAATTTCATAAGTTTGCTCTGTTCATTCTCTTCCTTTATCAGCTGGATTGTCATCCAGGACTTCCTTATGAAACCCGGCAGCTCTTTATTCATTTTAATATAATCCTTTAAAAACTTGATAGTCCGTTCATCCGACGAATAGCCTGAGCCGAAGAATCCGTACTTCTTATGCAGTTTCTCTATCTCATTATCCCTGTGAACTTTCGCCATAATCGAAGCAGCGCTTACTTCTGGATGGTTTTTGTCTGCGAAATTCTCTGCTACTAACTTCACGCCGTTGTCAATACCTGCTAATAATTTCTTAGAGAATCTTTTCGTGTTCCTCTCTATAGCATCTACTATCGCAACGTCAGGCTCTAACAAATTTATTATTTCCTGCATCTTTTCTATCTCCAGCCTGTTCAAGTTCGTGACTGTGCGTAGCCTGTCAATTTCGTTGGCAGGTATGCTGAACAGGATGAAGTCGTCGGCGATTTTCTTGAGCTTTTTTTCCATTTTTTCTCTCGTCTTCTCGCTGAGAAGCTTGGAATCTTTAACACCGAGCTCTCTTAATTCCAATAATTTCTTCCCGTCGATAAGATAGCCGCACATCACCAAGGGGCCGATCACAGGGCCTCTGCCAGCTTCATCAATACCAAGTATTTTCATTGCATCACTTATTATAACTATTTAAGAATGTTATTATTAAAAAGTTAAAGATAGCGAGATGGAGCAGCCTGGAGTGCTCGTCGAATTTACAAAATATTTTGTAAATGCGAGTGGCCCATAACCCGAAGGTCGGAGGTTCAAATCCTCCTCTCGCTATAATCAAGGACAAAGGCATCAGCTCTTCTTCGGCTTGGTTTTAGCTTTAAAGGCTCTTCTTCTAATACTATTCCATGTTATCAGAAGAGGATGGAAAGTTCCTGCTGAGGCTTGCGCGAAAGACCATAGAAAATCACGTGAACAACAAAAAAACGCAAATGCCTGATTCTTATCCGGAACCACTCAACGAGAAGCGCGGAATATTTTGCACGCTCAACAAATCAGTTAATGGTGAGCGTCAACTACGCGGCTGCATAGGAATCCCGTATCCGGTAAAGCCTGTTATCGAAGCTGTAATAGAAGCTGCGCGAGGCTCGTGCGAGGACCCAAGATTCCCTCCCATGAGCAAGGAGGAACTTGACGAGGTGAAAATAGAGATATCCGTTCTGACAGAGCCTGAATTGATAGAGGATTTCTCGCCTGACAAGGTAAACAATAAAGACGGATTGATATTAGAATACGGTCCCTATTCCGGCTTGTTTTTGCCGCAGGTTTGGGAACAGATTCCTGACAAAAACGAATTCCTAGACAGCCTCTGCCTGAAGGCCGGCATCAGCCCTGGCATGTGGAAAGATGCGAGAATCTACAAGTTTAATGTACAAGTATTTGAAGAGTAATTATTGATTAGACAGCACCTATGACTAATATGGTATAAGGAGTATGAGTATTACTGGTATTACGGGCGTTATGCCTTTCATAATTCAATTTATATTCCTTTTCTTATAAGGTTAATCTATGAACATCATCGAGAAATCTCAGAGGGTATTGAAACAGCCAATATGCGACAATTGCCTTGGAAGGCAGTTCGGCCGCCTGCTTAGCGGCTACAGCAACGATGAAAGAGGAAGGATAATTCGAATGGCCACAGCCATGAGCATTGACAATGAAGAGAAGAACTCCCTTGACCTTTCAAACTTCTCAGGAATGAAATTCAATATACTTGAAGAAACGCCACCGCAAAGAAAGAAGTGCTCTGTCTGCGATGGGTTGTTCGAAGACCTTGGCAAATGGGCTGAAAAAATAAAGAAGAAATCGAAGAAGTACGGGTTCAAAAAATTCGTTGTTGGCACAAGGCTCTCTCACGAGCTCATAACCAGCGAAGAGAACCTGTGGGAGCGCGTGGGAATAGACTATTGCGAACCGATGAAAGCAGAGATAAACAGAGAGGTGGGAAAGCTCGTTGAAAAAAACCTTGGCGTAAGATGCGACACGAAGAGCCCTGACATAATATTCATTCTGGATTTCTCGAAGAACAGGGTTATTGTCGAGGTCAATCCATTGTTCATCTACG
>CAYVZO010000021.1:0-11789 GCA_964456345.1 uncultured archaeon | reverse complement strand
CAGTGGCAACACAACTGCTTACTTCCAGAATGTACCTGCTGTCAAGATAACGACAGATTCAGGAACATTCGTAAGCAGCACAGCGAACGCAAGCATAGACAAGAACGAAGTATATGTCGTCTACAACATATCGGAAACAGGATTCAACCTGTCAGTTACGCATGACGACGCTATATACCTTGCCACAAAGGACTCGTCAGGCCTTCTGAGAAACGAGACAGAGGCATTCCACCTTGCTGGACAGGCGTACGAACAGCTGTTCACACTTGACTATGGAGACTATTCGAACAGCATAACGATATACTCTGACAGCAACTGGACTGTAGGTCCGCAGGGCGAGAAACTAAGCAACGGTGACTGGTACGACTTAGTGATAGCCGACTACCTGGGTGACACAGTACGCCTTAACCTGACTGTAAACGCAACCGCTACATCCACATCCAATAGGATATTCTTGGGTGACGATGCAAGCGACATACCATCATCCACGGATGTTGTTGTAAACGGAACTGCTTCGGCAAGAGTTTACAAGGATTACTATACAGCGTACGGTGTCAAGATCACAGACATCGAGAACAACGCAAGAGTGGACAGGGCAGTCCTACAGGTTCCTTCAACAAGACTCAAGGGTATCGTTGCCATAGGTAAGGACATCACAGTTGGCGGAACTACATCGACGTACGAAGAAGCTGTACCAATAACAACACCTCTCGGTAAGTTAGACACCGAAATCGGCGACACGGAGAAATCCACAAAGAACTTGATTCTCGTGGGTGGACCGTGTGCAAACGACCTGGTAAAGACAATAGCAGATGCAGGAAGCCTGGTATACGAGAACACGACCTTGACCTGTGACAACTGGATTTCGTTGTCAGGTGAAGGCGACATGTTCGGTATCATACAGCTGGTAGAGGATGCCTTTACAGAAGGAAAATCCGCACTGGTTGTAGCAGGTTCATCTGCAGACGAGACAAGAGAAGCTGCTAGCGTCTTGCTGGATTACGAAAGCCATTCGGACAGCCTAGACGGAAAGACTGCAGTTGTTGTTAGAGGAACCACCATAACAGAACTGGCATAAGAGACGCGAAGAATTTTTTGCTTTTTTTCTTTTTTCTTTCCGGTTTTTTTCATCCCAAATGAATCAAGAAATAATCACTTCTTCCTCGCCTTAATTATCATGTGCCAGGCGAAGCGCCTCACAAAGGGCACTTTCGCCAGGATATTATCTATCTTTACGAGAGCCTTGAACAACGGCAGAGGGATTTTTATATTTACTATCTCAGGGAACGCGAAAGGGAAAGCCAAGTAGCCGAAATAAGAATCCATAAGCACTAGGAATAATTGATTAAAAAGGTTATAAATATCTGAAAATAATAAAGGGAATATGAAATACATTACTTTTTCGATAATATTTCTAGTCCTTATTTCGGCCTGCGTCCAGGAAGAGGAGCCACTGACCCAAGTGAGAATTTCTGGGCACAGCCATATCTACCAGTTCGAGCACGATATAAGAGACGCGCTGAAATTCCCGGTAAACAACATTGTTGCTGTCAACGAAATGCTCTGGAACACTAACAAGCTCAATGTAGTGTTCAACGGCTCAAGCAAAGAGGACAACCGGTATTTCTCGGTTGTCATGGTCAACCTCGGAAAGCTGCAAACCTTTTTTGCTTACGAGGGCAAGGCATTCAACTTCAACACCTTCCCAGTTTATTATTACACGGATAGCAAATGGTACAACGGAAGGACGAACGAGGCAATCCCAAGGCCTTCACTGGAAGAAGCGACTTTGTGGCTTCTGGGCCCGAACACAGGCGCAAGAGGCAATGGCATAATCCTCCTGAACAATACTATATACCTTCACGGCACCAGCTACAAGAACCTGACACTGGCTGCTGACAAGCTCGTCCTGACTGTCATGGGCATAAGCAGGATGGAAGACATACCAGGCTACGAAGACTAGCCTTTTGCCAGGAGCCTGAGAACGGTTCTAGCGAAGTTGAATATCTCCTTCTTGCCGAGCTTTGATTTACCTATTCTCCTGTCGTTGAATATTATAGGGATTTCATTTATCCGTAGGCCAGCCTTTACCATATAATGCAGTATCTCCAGCTGGAATGAATAGCCTTCTGATTTTATCCTTTCGATATCTATTTTCTTAAGTGCGCTCTTCCTGTAAGCCCTGTATCCGCTCGTAACGTCATTCACAGGTATCCTGAGGAAGAAATGGGCAAGGAAATTAGCAGTCCTGCTTACAGCCTTCCTGTAGAATCCCCAGCCTACGACAGTGCCTCCTTTGATATATCTGGAGCCGACAACCGCATCGCAGTTTCCTATTGCCTGGACGAAATCTTTTATGTGTTTTGGGTCGTGTGAGAAATCAGCATCCATCTCGAATATGATGTCGCCTGAAGCTGACTCGAAACCAGCCTTATAGGCAGAACCTATGCCAAGCTTGCCTTTTCTTTTTATCAGCTTTACGTTGTATTTCTTAGCAAGGCCCTCCACTACGCCTGCTGTCCCGTCAGGCGAGTTGTCATCGACGACGATTATTTCGCACCCAATCTGCGAGAATATCTCAGGAATAAGCTTTGCTATGTTGTCCTTCTCGTTGTAAGTCGGGATTACTATGGAAATTTTGTTGTACGGCATCGAATCACGCTAGCGGAATGGGCGTTATTATATAATTCTGGGAGAGGACTATCACTACGAACAGGATGACAAGTACAAGAGCAGCTATTGTCACGGACTTCCTGTAATCGAACTTCATCTTTATCTTTATGCCCAGGGTCAGGAACAGCACTGACCATATGAGCGCTATGACCTTTACCACGGAAAAAGGGACCCAGCCCAACAGCAATAGTGGCGTAGAAGAGTGGGCGATCACGAATATGGATTGCTTCAAGCTTGCTTTCGTGCCTGCCATGCTTGATAGCACGAACGTAATGAATGACAACAAAACGAAGCCTGAGAGTACCGCCGCATAGTTTATTGCAATTGACTCGAAAACTCCTGCAACAGGCTGGTACTTCACGAAACCGTATCTTACCATGGCCTCGTTCATTATTATAAAGAAGAGCAGGAATGCCATGAAATAGAATATAGTACGCAGTAAGCCCTCCTCCTTCTTCCTGAAGAACTTCACCGGGTCGTCAAGAAGCACGCGCATAGCAATCACGATATTAACCTATAACTTTCTTAAAAACTTTTATAGGTTCGTCTTTAAATGCGATTTCATAGCCGCTGCCCATGGAATCTAAGATTACGTTACATTTTTCGCTTGTTAACCTACAATCAATGATTATAAAATCGAAGAACTGGTCCTTGACTGCTATTTCATAGTTTATAAGCTCGTCTTCATTGTTCCTGTTATAATCAAGGCTGTAAAGCCTTATGGCGAATGACAGCAGAATAATCAGCGCTAATATCTTGATTCCATTCCTCATACCGTTCCAGATTAAACTAAGAATTCTAGATTTAAATACTAAGAGGTAAATAATAAGCAAATAAGTGGCTGGAAATGGCAAGTGGAATCAAGTTCCACTGTCTTTCCAAACAAGCCTCTGGAAAATGCTTGGGCCGAAACGATTAAGCAAAAATATAATACAGCGCTCGACTATTGCGAAAGCAATAGGGCAGGTTTTGGAAATGAAGAGGAGTACAGCAATATTAATAGGCATGGTTGCTGCGGCTTTTGCGTACTTCTCCTACGAGATATTGTTTATTTTTCCCACTCTTGGCTCGTATACAGTGATTACCTTCAACTACATGCTTATCTTTGCAGAGATGCTGTGCGCATTATTTTCCATATACCTATACCATTCCATATTCTGCACGGTAGAATGGAAGCACGCTTCTTATGAAGGGCTGAAAAAACACCCATTCGTGAGCCTGCACATACCTGTTTTCAACGAGCCTTTCGGCATGGTAAAAAAGACGTTGACTGCTGCTATGAATCAGGACTACCCGAAGAAAAAATACGAGATAATAATAGCTGACGATTCCACGGACACGAGAGCTGCTAAAAGGCTAAGAGAGTTCTGCAGGGCGAACAAAATAAAGTACTTCCATAGAAACAACCGCCGGGGATTCAAGGCAGGCGCCCTGAACGATATAGAGCCTTATTCAAGAGGCGAGGTCATGGCTTTGCTCGATGCAGACGACAAGCCTGAGCCTACGTTCCTTTCGCATGCAGTAGAAACGCTCTTCAGCAGCAACAAAGTCGCGTTCGTCCAGACAAGGAATGCAGAGCGAAATGAATGGTTCAATTCTGTGACAGAAATCGGTCGCATGATTCGTGACCTGTTCTTTGGCGCTATACAGAAAAGCAAGGATATGAGGAAGCTATGCATATTCTGTGGCTCAGGCGGCGTTATAAAAAGGAACCTGCTGAAGAAATACGGCGGATGGCCGGAGGAAACAGTTACAGAAGACATCGACTTGTCTACAAAGCTTTACGGAGGCGGCTACGTTTCCAAGTACATAAACCCTGTTGAATGCCGGGGCCTGCTCTCGCCCACGTTTACAGGACTTTCAGGTCAGACATTCAGGTGGGCGCACGGGACTACGAGAACGTTGAAACTCAGGTGGAAGAACATACTCAAAATACCTGGCTTTTTCCGTAAACTTGAGCATTTCCTTTCCTGCATGACCTACCTGCTGGGTCCTGCAATAGTTACGATAGACATACTCATGGTTGCGCACCTGATTTTCCACATACCTATATTCCACATGTACGAGCCTTCTATGCTGTGGATATTCGGTCTGGGCCTTACCATGAGCGCTTTCCTCTGCTTGCTGTTCGTCCAGTTCATAGACAAGAGGATACACATGAAAAGGATATTCATGTACATATTCGCCATGTACGGGATGTCCGTGAACTTTACGATAGCAACTTTCAGTGCTCTGCTGGGCAGGAAGTTCGCGTTCTTCCGCACCCCGCGGTCGAACAAGAACAAGAACCTTAAAAGGATAGCAAAGAGATATTGGATAGAAACGCTGATAGGCTCTGTCTCCATATACGCGGGTTTGATATCCCTCAGTGACCCGTCTTACGTGATGCAGGCATTCTGGGTGATGTTCTTCGGAATCGGCTTCTTGAGCGCACCTGTGCTCGCATTCAGGTACGGTTAATTGGTCATGCCTTGAAAATGAGTATTCCATCCTTGTTGTAGACAGCATCGAATTTATGTATGCAGCTAATGTTTCGTTTCTCAATCATCCACTGCTCCATGTATATGTAGGTTATATTGTAGCCTTCAGGCACTGTACAGTTTTCGTAGAATAAATCCATTTCGCTCATTCTTTTGTTTACACCAGGCGCGTATTCTGCATAGCCGTCCATGAAGTTCTTTCTGTTCGCAATCCCTGAAATCCAGTGTCCCCATGTCCAGTCAGACAAGATTATGTTCTGTTCGCTGGTATTGCTCTCAAGCCATTTGAATGCATCGTACTGCTCTTTAGTGGGCCAGCTTGATGCAAAGTCGTTGATGCGCCATGCAGCAATAGAGAGTGAATACGAAACAACAAGTATCATTAGGACATACTTTATCATGCCTTTTTTCCTGAGCCTGTTAAACCCTGTAACTGCCAGTATCGTTGCAGGGAAAATTAGGTATATTATGAACCTCTCTGCGAAGAGCGACAGCAGGAACAGGGAGATGAACCAGTACTTCATATACCTGCTTGAGAAGAACAACCCGACAACCGCTAATACCGTCACTATTATATTGAGGTTGCCGTAGTTGGCATCTTTTCCTGCCTCCCATATATAGTTCTCCACACTAGGCGTTTCAAGGCTGTATCTATTCTCCCTGTAGTCTTCATGCAGAGCATTGAACTCAGGAATACCATGCGATAAAAAGAAAGGCACGTACCAAAGGCAGGCTATAACGCCTGCAACTAGGAAGTATTTTGCATGGAACCTCTTCAGAAGAAAGAAGCAAAGGAACGAGAATATGATTCCGGTTTCAGGATGGAACAGGAACGAAACCCCTAATGAAACTGCTGACAAGTAAAGCATCTTCCCTGGCTTAGTATATTTCAGTATAATAAGCATTGCCAGCAAGCCGAGCATTATCGGAGGCGAGCGTGTAGATAAGTGCGAAAATAAGTATATCATTCCTGGAGTAAATACGATGAAAACAGTTGCAATTAGTCTATTCTTCTTTATTTCAGGGCAAAGTTCTTTTGCTATCATGTACAGAAATACTACAGACAGCGAGCCAACTAACCCAAGGAATATAACACCACCCATCTTGGTTCCAAGGAAAAGGGAAAAGAAAGCAAGGCTGAACACAAAGCCTGGCGGATAGGTATACACTCTACCGCCGAAGCTCAATTCGTCGTAGAAGTCAAAATCGCCGTTTATTATATCCTCTGCTATCCGTTCGTGGAAATGGGTGGGGAAGCCTACTATCGCCGGGTTGTCATATATGATAAACCTCATTATCGATGGCAACAGGAATACTAAAAGTGCAACTGTAAATATCAGCAATGTTTCATGCCTTGAAAACGTATGCGTATCCATTGCTTTGCACCTCTTCAAAATATGTCTTGAACCTGTTTATCGAACCGGGATAGAGCAAAAAGTCTTCGAGTTTGTTTACAAATACGTAGCCTGAATCGTATTTATTTAATATGATTCTTGCCTCGCCCTCGCTTCCTGTGAACAGCTTTTCCAGGTCAGCTCTTCTCTCTTTATAGTCAGGAACAGCTTCCTGGAATGGTCCGAGTATTGTTCCCTTTCCTGCTATATACTCTATCCATGGCGCTGAGACCTGCCAGGTCGAAGCTATCGTGCCGTTCGTATTCTCTTCAGCCCATAGCAACATTTCGTAATCATTCTTCGTCATCTCTGTTCTTGCATAGCCATAATCAAGAACAGGCACCATGGAGAGCATGAGAAGGACGATGAGCCCTGTTTTCATCATCACAGTCTTCCTGCAATTCTTAAGAATGGCGAAGCCTTTCGCAGCCAGGATGGATGCGGGTATTATAGCAAAAGTTAGGGCCCGTTCCGGATACAAAGGCGAAAAAGCTGTCCATAAAAACATGAATGCGAAAAGCAGGGACAGTCTGTCTTTCCGGAGCCCGAACGCAAGCAGCACGATAAACGGCAGCTGGAAAGCAGAGACGAACAGAAAGGCATCCGGCTGGGAGAGCACGACGGTGTTCTCAGCACCCAGCAAAAAGAAATAAGCCTGCATTGCTGCGAGGACAAGGACAGGCACAACAAATATGGGGCATATCTTCCTGATTTTTTCATAGAAGAACACCAATACGAATAAAAGCAGAATTATGAGTGACATGGGGTGGGTTATTGCAAGGAGAGACGAAAGCAGCACAGCAAGATAATTGAATTTCTTCCGGCCCCCCTCTAAACAATAAAGGACTGCGGGTATCAGCAAAAGCCCGATGTTAGTCGGTGCGAGGAATAACGATGTATTGATAATCTCGACCGAAACGCCGAATACGAATGTCGCTAAGAGAGCTATGTCTTTCTTGTACGACCTCATGAAGAAGTAGAACACGACAACTGCTGCCACGCTGAGCAGAATTCCTATATACTTTGCCGATTCCATGGGGTCGAGAAAAGAAAAAAGGCCAGCCAGGAACACGTGGAATCCTGGCGGGTAAGAGTTTATATGACCGCCTGCGTTCAGCTCGTCGTAGTTGATTAACGATCCGGTTTCAAGCATCTTTTCAGCAGACCTCATATGGAACCAGCTGTCGCTGCCCTTGGGAAATTCGTTAGTGACAGCTGGATAAAGCCTTAGAAAAGCTACTGCGAGAATCAGTATAACGAGATACGTATGCTTCATAATTATAGTTCGTGTTAAAGGTTTAAGTTTTGCACATCCAGCCCAGGAGTATTGTCGCATAGCTGCCTTTGGGCAGCCTGAACCTGAGTATCGTTTTATCCGCTTCCTTCTTTATATCTACGCTGACGCTTACAAACGCCTTCCTTTTGCTGCCTTTGCACGCTATGCCGAGTTCGCTAACCACGAAATCTTTTAGTTCAATTCTTTCTTTCCCCAGGATTTCTTTTACTTCCTTTCCCGGCTTGGTGTCGTAACCGATTATCGGCAGAGTCCTTTTCTTTGCCGTCTCGAGCATTCTATTGAAAAGCCAAGACTGGTAGGCATTCACGAAGAATTTCAGCATTTTTTTACTGACCTTTCTGATTTCTTTGTAGCTGTTTTTCGAGTTCTTGTTTATGAGGCCAAGTGCCTTTTCCCACTTCCTTTTTACTATGCATCTCCCTATCAAATGGTTATTCATATTCCTGCCGAATCTTTGGGGACCAAAGAAATTGGGCATTTTTTTCACTTTTTTAATATTCCTGCAGTTATGCAGCGTAATAATGAATTCATTTGCAACCAGGTCACCGACGGATATCCTCTTGCCGGTTTTCCTTATACCTGAAATTTCCAGGTTGTCTGTTTTCAGGGGTTTTATTTCGCCTCTTACGGTAACATATTGGTACGTTAATGCGAACCTGTCCTTGAGCCCGGCATAGCTGAATTCGTTCACAGGCACCTTTTGCATTTTCGCTATCCTGTTTATTGCTTCTCTGGTTGTCATATTCCTTTTCTTCAGCAGAAATAACGTATACTTTCCCACTTTTTCTACTCCCTTGTCAGCTCTCTGGTATTTCTGCAAAAATTTACTGTCGATTACCTCCCTGACTACGAAGTCTTCAGGCTTCTTGAGGAATTTCCTGTAGTCATTTGAGCAGAGGTAGCGAGCCCGTGATTTTGTCAATCTTTTCACCCTTGTCAGGGCCTATCCCCAGTGCTGTTATAGTACCGCTTTTCAGCTCGGTCAGCCCTGCATCCCTTATCAAAGAACAAACTATGCCTTTTTCCCTGCATTTCTTATTCATGGCCTTGATTTCTTCAAGCCCTGCTGACAATACGACTTTTTTCTGGCCTTCAGCTTCCCACAGCTCGCGTACTTTTTTTCTTGCTTTCATTACTGAGCACAGTGAGGCATGCGCAGCTTGGGCCGCAGTCTTGCCTTTACTAAGCATCAAGTCTTTCCTTATCACAAGCACCTGTTTGTATTCGCTCATGCTAGCACCTTATTCCTATTATATTGATGCCGTACGCTATTAATAAACTTGGCAGCAGCGAGAAGATTATTGCCAGGAGTATTGAGACGTAAAACAACCTTCCCTTTAGCTCGAACACCTTTCCTATGAATGCACCTGTAAAGGAACCTACGCCTGTCGAGGGAAGCGCTATCAATAAGAATATGGCCATATTCCCGTACTTTTCGAAAAGCTTTTCTATAAAGTCGACTCTCTTTTTGGCCCTCCTTTCCAGGAACCGCTCTACCCGTCTGGGAACCCTGGCCATCTCGAGAAGCCTTATGAATACCAATATTGCAATAAAGTTTATCATGACCGTCAGCGGAATGAATGCATAGTTCTGGGAGCAGAGGAAGTATATAGACGAGCCCCTTGCCTCTATGCCAGGCACAGCTGAGAGCAAAAGAAAGATTAACTCCATAACCTTATTAAGTACCACGCTAGCTTTAAATTGTCTTTTACCGGCGCTTTCCTGCCTTTCTCGTACTTTATATCGACAGGAATCTCTTTTATTTTCATGCCCTTCTTGACAGCCTTTATCAGCATTTCCGACTCGAACTCATAGCGGTTCTGCCTTAGATTCAGCTTTTTGAAAGCATCCTTCCTTACTGCACGGAAGCCGCACAGGACGTCCTTGAACGAAGCTCCTGTTATCTTATTTATCAGCTTCCTGGATATCCGGTTGTTCAGCCTCCTGTTTGCAGGTATTTTTTCCATGTCCCTTACGCCTATGACGATGTCGTTGTTTTTTAATTCCTTCAGGAGCTTCGGTATATCCTTTGAATTCATCTGCAGGTCTGCGTCAAAGAACACAATATGATTATGGGATGCGTGCTTAACACCAATGCGGCAGGCATAGCCCTTGCCCCTGTTCTTCCTGTAGCTTATGACGCGGCATTTGTACTTTCCTGCTGCCTCAGCTGTGTGGTCCGTGGATCCGTCGTCGACAACGATTATTTCGTATTTTTTGTCCAGTTTTTTCAGCACCTTTCCTATTCTTTTCTCCTCGTTTTTTGCAGGTATTATGATGCTTGCGCGCATGAGCCCCACCTGTATGCTATTTTACCGCCTTTACCATCCTCTGGAGCGCTGTCACATTGGAAACAACAGCCAGGAACACGATGATGTACGTCAGGTAGGCAGTGCTGTAATCCGCAAGCAGGATGCCGAAAAAAAGTATTATCATCCTCTCGGCACGTTCGAGCAGGCCTCCTTTGATATCCTTGTCTAATTTCTCTTTTGCAGCTGCCTTTGCATAGGTAGTCATCATTGTGCCGAACAGGTAAATGAATAACCAGATATATGCAGGAAGATAATAGCCTGGCAGTGAAACAAAGAGAAGGCCGAATATGATGATTGCTTCGACATACCTGTCCATTATCGTATCCAGGTAAGCGCCTGTCTGTGTAACCTTCCCCGTAACGCGTGCAACAGAGCCGTCTACCAGGTCAAAGAAAGCAGCGAGCAGGAACAGGAGTGCGGCTTCGGCAAAGTGCTCGTTTACAAGGAAATAGAAAGCGAAGAGAATTGGTATCAGCGTAAGGAGCATCCAGTGGTTGGGTGAAAGACGTGCTTTAGAGAAAACTATACCGACCTTTATGCTAATTCGTCGGAATCTTTCCCTGAGAGCGTACAGCATATTATCATCTTTCCCTTTCACCTTTTATAAACTCTTCCACCATTTCCCTGGCTATGTGGTCAGGAAACTGTTGCGGCGGGCTCTTCATGGTATAAGAAGATATGGAAAGCAGAGGACCACCGGTCTTGCGGTCCAGCGCAAGTTTGCAGCAGCGAATCGCGTCTATAGCAACGCCGCCTGAGTTGGGCGAGTCCTCAACGTCCAGGCGCGCCTCTATATTTATCGGCACGTTCCCGAATTTTCTGCCTTCTATCCTTATGAACGCCAGTTTCTTGTCTTTGAGCCAGGGCACATAATCGCTCGGTCCGATATGGATGTTCTGCGGCTCAAGCGGGTTGGGAAGCACGGATTGTACAGACTGCGTCTTGCTTATTTTCTTTGATTTTAACCTCTCCCTCGCAAGCATGTTAAGGAAATCCGTGTTGCCCCCGCAGTTGAGCTGATACATCCTGTCTATTTTCACGCCTCTGTCAGCGAATAGCTTTGCCAGGGCCCTGTTTACTATTGTAGCGCCTATCTGGGATTTCACGTCGTCGCCTATGACAGGAATCCCTGCATCGCTGAATTTTTTCGCGAACTCAGGGGCCGAGGCTATAAAAACAGGCATGCAGTTTATGAAAGCAACGCCTGCCTTCAGGCAGCAGTCAGCATAGTATTTTGATGCCTCCTCGCTGCCTACAGGCATGTAGTTGATAAGCATGTCAGGCTTTGTTTTTTTAAGGACACCCAAAACATCTACAGGCTTTTCATCGCCAAGAACGAAGCTCTGGTTTTCCGGATACTCGCTCATGTGAGGAGCAACTCCGTCAAGCACCGGCGCCTTTTGTACATTAACGCCGAGCTTGGGCACGTCGCAAAAATGTGCAGTGCAGTTGGGCTTTGCGAATATTGCTTCGCCTACGTCTTTTCCGACCTTCCTCTTGTCGACGTCGAATGCAGCGACTACTTCTATGTCAGCTATCTTGTAGCCGCCTAGGACGTTGTGCATAAGGCCAGGGACGAGTTCGTTGTTGTTGTCAACATCCTTGTAATAGAAAAGACCCTGCACGAGCGAAG
>CAYVZO010000020.1:0-12272 GCA_964456345.1 uncultured archaeon | reverse complement strand
CTTCATGCTCGACTGCCTACCAATCATCAGCAGGAGGGCAGGTCATAGACCCTGATCTCGAGGTCATAAGCATAGTCCCTTTGTACCCGTTCTATTCAAAAATAAAGCCGATGCTGCTGCCTGCTAACAAAAAGATTGACATCAGCATAAAAGGCGGGGACTGTGCTGTTATAGTCGACGGCCACGGTGGCGAGTACGTAAAGAAGGATGCCGAGTTTGTCATAGAAAAAGGGGAGCCTGTAAAGATTATAAATCTGTTTGAGCATAAGTTTTATGACAAGCTCAAAAGCGAGCTTTTTTAGGGCCTGTAGCTTAGCCTGGTTAAGCCCCTTGGGTTCAACTTGCAGAAAGCAAAAGCTTTCTGAAGTTTTCAGAAGACTTATGTCTTCTGCAAAAAGAGAACCTTTGAGCCTGTCGGCAACAAGGGGGTCTTCAGGAATGGAGCACTCGGCTGATATCCCTATGGAAAGATATTACCATAGGAGAGATCCGGAGGACCTTGAAACTGAGAAAACCTTAGGTTCTCGCGGTTCAGAAACCGAGCGGTCGCCAGTTCAAATGCCCCGCAGCTTCGCTGCGTCACATCCCATATTAGGGACGGGCTGAAATTCTGGCCAGGCCCATTTTATTCTGAAGGGTTTACGACCCTGCCCAAGAACAGGATGCTTCCTGTATCCCTTTCCTGTATTATGAATATGAAAGGATGGTCAGCACGGAATATAGTCGGCTCCATGATAGCAGCGGTCAGTTTCATGCCCACGCCTGTTGCTGCAGATGCCTCAGTGCCCTCCTCGTTGACGTCGACAAACGCCTGGTGCACGACAAAACTGATGAACAGGTCTTTCCTGCCGTCCATTCCCGAGAAGTCTGCATCAGTGGAAAAGGCAGTCGGCATGCCCATTTCTGCGAGGTTGTGGTTCAGGGTATATTTCGTTTCAAAACTGAATTTAGGCAGGTAAACAATTACTTCCTGGCTGCTCAGCGCAGCTCTATAATCAGCGATTTTCTCTGCACTGAGATTGTTTTTCAAAGACTCGAGGTTATCCTTTGGCAGGAGTACCAGCATTGATATCTCCCCGCCTTCATAAGGAAGCTCGATTACCTGCAACTCATCTGTCTCAGTGTAATTGAAGCTCACGCCATCCAGATACATCATAGGCACTTCAACAGTCTCGTTCGCAGCAATCTCAAACTCCATGTCGCTTGTGCCCTCTTTGTCAAACTGGTGGATCCAATCTCCTTTGAAATAAATAGCATTGGTGAGCACCAATCTCGTCAACGGATCTATCATGCCGCGCTCTATCAAATCCTTAATCTTGTTGTTGGTCTGCCCCTCGACCCAGGTATTGATTATCTGGCGGGACTCCTCTGTCTCGGTGATGAAATCAAGTTCTGTCGCCTTGCCGCCGTAATATCTCTCAGTGATATTGAGGTACTCATCCAGAAAGCTGAAATCCTTCTGAGCCCATAACGCGTTTGCAGTCGTAAGTTCGTATTCCTTATCTTTTTTGTTCAACTCATTGTAGATTCTTGCATAATTCGGCCTTCTCACGCTTTCGTTGGGGAAGTGGAACACAGACTGCATCTCTTCTGCTGTCTCTCCTCTTGCTCCTTCGTAAGTCATTGCCAGTGCAGTCGAGATACTGTAAGGCGAGAAGAGAAGGTTGCCCTGCTCATTCCTGTTTAATTCGGAATACAATTCGAATGCGAACTGGTTGCTGGCATTTACAACCTCGTCGACGCCTTGCGCAGTCCATCCGTTGTCGTCCGCTCCTGGCATCGGCGATTCTGCGCACCCAGATAAGAATATAGAGATTACCAAGATTGAAACAATCGAAAGGGGGTTTTTGTTCATATATCTTATTTTTCATTCATTGAGTATAAATAAGACTTTCTCAGGGATATATCAAATAATAACGAACAAAAATAGGTGCTGTTATCAGGGCTGGCTTGGTTGATACGTAAAAAACGCTTAAATAACTTTTCATCCTTAATTAGTAGTACGTTGCTCTCACGACGTACAAGGCAGTCCAAACGCAAACAGAGTTGCGTTTGCAAAGGTTAGCTATTTTTACATAGGTTTGACGAACAGTCATAGCAGTCATAAGAATATATTGGATAAAAATGGAATGGACTAGATAATATGGTCTATAGACTTTTCGGAGGTTAGGGTAGTGCCAGACAGGGACAAGCCAAGAAGAGGCTCGTTGCAGTATTGGCCGAGAAGGCGGGCGAAACGCATATACACCAGAATGTCGCACTGGCAGAAAACAAAGGATATCAAGCCGTTAGGCTTTGCTGGATGGAAAGTCGGCATGGCGCAGATACATGCGGTTGACAAGAAAGGAAAGGCTGTGTCAAAACCTGTCACAATACTCGACACTCCTCCGCTGCTTGTTTGCGGCATACGCTTTTACGAAGCAGGCCGCGTTATCGGCGAGAAATGGACCGAAAACATGCCCAAGTCCCTGCAAAAAAAGGTCGGAAAGCAGGGCACGAAGAGCGGTGTAAAAGACGCAGGCAACGTCACTTTGATAGTTGCAACCCAGCCCGAGAAGAGCGGAATGAAGAAGCGGAAGCCCGAGGTCTTTGAAATCGGCATAGGTGGGGAAGATGCGAAGAAAAAGATTGA
This sequence comes from uncultured archaeon, assembly GCA_964456345.1. GTDB lineage: Archaea > Aenigmatarchaeota > Aenigmatarchaeia > GW2011-AR5 > GW2011-AR5 > CAYVZO01. The sequence goes on along the minus strand of CAYVZO010000020.1, from coordinate 9,640 downwards.
ATATGCAGACTCGCTTCTAGGCAAGGAAGTGTCTGCAAAAGACGTGTTCAAGCCGGGTGAATTCGCTGACGTCTCTTCTGTCACAAAGGGCCACGGGTTCACAGGCCCTGTAAGGCGTTTCGGTATACGAATACAGACAAGGAAAGACCAGCAGATGCATCGTCACGTAGGCTCGATAGGAGGGACAACACCAAGGCATATCGACTGGAGGAATCCTGCAGCAGGACAGTACGGCTTCTTCAACCGTACTGAAACCGGAAAAAGGGTAGTTGCCATAGGCGATGATACCAAAAAAATCAATCCCAAAGAAGGATTTTTAGGCTATGGTCTTGTACCGAAAACCTTCATGCTCATAGAGGGCTCTGTACCAGGGCCGAGGAAAAGGCTCGTGAGGCTAAGGGGCTCTGTACGCAGGTCAAAGTTCGAGCCTGTTGAGGTAAAATCCATTTCAGTAAGAGGCGGTCAGTGATGAAAGTCTACGACGCAGGCGGAAACGAAAAAGCTGAGGTAAAACTGCCGAAGCTTTTCAGTACGAAATACAGTCCTGAGACCATAAAGAAGGCGTTCCTGGCATTTTCGTCAGCGAAGCGACAGCCTTACGGAGCGAATCCGCTTGCAGGAAAGCGCTCGAGCGCGCACTACCACGGCAGCAGGCACTATAGATTCACCATGATGAACAGGGAGATGGCACGCATATCGCGTATCCATGGAAAAGTCGGTTACCTGGCTTGGCGTGCCCGCATCGTGCCGCAGGCTGTCAAGGGCCGGAAGGCTCATCCGCCCAAGGCAGAAAAAAAGTGGGAAAAGAAAATAAACAAAAAGGAACTCATGTTTGCGATGAAATCAGCCATAGCTGCCTCTTCAAAAAGAGAACTGGTTGAAAAAAGGGGCCACAAGCTGCCCGCAGAAGTGCCTGTAATAGCTGACAACTCCCTCGAGGACGTGAGCAAGACGAAGGACGTCAAGGCCTTTATGCAAAAGCTGTTGCCTGAAGAGATGAAGAGATGCAGCAAGAAAAAAGTCAGGGCAGGAAAGGCAAAGATGCGCGGAAGGAAATACAAGAAAAAAACCGGGCCCCTTATAATAGTTTCCAGGGATTGCTCACTCAAGAAGGCAGGGAACAACATTCCCGGCGTGGACGTCGCGGCTATAGATGAACTGGACATAAACATGCTTGCTCCTGGCGCGCAGGCAGGAAGGCTTATGGTATTCACGCAGGCTGCACTTGAAGGGCTTGAAAAGAAGTTCGGTGGATAAATATGGACAACAAGGAAAAGAAAAGCAAGAAGCAATCGGTCCTGAAAAAGATAGCAAAGCCTAAAGAAGAAAAAGCCGTGCCAGTGAAAGATCCCTTCGACACTATCAAGTTCGTGCTCATGTCGGAAAAGGCGATACAGCTCATAGAATCCCAAAACAAGCTTGCTTTCATAGTAGACAGGAAATCGGACAAGAGCGACGTAAAGGCTGCTGTGGAGAACGCATTCGAATCGCCTGTTTCCGGGGTCCAGACCTGCATCGACCAGAAAGGAAGGAAGAAAGCCTTTGTAAAATTCAAGAAAGAAGCTGCAGCAGGAGAAATCGCAATCAGGCTCGGAATCATATAGGTGGATAATATGGAACTTAGAGTGAAGAAAATCATGGAGGAAACAGGAGCTAACTTAGCAGAAGTAAGGAAATACCTTGCTGAATTGAACGAAGAGGACCAGTTTTGTATTCTCCAGGATATAGGGAACCTGGCAGAAGATTCGGTAGTTCAATACGGGGTATATCCTACAACACAATTGCCACCTTCTGGGATATTTGCATTAGAACCTTTTCCAATACCGACCGAATGCCATAATCCAGAAGCAGACCCTTCTAGCAGGACATATCATCTTTACTTAGCATTATTTAAGGTATGCTATGACAGGACAGGCAAATTTGATTATGATGAAGAGAATGACAAACTAAACCTCCCTGGCGATATTCTGGACGACATCGACCTAATTGCTAGTTATGCTGATTGTATCGGGAAAAATTACGACACAGGAAATCCTGTAATAAAAGGAAAATATACATGGTTTGTGCCTTCAAGAGAGAAAATCAACGAGGAAATAGCAGACGGATTAATAAGAGATATAGGGCTTAAAGTGATTTAAAATGGGAAAAAATCTTCGTCAGCAAAGAAGGGGAAAAGGAAAATACGGTTCTCCTAGTCATAGATATCTTGGCAAAGTGAAATACGAGAAACAAAAAGGAAGAGGGATAGTTGTTGATATCCTGCATGCTCCAGGAAGGAAATCGCCTTTGGCTGTTGTTGATTATTCCGGCAGGAAAGTGTATCAGATCGCTTCAGAAGGGATGAAAGTCGGCGACGTTGTGGAGAGCGGTACAGCAGGAGGCGTAACCGAACTCAAGGACGTGCCGGAAGGCAGCAAGATTTATGATATTGAACTCCATCCTGGCGACGGAGGGAAGCTATGCCGCTCCTCAGGCTCATTCGCCACGCTAATAACCAAGGAGAAGGGTAAATGCGTGGTACTCCTGCCTTCAAAAGTGAAGAAGGTCCTGCCTTCAAACTGCCGTGCAACCATAGGCTCAGTTGCAGGGTCAGGCAGGACTGAGAAGCCTTTTATGAAGGCTGGCAGGAAATTCCGTGTAATGAAGTCCCTTGGAAGGCTTTATCCGAGGGTCTCGGGCGTGGCAATGAATGCGCTGGACCACCCTTTCGGCGGTTCTGCCAAGCCTGGAAAGCATAAGACAGTGTCAAGGCACATGCCTCCTGGCAAGAAAGTAGGCTCGATATCGCCGAGAAGGATGGGCAAGAAGAAAAGAGGGTAATAAAAGTATAACAGGGCATAGACTATTTGCGAAGCAAAGAAGGTATGCATATGGCAAAGAAATTCACGTTCCGGGGAAAAACAATGGAAGAACTCAGCAAGATGAAGGTAGATGAGTTTATACTGCTGCTGGATTCGCGCAAAAGGCGCTCCTTGAAGAGGGGCCTCACGAAACAGCAGAAAAAGCTCCTGAAAGCAGTCAGGGAACTCAAGGACAAGGACAAGATGATAAGGACACAGGTAAGGGACATGGTAATACTCCCGGAAATGGTCGGCGCAAAGATAGGGGTGCATAACGGCAACGAATACGCCATGGTTATCATAGACGAAAACAAGATAGGCCACTACCTTGGCGAGTTTGCCGTTACAAGGAAAAGGGTAAAGCACAGCTCACCTGGACTGGGTGCAACGCGCTCATCCAAGTTCGTGCCGCTGAAGTGATTGACATGGCAAAGGGAACAACAGATCCAAAGGATTTGTGCAGGATGTATTTCGGGTATAACGTATGCTTCATAGGAAGGAGCAATAGGCACTTGCAGGTTTACGGATTTACCGCAAGCAGCCCGCTTGTCCAGATTCCGATACCTGAATACCTGCAGGATTCGCCGCTCAGAAACGTAGGCGAGGCAATGAGAGAAACTGTGGAAACCAGGCTGAGAAGGATGGGAAGATAATGTACACGTTCAGGCCAAAGCAAAAGTATGCTAAAGCATCAAGCATCAACGCAAGGGTCAGCCCGAAAAGCTCGGCAAAGATATGCAAAGTCATAAGGAACAAGAAATTGAGCACGGCAAAACGCCTGCTCCAGAACCTTGCCAGCAGGAAGCAGGACCTCAGGGGGAAATATTATACAAAATCCGTGAAAGAAATCCTCAGCCTGCTGGAGTCGTGCGAAAAGAACGCAGGCTTCGCAGGGCTGGACAGCAGCAAGCTGTTCGTGCATGCTTCAGCCACGCACGGAACTATAATGAGGAGGCGCAGGAGGAAAGCTGCACATGGCTCGAGGATGAAGACTGCAAACCTGGAAGTCATGCTCATAGAGAAAGGAAAGGAATCAAAAAAGAAAGAGGCAGTGAAGCAAGAAAGACCTAAAGAGAAGAAAGAAACGAAGGAAGGGGAGAAGAGCAAAGAAAAGCAAGCAGAAGAAGGAAAGAAGCCTGGGGCAGCGTTGCCTGAAGAAAAAGCAAAGCCTGGTTTGGTTTAATACGGTGAAATTGATGAAGGAAAGATTATTCGTGCAGAAAACCAAGGAGCATATAGGGCTCGAGGAATACATAAGGAAATACTTCAAGGATGCAAAGTGCGGCCACATTGAGGTGCAGCACACCCCCATAGTGACCAGAATAATAATATACACGGTGACCCCAGGGCTTGTCATAGGCTCAGGCGGCGAGAAAATAAAGGAGATTATCGAAAAGCTGAAGCAGGACTTCAAGCTCGAGAACCCGCAGGTAGACGTCCAGAAGATAGACAAGCCTGACATGGACCCGAACATAATCGCGCAGAATATCGTGAGGTCACTGGAAACCGGGACCAGCTACAAGAGGCTTGGAAAATATTATGTTTCAAGGATAATGAATGCCGGAGCTATCGGATGCGAAATCGTCCTGTCAGGCAAGTTCAGCGGCCAGAGAGCGAGAACAGAGCGGTTCGCTGCAGGCTACCTCAAGAAATGCGGCGAGCCTGCAGAGCGTGACGTCATAAGGGCATTTGCCGTTGCAAACCCCAAGCTGGGCAACGTAGGCGTTACAGTAAAGATCATGATAAGGCACCCGAAACTTGCACTTGAAAAAGAGGAAAAGAAAGAAGAAGTTGTAAAGGAAGAAAGGCCGAGGATGGGATTCCATGAGGACGTCGTGCCCCAGGTCTTTAAAGGAAAAACAAAGACCTACCGACTTCGCAACCACATGCTCCAGATAGGCTTTGAGGTGGACTTTGAGAATTCCGGAACAGGCGATATTTTCGGCAAGGGTATAATAAAGAATATCGAGTACAAGGCGATAAAAGAAATCGACCTCAAAGATCCGGCCCACGGCACGACTTACGAGAATACGGACGAGCTGATTGCGTCTCTCAAGAAGTATAATCCAGAAATAGAGATTACAGCTGAGACGAACGTGATTGTCTACACGTTCGAGTTCATCCCAAAAGAAGAGTGATAATCATGGCAATCCTGAAAGCGAAGAAGATAAAAGAGATGAGTGACAAGGAAAGGAGAGACAAACTCAGAGAACTCAGACTCGAACTCTCCAAGGAAAGGGCATCAAGCGAGATTGGCGGAACCGTGAAAAGCCCTGGTAAGATAAAGGAACTGAAAAGGACGATTGCCAGGATATTGGCTGTAAGGAAAAAAGAGGAGATGTGATTGAAGGAAACAATATGTCCGAAATGCGGCCTGCCTAAGGAACTCTGCGTCTGCGAAACCATCGCCAAGGAGTCGCAGAAAATAAAGATATCGCTGATACAGAGACGGTATAGTAAGTACGTGACAGTGGTGAAGGGTATCGACACGAGCAAAATAAACGTCAAGGATCTGCTAAAGAAGCTGAAATCGAGGCTTGCTTGCGGCGGGACCTTCAAGAACGACGAGCTAGAGCTTCAGGGTGAGCATAAAGAAAGGGTAAAAGAACTCCTGATAAAAGAGGGGTTCCCTGAAGAGATTATTGAAATGGAGTAAGGCGGAGCAGCATGAGAAACGAAAAGAATATCCTGAGGCATGAGATTATAGGACTTCCATGCAAGGTTATCTCTGCCCAGAACAGCAGCCATGTAGGAACCAGCGGAAAGATAGTGGACGAGACCATAAAGACTGTCCTGATAAAAGACATGACAAAAAAGAGAATCCCAAAGAAGGGAACGGTATTCAGGATGCGTATAAACACAAAGGAAGTCGACATAGAGGGCGACTACCTCGTAGCACGGCCTGAAGACAGGATAAAGAAGAAATTCATGAGATGGTGAATGTATGAAGAACATTGGATTGGATGTGAAAGAGCCGAAGAATACATGCAGCGACGAGAAGTGCCCTTGGCACGGGCACCTCAAGGTACGCGGACGGGTGTTCAAGGGCCGCGTGGTCTCGTCAAGAGCCATGAACACATCAGTAGTCGAGTGGAATTATTACAAATATATCCCGAAATACGAAAGGTACGAGAGGAGAAAGACGAGGATAAGCGCGCATAACCCGAAGTGCATAGATGCCAAAGCAGATGACCTAGTAAGAGTATGCGAGTGCAGGCCGTTGTCGAAGACGAAGAAATTCGTGATAGTCGAGAAGGTGTCAGAATGAAGATGGTCTCAGCGAAGATAACAAAGCCGATTCCGATAAAGGCAAGGATAAACTGCGTGGACAATACAGGTGCAAAGGAGCTTGAGCTGATAAACGTGAGCGGCTACAAGGGCCGGTTAAGGAGGAATCCGAAAGCAGGGGTAGGCGACGTTGTCATATGCTCAGTCAAGAAAGGCAAGGAAAAGATGAGACACCAAGTAGTTTACGCTGTCATAGTGAGGCAGAAAAAGGAATACAGGCGCCTCGACGGCATGCGTGTAAAGTTCAGCGATAACGCAGCTGTGATAGTCAACCCCAAAACCATGGAGCCGCAGGGCACGGAGATACGCACTGTCATAGCGAAAGAAGTAGTAGAGAGGTTCTCAACCATCGGAAAAATAGCAAGCATAGTTTTGTGATGATTATGAAAAAGAAATTTTCAAAAGCATGGTCGCGCAGCGTTCAGCCAAGGAAGCAAAGAAAGTATAGATACAACGCGCCTCTTCACACAAAGCACAAGTTCATCAGTGCGCACCTGGACAAGAGCCTGAGGAAGCAGTACAAAAGGAGGTCGCTGCCGCTCAGAACCGGCGACGAGGTGACTGTCATGCGCGGGAAATATAGAAAGAAAACTGGCAAAATTTCGAGAGTGGATTTGAAATCGATGAAGGTTTTCATGGACTCTGCCAAAGTGAAGAAACCATCAGGCCAAGAAATAGAGGTGGGGCTGGAACCAAGCAACATCAAGATAACCAAAATCAATATGGACGACAAGGAAAGAAAGAAGTACCTGCTGAAGAAGGGAGAGAGATGATTGATTTAGCAGTTGAGGCAGCCAGGAAGGCAGGCGAAGTGCATAAGAAGCACTTCAACAGATTGGAAAGCATAGAATCAAAAGGAAAGTTCGAGCTGGTCACGAAAGCGGATACAGAATCCGAGAAAGTGATAGTCGACGCGCTGAAAGACTCAGGTTACAACGTATTGGGCGAGGAGTTCGGATTCACGGACAACAAGTCCGATTACTGCTGGGTCATTGACCCGCTGGACGGGACCACGAACTTCGCGCACAACATCCCGTGGTTCTGCGTATCAATAGGGCTGCTCCGCGGAAACGAGCCTGTAGGCGCTGTCATTTTCGATTCTATCCACAACGAGCTTTTGACAGCTGAAAAGGGCAAAGGCGCAAGCATGAACGACAGAAAGCTGGAGATAAGAAGCAGCAGCCCTGAATCGGCTGTTGTCGGAACGGATTGGGGCTACGAGAAAAGGTCGGAGTTAATGCCTTATGTTGAAAAGGTTATCGAGAAGGTCAAGTATTTGAGAATAATGGGCTCTGCGGCAAAAGGGCTTGCTGACGTGGCCATGAACCGCTCGCAGTCATATTTCCATAGGGCCATAAAGCCGTGGGACATGGCAGCAGGCTGTCTGATAATAAGAGAGGCAGGCGGCGTTGTTACTGCCTTGGACGGCAGCGAGTGGGACATGAAATGCGGCACGATACTGGCTGCAGGCAAGCAGCTGCATAAACAAATGTTAGAGGTGTTTTCGTGAAAAGACTCAGTGCTCCGGGATTCTGGTCAGTGAAGAGAAAGGAAAACAAGTTCGTAATCGAGCCTCAGCCAGGACCACATCCGAAGAAAAGGTGTATACCTCTGGGCATCATACTCAGGGACATTCTTAAATACGCGGAAAACATGAAGGAAGTCAGATCCGGCCTTAACATGAAGCTGGTGAAAATAAACAGCAGGGTTGTCAGGAGCCCGAGGTTCCCTGTCGGCCTGATGGATGTTGTCTCGGTAAGCAGTGAGAATTACAGGGTTCTTACCAACAGGAAAGGGCTCTGCCTTCACAAGATAGACGAGCAAGAAGCCGGCATCAGGCTCGCGAAGATAATAAAAAAGACCTGCGTGAAAGGCAAGGTCCAGCTGAATCTGCATGACGGAAACAACATATTGCTGGAAAAGAACAATTACAATACAGGGGACGTGCTGGTGCTGGAGAACAATAAGGTAAAGGACGTAATAAAGTTCGAGAAAGGCGCACTGGCCATGGTCACAGGCGGGTCCAATATAGGAAACATTGGAAACATAGAGAACGTGGTTGTAAGGAAAAGCTCCCAGGAAAACCATGTGGAACTGGTAATAGGCAAGAAGAAAACGCCTGTGCCGGAGAAATACGTGTTCGTTGTTGGCAAAGACAAGCCTGTAATAAGCCTTGGTGAAACCAATGAATAAGATGAAAGAAATAAGGATAGAGAAAGTAGTGCTTAACATAGGGTGCGGAGCGAACCTGAAGACCGAGGATGCAAAAACCATACTCGAAAGGGTCAGCAACGACAAGGCTGTCGTGACCAAGGCGAGGAAACGCTCCACGTTCGGCGTGCCGAAGGGCAAGGAAATAGGATGCAAGGTAGTGAAAAGAAAGGAAACGCATGAACTTTTGAAGCGCTTGCTCGAAGCAAAAGAGAACAAGCTCAAGGCGTCCAGCTTTGACGATACAGGAAACGTCTCTTTCGGAATAAAGGAATACATCGAGGTTCCTGGAATGGAATACGACCCAAGCATCGGGATTATCGGATTTGATGTTGCAGTGACCCTAGAAAGACCGGGGTATTCAGTAAAAAAGAAAAGAATACCGGGGAAAATTGGAAAGAAGCACCTGATAACCAGAGAAGATGCGATGAATTTCATGAAGGAGAAATTCGGAGTGGTTATAGAATAGATATGTAATATGGCCCAGACTGGCCATAAGTCAGGGTAGTATTATGAGAAGAAAAGCAATAAAGAGGAAATTCGGAAAAGGCTCGAAGAAGTGCGCCAGATGCGGTGTCATGGACGGCATCATAAGGAAATATGGTCTTTATTACTGCCGCCGCTGCTTCAGAGAGGTTGCAAAGGAGCTCGGGTTCAAGAAGGTGAAATAGATGAGGCATGATTTGCTTTCAGACGTTTTGTACGTAGTGAACAACGCGGAGAAGTTCGGAAAGAAAGAGGTCACTGTCCCTGCTTCAAACCTCGTAAAGAATGTCCTTGAGGTGATAAGAAGGGCGGGTTATGTTAAAAGCTACGAGTTCATAGAAGACGGCAAGTCCGGCAGCCTCAAGATAGAACTTGCCGGAAAAATCAACCAGGCAAGGGCGATAAAGCCGAGGTTCTCCGCGAAAACCGATGATTTCGAGAAGTGGGAGGCAAGATACCTGCCTGCAGAGGGGTTCGGCATACTTATAGTGTCCACGCCAGAGGGAGTGATGAACCAGAAAGAAGCAATGGAAAAGGGCCTTGGCGGCAAGCTTATCGCATACATCTATTGATAACATGGGATACGCACTTGCGAATGAAATGAGCGAGGGGTATTATGATAAAGGAAATCGAAATTCCGGAGGGGGTTGAAGCAGAAGTATCAGGCTTCACTGTAAAGATAAAGGGACCGAAAGGCGAGCTTTCAAAGGATTTCGAGGACCCGCGGTTCACCAAGCAGTTGACCTTGGAAAAGAAAGACAAGATCATAGTAAAAAGCAGCAGCGACAAGAAGAAGATGAAGGCAATGGTGGGCA
>CAYVZO010000019.1:0-12571 GCA_964456345.1 uncultured archaeon | reverse complement strand
ATTCTACAACAGGGAAGACACATGGAGGACGCCTTTTGAGATATACAAGTCCACAAAGCAGAAGATGGAGCCTTACTACGTCATCATGAGGCTGCCTGAGGAAGAGAAGGAAGAATTCATACTCATGATACCGTTCAACCCCAGGAACAAGGACAACCTCATCGGCTGGATGGCTGCACGAAGCGACGGAGAGAATTACGGCAAGATAGTCGTCTATTCGTTCTCGAAGCAGGAGCTCGTCTACGGCCCTATGCAGATCGAGGCGCGTATCGACCAGGACACAGAGATATCGCAGAGAATAACGCTGTGGAGCCAGTCAGGTTCTGATGTAATACGCGGCAACCTGCTGGTAGTCCCAATAGAGGATTCGATTCTTTATGTAGAGCCTTTGTATTTGCAAGCATCTGAAAGGGCGATTCCTGAGCTAAAGCGCGTGATAGTTGCGCACGGCGACAGGCTCACGATGGAACCTACTCTGGAAGAAGCGCTGAGCGTGCTGTTCGGTGCATCCGAGCCTGAAGAGGAAGAAAGCAGGACGAACGAGCAGCTGATAGCTGAAGCTAATGACTACTACGAGGCTGCACAAGACGCTTTACAGAGTGGTGACTGGGCAGCTTACGGCGAAGCGATAAACAAGTTAGGCGAGATTCTCGGAAAATTGAGCGGATAGTTTTAAATCTTATTCTTCAATAGCTTTAGGCATGAGCTATGAAATTTCCGATGAAAAAATTCCTATAGGGTGGCTTAAGGTTTTCGAGATTAAAATAGACCCTGCAATTAAAAGTTTATACAAAGCAACTGGTAAAGGTCGCGTTCTTTCAGATTATTTGTCAAGGTGCGGAGAGGAGTTCGACCATAGGAATCCTGATATAAGACACGTCCTTATTGTACTTGAAAGGAACCCAAATTATATGCCCGTTGTGTCTGCCGAGGAATTGCCTGAGATGTCGATAGGATTCTACACAGAAACAACTGTTCCTAAAATAAATACGTTCTCAGTGAAGGATGTAAACTTTGGCTCAAGACCTGTCGGGTTAGGGGATTTGGGTAGAATATATGGAAAACCTGGCCAGTCTTAGCTCTCGATTGCAAAAAACAAGCTTATAAAGTTAGTGGTTCAATATAATACCCGAAAAATTTTTAGATTTCATGAATATTTAACGAATTTTTCCAAGGGCGAGGAATAATGAGCAGGGAAAAAAGTGCTCCTATCGAGTTCTGCAAAAGATGCGGCGCGATAATGCTGCCTGAGAAGAAAGGCTCTGGCACGGTTTTGCGATGCAGGAAATGCGGTTCAGTAAAAAAGAAGAACGTAAAGGACCTGAGGATAACGGAACAAAAGAAGAAAGTCAAAGGCGTAGTTGTCCTCGAGAAGAACGAGACCATGCTTCCGGTAACAGACAAGATGTGCCCTGTGTGCGAGAACACTAGGGCCTATTACTGGTTGCAACAGACTAGGGCTGCAGATGAGCCGCCTACTCAATTCTTCCGCTGTACGAAATGCAAGCACGTTTGGAGAGAGTACAAATAGGCCCTTTCTCTTTTAGAAAAAGAGAACGCCCCTGGGTTTAAGAGAAAACAGTAAAGACGTTAAAGAACGCCCCTGGGTTTAAGAGAAAACAGTAAAGACGTTAAAGAACGCCCTGTCCGAGGAAAGGATTGAGGAACACCAAAGAAGCATTGAACAAAGCAAAAAAGAATTAGAAAACCTGACAGCCTTGCTAAAGTATGTACAGTAATTTCTATTTATAAAACCTTTTGCATAAATGACTAGTTATGAGTTTTCTCGACAGGATTAGGAACGCTTTCAAAGAAGAACTCCCTGAAGAAGAATTGACTTTTGAAGAAACCATGTCACGGCTCGAGGACTTCAGGAAAAAAAGCCTTGAAGATACAGCAGAGAGGGCATACGAAAGGGTATCTTACATCCTAGATGAAGTCGAATCGCTGCTGTCGCTTGTAAAAGAGCTTGAGAAAGCCAATCCAGAGGGAATACAGCCAGGTCCGAAAGCTGTAAAGGAGCGCTTCTGCTCAACTGCAAAGAAGCAGCTGGAATCTCTGGAAAAGCCTGAGAAAAACATAGACAGTATAAGGGACTTCATCAACAAGGCGTATAGCATAATCCATAACCTGGGCGGCTTGACAGAGCGGCAGGGCATGCATGTCAAGTTCTTCTTCCACGAGGATTTCAAGCCCCTGGGAAAAAAGGCAAAGGAGCTTAGCGCCACGGTAGACGAAACCCGCAGGCTGCTTATGGACGACCCTGCTTACATAAAGATAGCTAACCTGAGCAAGCAGATGGAAGAACTCGGAAAAGCAAGGGCAGAGAAAAGTAGCAAGATACCTGTCATAAAAAACGGCATAGAAAGAGTGGAAGATGAGATACAGAGGATATCAAAGGAGATAGAAGGCATCGACATAAAAGGGTTCGATTCCTGCAGGAAAGATATAGAAGCCCTTGAGAAAAAGAAGGGCATAATATCGCAGAAGATAACATCCATGCTCTCGATAGAGAAGTTGCTGAAGAAGCTCGTGCACGAGAGAGGAGGTAGCGAGCTTCTTGTTAAGTACATCGAATCGCCCCTAGAGGCGCTGCTTAAAGACAATGAGATGAGGATAAAGGATTTCGTCAGGCAGGCGCTTGAGCTGGCTGAAAAAGGCATGGATATCGATGAGAAGAAGATGAAAAAGGCAAATGATATAATAAATACGGAGCAGCTGGAGACAGAGAAAGCCAATCTTGTCAGGGCAAATCAGGAGCTGGAGAGCAAGAGGTCTTACTTGGAAAATGACATAATGCCCAGGATAGAAAGGAAGAAGAAGCTGGAAGAGGAACAGAAAAGGCTTGAGGACGACGCCAGGAAAATGAAGGGCACGCTGGAGCAGCTCCCAAAGGATATATCTAGCATAGAGAAACAGAAAGAGGACCTCAGGAAGAAGATAGCTGAGGAAGCAGCCAGAGTAATGGGAACAAGAATCAGGCTGAAGCTATAGCACTTTCTCAAGGCTTTCTAAGCTGAATCTGGTGTTGCTGCACCCGTTCTTTATCAAAGGCACTATTTGATGGTTAATGTTCACGCTGCTGAGGATGCTCTGGCCGAGCTTGAGTTCTTCGCAACACGCAACGCCCACGATACCTCCATATTTATTCTGGTTAATAATCTTCCTTACGCAGGAACCTCCTGGAAGTATGTATACATCATAACCTTTCTCTTCGCCGAGTTTCGTGGCCTTGTTGATTAGGCAGTCAGGCGAGCAGTGGGCGCAGTGGTAGGAGGACATCTCCGGGTCGAATTTCGCTTTGCACCTGCTGTCCATGAACTTCCTGGAGCAGTGCGGCAAAAACAAAGCCCTTTTTTTCGTTTTCACAAAAGCTTCTCTTTGCGAGAGGCTATTCACGTAAACGTCTACAAGGTCTTCTACAACCGTAAGTGCGTCAGAAACAGGCAATCCTGTAATCTTGTGTACCTTGAACTTCTCCACGAGACAACGCGAGATGTTCCCGACCTTTTTGTGCACTTTTTTTCTTTCCGCGAACTTTACAACATCCTCGAAGAAGGACTTGGAAAGCCTGGACAAATCAAAATTGAACTTATACGCCATACATAACTATTCCCGGGCTTTATATTTATCTTTTCTTTTTCTGCAGGAAGAAGAAAGTGGTTGCTGCTTCCTGGAACACCTTCATATAGGAGAACACAACTGACGCCACGATACTTCCTGCGGCGAAGTATGAAAGCTCGCTCTTGACAAGCGCCATAAGGGATGCGAAGTCTGTCATGCCCTGTGCGTACAGCTGTGAGGCAGGTATGACCTCAGGCAGTATTGACAATATTATAGGTACGAGCGCAACAACCAGCAGGGCGAATCCTATTACAGCAAGGAAAATCCAGAATATGATCACATCTGCCTTGTTTTTCATGAAGAGCTTATAGCTCCATTTCAGGGAGTCTATAGCTCTTTTGTTCGAGATTATGATGAACTGGAGCACGAACAGGAACACCAAAGTGACAGCAATGCTTGCAATCCATCCTATAAAAGGCAGGTAGCCTGCTATGGAGGATATTATAGCAACCAGGATGCTTGCCAGCAGGATGCTAAGGTATTTCTTCTTCGCCACAGCAAACGATTTGGATAAGTTCTTCTTTCTCGGGTAGTGCTTTGCATCATCGATTATGGCGCCCACGAAAAACAGGCTTACGAGCGAGTAAACAAAGACGAATGCTATGAAGCCCAGCATGAGATACAGCAGGTCTCCGATATAATAATTATAACCTATGTCTGCTATGAACATGGATGCGTTGTCTATAAAGAAGAGGGCTACGCCTAAAAGCAAGACGTTCAGGATGAAGAAAGGTAATACCCGCCTGAACGAGAAGGCGTACTTGAAAGCGTTGCCGAATATTTCCCCGTATCTCACAGCCATGATAATATCTGCAAGTCCAGCCTTAAAAAGATATTTTTTAACTTACCGGACCAATAGTTATGGTAATGAACGAAATAACGTGCAGGAAAACCAGGAGCGGCATGGAGGTATGGTTTCAGGGGAAGCCGTTCCGGCTCATTTATCCAGGAGCGATATGGTCTTCGTACCCGGACGGTATAAAAGACGTTCTTGTTGACAATCTCGCGCACCTTCTTACCGTAAACATGCCCTTGGTTGCAGGGATAAATTATGTCAGGTACAATACAGCAGAGCCTTTTTTCAGACAGCTGTTCAATGAAATGGTAATAAGAAGCATACCGTCTTCTACTGAAAGCTATGACGAGCATACGGACGAGGTGACTGAGAGGTTCAGAAAGACGATATACGATTTCAGCGGGCCCAAAAAAACGCCTGTCTTCTCGCAGGATGTTGAAAGAGCTTCGGTAACTCCGCTCTCGTTCGGCAAGGACAGCTTGCTGACTTTTGCAGTAGCAAGCGAGATAGGGCTTGACCCCAGGCCTGTCTACATCAACGACAGCGTTTCGCCTGTTGAAAACAAATCAAAGCTTGGCTACGTTAAGGCATTCAGCAGGGAATTCACGCCTGTATTGACAGTAACGAACGAGGTAGAGAAGCTCAACGACTTCGAGTTCTGGGGCAAGGACGAGACGTGCCTCGGCTACATGCACATGGTCACAGGCTTCTGCTTCATCGTGCTTCCGATAACGAACTGTTACAAGGCAGGTTACATATTTCTTGGCAACCAGAAGGACATGGACTTTCCCTTCATAAACAAGGACGGCGTACTGACGTACCCTTCTCCTGACCAGACAACAGAGTGGATGGAGAAACAGAACGATATGGTGAAAATGATGACGAAAAATGTTTCTGTAACGAGCCTGATTTCGCCTCTCACGAACATAGCGATAATGAAAGTCCTGTTCAGCCGCTACAGGAAATACGCAAAGTACGAAATCTCCTGCGACTGCCTGGAAGGGACAAACGAGGTGAGGTGGTGCCACGAGTGCAACAAGTGCGCACGCCTGTTCCTTTTCATGCGTGCAGTCGGAGCTGACCCGAAGACCGCGGGATTCAGGAAAAACATGCTCGAGAGGGGGAACAAGGACCTTTTTGCGCTCTTCAAGCCGCAGGATAATTATGAAAAAAGCAGGGAAGCACGCGACCAGCAGCTGCTTGCTTTCTACCTAGCGATGAAGAACAATGTGAAAGGCTCGCTGATGGACGTGTTCAAGGAGCAGTTTCTGGAAGAGGCGCAGGAACGCGAAGAAGAGCTTCAAAAGAAATTCTTTACGGTTTACGATGCGAATATGCCAGGAAAAATAAAAAAAGATGTTATGGGCATCTACAAGGAAGAGCTGGAATAACTAAACTTATAGTACTATCTGATTCAGTGCCAGGTTCATCCTGGCAGCTTCTTTCTTTCTCATCTGCTTTACGGTTATGCTCTTCTTTAGCTTCTTCCCGTAATTTACAACAACCGTTTGCTTGTTGCAGTCGGAATATAAAGCAGTGAGCTTCGCAGCAGTTATGATTGCCTTTCTGCTTTTGCACCCTTTCAGCAGCGTTACAGGGCTTCCATAGTCAGGAACCTCGAATATGTAGTCTTTCTCCTTCTTTTTCGCGAGCATTCTGTTCTCCTCCTCGTTCCTGCCGACTATGATTCTGCTCCTGCCTGCACGGAAGTGGCGGCCGATTTTCAGCAATTCAATGTCATCCCTTGTTATACTTCTGCCGAGCAGGTCATTCAGCTTGTTTGCGAATTCCTTGTTCGTTAACAAGCAGCCGCCTGCAGGGTTTTTGTAGTCCCTTATCCTGAATTTCTTTGCGAGTTTCAGCTGACTGCTCCTGCTCTTGCCTCTTATGTCAAGCAGTTTCTTCCTATCGACCCATTTCTTTTTCTCTGGTATTGTTTCACTAAGAAGCTTTGCTGACAAGGGCCTCAGTACGAGTCCTTCGAGCTTAGCTTCTTTGTCTATCGTTCTTAGCGCTTTCATGTGCTGCGACATGGGTCTCTGGTCAACGACTTCGCCTGTGATGATGAACTTTGCTTTGAATCTCTTCATAAGATTCTTGGCTTTCTTCAGTACGAATATCCTGCAATCGATGCATGGATTGAGCCCTGCACCATAGCCGTGCTTTGGATTTTTTATGATTTTAAGATAGTCCATGCCGGTTTTGACCTCGATGAACGGAATTTTCAGCTTCTTTGCTGCTTTTTCTGCGCAGCTGTCAGGCGAGAACGGCAGGCTGAAATGAACTCCGATGACCTTGATGTTCTGGTCCAGAACGAGTTTGGTAGCCAGGACAGAGTCCAGACCTCCTGACAATAGGGCTAACGCTTTCATAAGAATTAAATACCTGCCCAAATAATTATAAATAGTATGAGGAGGTTCGGAAGTAGGGGAAAAGACTTCTAGCCAGGTTTCGGCTTTGTTTATTACATAAATGACTGCAAAGAAGATGGAGAAGACCGGAATTTAAGCGGCTTGCCCAAAGGCGTATTAAATGGTACAGCCACTCTTGGGTACCATTCTTTTACATTAATAGCTATAGGCACGCTGGCAGAGAATCTTTACAGGATGCTCTAGCTCATTTGGACGGTCTTTCTTATTTCTTTTCCGTGCTCTTCAGCCATGCCGATTATGGTTTCTATCTCTTCTAGCGTAAATCCGCACGAGCCGCCTTTTTGCATCGAGGCAAGCATTACTTTTCCGTCCTTTTCCGTGGTTCCGACTGTAAGCCGTGCCTCAAGTGCTTCCTCTTCCTGCATGTTCGGGTCAGCTATAATCTTGTCACTTATCTTTACGAAAGTGGTTGACACTGCCACCTCGTTCAGCGGAAGCGGTCGAGAACCTTTCCTCTCGTATATCGGCTTTCCTTCCTCGTCAAGGTCCGGCATCTTTGCGTTCATGAGAGCAGAAACAGCAGCTATTCCGCATGCATCTATGAGGTTCCCGTCATTGTTTATCACGTCTATGTCTATGAATATTGTCCAGACCTTCTCGCCAGGTATTATACACAGTTTCTCAAAGTCGATCATCTTTGACTCCCTGATAGCGCGGTCAACTACACGAGAGACCTCTATGGAATTTTCGCGCGGAGGGCCTGATTCGAATTCAGGCGATGCGAGCGGGACGAACTCAACTGCAACCATCATGGTGCCCTGCTCAGGTATGTCTGGGTAAGGCTCCCCTAAATCCATTTTCACTCCGGCAACCACCTCTGTGTCGCCGAGGCACACATGCGCAGAGCCTTCTGCTGAAGAAATGTATCCAGGCTCTATCGTGATTTTCCTGAATTCGTCGAACTTTCTGTTGTCTATCCTTTTCTCATTCTTTGCCATTTCTTTTATCAGATCTTTGTCCATAGTAATCATTTTTCAACACCTCTATACCACTTCTTTGATGTCTTCCTTGACTTCCTCGTATCTGTTTCGGAGCGCAGCCTTCTGCGTTTCGTATATCTCCTTGCAACCTTTCAGTGCCATGTTTATTATTTCCTTTACTTCTTTCTTGTCAGTCAGACCGTCCATCTGCAGGAGTGTTATCTCGTTTCTGACCGGGTAGTACGCAATAGGCAGGTCAAGCTCGCCTTCGCAGTCCTCTATGCCTGCAATATCAAGTACGACATTGCCTGCTATCTTTCCGGCAGAGCATGCAGCAATAAGGTCGCGCATGGGCACGCCTGCATCTGCAAGCGCCAGTGAAGCTGCGTTTATTCCTACGCATCTCGTGGATGCGTCTGCCTGCAATATTTCTATATGGACGTCTACTGCTGTTTTCGGGAATTCCTCGAGGAATATCACAGGGGTCAGTGCCTCCCTGGTAACGAGTGATATTTCCGTGCTTCTCCTGCTCGGTCCTGGCCTGCTTCTTGTGGTTGTCGAGAAAGCAGCCATGCTGTATTCACTCCGAAGAACGCATCGCTCTGCTTCTTCCTCACGCCTTGGGTACACTTTCCTTGGGCCGTACACACCTGCTATTGCTATTGTGTTACCCAGACGGAACATGGCTGAGCCGTCAGCGTTCTTGAGCACTCCTACCTTTGCTTCCATGGGCCTAAGCTGGTCAAGTGCCCTTCCGTCTATTCTTTTCCCGTCCTTTATCAGTTCTGTTTCCATAACAATCACTCCTTTTTCTTCATCTTTTCTTCAAGTATCTGCTTTATCTTCTCTGTCAGGCCCTGCGACTGGGACTTCTCCTCGATGATCAGCACGACTTCTGTTGCGATGTCCTCGTTCTCACCCTTAACCCAGACGAGCCCGTTCTGTCCGACCACTATCTGGGTGCCTGTCATCTCTTTTATCATCTCAACCATCGAGCCTGAGCGGCCTATTATGCGCGGCACCTTGGCTGGCGTGACCTTTATCAGGCGGCCTCCACGAAGCTTCCTGCATTTCCTGTTCTTCATGGAGAGCTGCACGCTCTTAGCCTTGGTCACGGCGTATATCTCCGCGAATATCAAATCGCCATAATCGAAGTATTTTGTCAGGTCCGTTTTGGTGAGGTCGATGAACTCGTCAGTTGCCTCGCTCAAAGGCAGCACTGCCTGGTAGGGCGAGTTTACATCAACTATCCATTTCGAGAATGAGACCTCTTCAATCTTTCCGATAACACCGTCCCCCCTCTTCGGGTTGTAGACTCCGGTAAGGGGTATCACGAATATCAGCCCGTTCTTTTCCTCGGCAAGCCCGACAAACCTTGAAAATACCTTGCCGTTCTCCTCATAAACGCCATGGCCGCAACGGCCCTCTCCTAAATATTCACCTGGGATAACCAGTTTCCTTTTCGGCAATTCTTGCACTTCTTCCATTAAAACACCTCATTTTTCCTCTATCTTTACTTCACCATTGGTGATGGAGTTCAGTATGCGGTAGACTTCCTCTTTCAGTCCTGCAGGCGTCACGAGCCTTGCAGAAAGCGAGCCATCTGTGAGCCACTTCTGCTCGGCAATCGTGCCAAGGTTCTTTATCCTTCCGTAAGCATATCCACTATACTTTGCAGGCACTATTATGGACATCGATGCTTCTTCCAGCGATATGGGTATTATCGGTTTCAGCGCCTTCATCACATCGTCAATCTGCTGTTCAGCAGGCTTAAATGGGTCAATGGACAGGTGTGCCTGCTCCATCGCGTTCATTATCCTCTCCTGCGGATGGGGGACCCTTGTCTGCGGATTTATGGCGTACCTGCTTATGAAGGCAGCTATCTGCCTTCTCCTCTCGTCGACCTTGTTCTTCCTGAACTCCGTGGTGAGCTGAACATCGCCCTGCTTCACGATTTCTTCAGCTACTTTCTCTATATCAGGCGTGCCGAAAACGCGCTCCAGCTCGGAAGAGCTTATTTTCATGCCTTTTCTCGAGTCTGAAAAAACCTCGTTAACAGCAAGCATCTTTGGAACAGAAACAGTTTTACCATCCTTAAGGCCATAAGCAAGTTCCGGGTCTACAAGCACCTCAAAATGCTTTCCGTCTTTCTCCAGCCTCGCTATGACAGCTTTGTCAACTGTAACCATTCGTTATCACGTAACCACCAGCCTGTCAAGTAAGAGTATAACACAGGCTGTGCTGTAAATCTCTTTATTTAGTTGAATCGAAAAAGATTTAAATCATTTTTCGGAGGAAAAGCTACACAAGCCCTTTCACTGCTTCCTTTGTCTGCTGCTTGTCGAATTTGCTGAATTTACCGTTTTCTATGATTCCGATTTCAGTTCCCTTGAGCGAGAGCTTCTTCTCACCGGCTTTCAATGCCTTCATGGCCAGCGCGACTGCCTTGTCCTTTGTCATGTTGTCCTTGTACTCGTCGATTAGCACTTTCTTTGCTTCCTTCATCCCGCGGCCTATTGCATGGGCTTTCCACTCCCTTATAGTGCCGGACGGGTCTGTCTCGAAAAGGTGCGACGTGCCGTCGCTTCCTGCAACCAGCATGCTGCAGCCGAAAGGCCTTATCCCGCCTACCTGGGTGAATTTCTGCTCCCTGTCCGAGATGTCCTTTACCAGGGCGTTTATCTCTATCGGCTCGTTGTAAGTTATTCGGTTGACCTGCGCGCGGATGCGTGCGTAATCTATCAGAACGCGGCAGTCTGCGAGTATCCCGCACGTGGCAGCTCCTATGTGCTCGTCCACTTTCGATATCTTCTCCACACTGTCAGGAACCATGAGCTTCTGCACTGTTTTCGACGCAACTAATGCAACGCCTTTATCGAAGACGATGCCGACCGCGGTGGTGGCTTTCTCCACTGCCTTTCTTGCATACTCGACCTGGTACATGCGTCCTTCAGGCGAGAAAACAACTATAGCACGGTCATACCCCATCTGTTTCATAGGAGCCTGTATTTCCATATCAGAATCACCATACCCATATCAAAGTACCTTTGGTACTTCAGTTTTTCTTTTTTATTACCTTAACAGATAATATCAAGAATTCTATCTTTATTTGTCAGGACAACTTTATAAAAGTTTCTGACTGCCTGGCAAAACTATAAAAGCCAGCAGGACGATTTAATAACATGGGTTTTTTTCTTGGAGTAGACGGCGGCTCGACGAAAACTTACGCCATAGTGGCGAATGAAAACGGCAAAATCATACGCAAGCTTCAGGGCGGTGGAAGCAACTACTATGCCCTCGGCAAGAAGGAGGCTGAGAGCAACCTGCACAGGATCGTGCGATATATTACGAAGGGCATAAGGCTTTCAGGTGCTTGCTTCGGCATAGCAGGCGTTGACAATAAATGCGAATACAGAGTAGTCTACAACTCGATAAAGAAGAAGATAATGCCTGTGATAAAGTGCAGGTTCATCCTTGTCAATGACGTCAATCTCATTCTTTATTCAGTGAACCACGGCGGTCGGGGGGTTGCTGTCATAAGCGGGACCGGCTCAAACTTCTATGCAAAGAACGGGAAAAAAGAAGCATATGCAAGCGGGCTTGGACATATATTGTCGGACGAGGGCGGCGCTATCTATATTGGCAGCCGCGTATTAAGAGCTGCTGTCCAGTCCGTAGACGGCAGGGACAGGAAATCAATGCTCGAAAAAATGGTGCTCAGGAAGGCAGGCGTGAATAATATACGCGATTTGAAGAACATAATATCAGACAAGGGACACGTGAAGAGCGTTGCTGATTTCGCTCCCCTTGCACAGAAAGCTGCCAAGAAAGGAGACGCTGTTGCGAAGCAGATACTCAACAAGGCTGCTGACGAAGACGTCAAAGGCATAAAGGCAGTATCGAAGCGCGTCAACCTGAACGACGGCTACGACATCGCGTTCGTTGGCTCTGTATTCCATACTGAATACCTTTTCAAGAGGATAAAGAGGCGCGTCAAGGAGTTCGCGCCTGAGGCAAACTTCTACCGCGTGGAGCATCCTGCACTCGGAGCAGCCAAACGCGCAGTTATAGAATTCGGCAAATAACTATATAAGGTTCTTCGGATAAATGAAGATAAAAAGCGTGATAACGTGATACCAAAGCTCAGTCACTACGAAAAGTTCGTGAACCAGGGCGTGATAGATAAGTTAAGGGAAACTGCTTCTCCTCTTGCTGACAAGTCAGTTGTACACGTGAATACAGTCTTCTTTGGCGGCGGAGTCGCCGAAATGCTGAATACGCTAGTGCTTCTCATGACAGACGCAGGCATGGATGCGAAATGGACCCTCTTCAAGGCAATGCCGAACTTCTTCTTCATATCCAAGGAGTTCCACAATGCAGTCCAGAGCGGGAATATAGACCTGACAGAAGACAAGAAGAATGTCTATCTGGAATACCAGGAAAGGAACGCACTGATGCACATAGTCGACGAGGAGGACATTGCTGTTATACACGATCCCCAGCCTCTGGGCCTGATAAAATACTGCGAAAAGAAGCAGCCCTGGCTCTGGAGGTGCCATGTTGACGTCACTTCGCCCAATCCTAAGCTTTGGAAATGGCTCTTGCCTTTCGTCAACAGGTACGACGGGGTTATTCTTTCCCATGAAAACTACAGGAAGAAAGAGATAAAGCCGGAACAGCATATCATACACCCTTCAATAGACCCTTTCTCGAGCAAGAACAGGGAGATGTCTGACAGCGAGATCGACAAGCTGCTCAGTGATGCGGGCATTGATTTAGACAAGCCTGTTGTCACGCAG
>CAYVZO010000018.1:0-12635 GCA_964456345.1 uncultured archaeon | reverse complement strand
ATTCGGCTATAATCCAGACGGGCTTACGGACATGGACATAAAAAGGTTGCAATCGCTCAAGAAAGAGAATAAGCTTACCTTCGATGAAATACGCGTCTGCCGCACAATACCATTTGCACCTATCTTATTTATTGGAACCCTTATTACATATTTTTCCGGCGGGATAGTTTTTTACACACTTATATGAAAGGTTTATATTGGAGCCTTTACAATTATTTTCAGGTGAAAGTGTGTTTAAGATAGTTATTGTATTCCTGGCCTTGGTTGTTTCAGTCCCGCCAGCACTTGCAGGAATCCAGATATGGATAAGGGACCCTGAAGGAACTATTATAGTGAACGGCGTCAGCATGAGTTCGTGCAGCGGAGGCACAACGGAGACATGCTTCTACGAGTATTATACATGCGATGTTCATGGTTATTACCAGGGACAGGTCATGAAGGACGGCGCGTACAGCCCGTGGACGAACCTGTGGAATTGCGTAATACCCTGTGACCTTACATCCGTTGCTGTTTCGTCTGCCTGCAGCGGAGACTGCGACCAGGGCGAGAACATCGATGTAACAGCGAATTATCTGGGCGACTGCTCAAATCCTTCCTACCTGCAGGTTAACGCAAGCTCATCGGACAATACGGAAAATCAATGTGTTATCGAAGCTTCTGGCAGCGGTATCGGTTATATGCAGGGAATCCAAACCCAATGCAGCTCATCGCCGTGCAATCAACAGTGGACAATTCCCTCCGTGCCATTAGCCTGCAAAGGAAAGACAGTAACAGTAACAGCAGCAGGCATTTACGAGAGCAACTGGCCTCCTGGCGGAACGTTGCAGGACTCGATATCTGACGCGACAGGCTCGTTCAAGTTCTCCATTAATCCTGCAATTATAGATATCACAATTCCAATGGAGCTCTCAGATAAAGAGCCAAACTGCCACCATTCTCATTGCCCAGAGATAACGCTCTATGTGCCTGCGAAGATATGGGATACAAACACGAAAGAAGAGATAAACTGCGACAGCGTAAATTGCCAGCTAACGAGCATCAAGATAGATGGCGTAGAGCGCATATCCGAGCTTCCTGTCACGTGGGATAGCGAAAACAAGAGATGGGAAATAACAATAGATACTGAGCAGCATCACAGTAATGTCGAGGTTTCTGTGGATTATTCACCGTCAGGGACAAGCGCCTCAAATACAACCACGTACGGCGTAAACTATCCGCCTGAAATAACGAATGTATATTATGAGCCAGATCCAGTCCTTGTAGGTGACATTATAACGTTCTATGCAGATGTTACTGACCCTGACGGCGTCAGCCTTGTAAGAGTATGCGAAGACACCTCCTGCAACAGCGTGTACAGCGGCTGCGAGGACATGTCGTCTTCGGGCGATACATATTCCTGTTTCCATGTCCTGGAGAGCGGTGATTCGTCTTTTTATATAGTAGCTGAAGACACGAAAGGTGCGGTATCCGCAGCTGGAGCCAGTGGTTCCGGAGGCGGTGAAGGTGGGAGTCCGCCTGGAGGCGGCATGCCTATCGACTCTTCAGAATATTACGTTGAGCTTGATATAGTCTATCCTGATTTAGAAGCAGGACTCATAACTACAACGGAAACAGGTGAGCCGAATTTCACCAGAACTATGCCTGTAAAATTCATAGCAGCAGGCACGATAAAAAGTACTGTAGACCCGGGCTATTCTTACCCGTGCGATGACGAGAACTGTGTTTTCTATTACGATATAGGCGGCGAAGACTGGAAACTAATGGAATGGGATGCTTTCAAAGCTGGCTGGTATGCTGAACCGGATTCCAGCGACCTCAATTGCGACACGTCTTATACCATAAATGTAAAAGCGGATCTCGGGGGCATTGAAACAACGGAACAAAGCTCTTTCTTCGTGAGCTGCACGCCAAAGCTTATAGTCGAGCCTGTGGAGAAGAGGCTTGCGCTGGGCGATTCAGACCTTACGTTATTCACAGCCACGATATATAACCCAAGGGATGCAAGGCAATACGAACTAACCATGAGTGCAATACGCAGCGATGGGCTGCCGCTTGGCTGGATAAACTTTGTTTCAAACGGCGACTCTGTAACAATGGATATAGCTGCAAAGAGCTCTTATTCAGATTACGTCTACATTGACCAGGCATACAGGGCAGGCATCTACCCCATAAAATTCACAGCACTGTCGCCGCCAGACGGCTCTGAGATAGTGCTTGAGTCCACAGGAACGGTCATGATATTCGGGGAGAGCCTCAGCGAGTTCGCGCTCTGGCAGGTCTTTGTAATGATGTTATTTGCTCTGCTACTTTTTTCTCGAGCTTTTTTGAAAAAGGCTTGAGTAGCTATTTATATAGTGGATGACAACATTATTTTATAGAAACAGATTTTATTAGCCAGTATAGTAAGCAAGACTTAAAGCTTCGTGGAAGGCGGAAGCCTCCGTTTTCCCAAGGCTTTTCAGAAAAAGGCTTAGGAGGGTCAAATATGCCAGCACCTTACAAAAGAGGTTACAAGCACACGAAATCAAAAGGGCACGAATCGCTTGTTATATGCGGATACTGCGGAAGGAAGGTCCCGAGGTGGAAATCATTCGTATCCTACAGCGGAGGCTTCAGGATTACGGACCCTGTTCTCAGGAAGCAGATAGACAGGAGACAGGTTAGCACGTTTTCGAGAAAAACCTATGCATGCCCTTCCTGTGCACGCCATAGGGGAATAGTGCGGAAGGGAAGAAGCAGGAAATCCAGGACATAAAAGGTGATACGCCTGCTGGGCTTGCCAAAAAAGAAAGAAAAGACGTCCAACGCATCAGAGACCAGGAAAATGATTGAAATAATTAGAAGTCAAAGCGGCGCTAAAGCGGAGCCAAAGAAAGAAGCTCCAGAAAAAACAACACCACCAAAGGAGCAGCAGAAGAAGAAATTCCATCTGCGCGGAATCCTGTACAAAAAGATAAAGAAAGAGGAAAAACCGCCCAGCTCAAGAGCAGGGCAGTTGTTAAGGCTTGTAAAGAGGGCCAGGAAGGCAAAATACCCGAAATTCGAGGTAATCCCTTCCAAGAGGCTCATACCGCTATCTGCGAGGAAAGAGGTAAAAACCAAAGGCATGCTGTATCCGCTTATAAAGCCGTATACGTATGCAAACATAAAATGGGACCCTTCAGAAAACACGCTGATATATAATGTTATAGAGCCTGAGATGGATGACAGCGAGAAAGAGATGCTGAAGAAGATAGAGGACGGGCTTATACAGGTAATCAACATATCCCTTGAAGATATAAGGAAGCAGGAGAACGTTCTTGATTTCCTGGAGGAGAATGTTCGGAGTCTGCTTGACGACTACGACTACCACTTAAATGACCAGGAATATTACAAGCTCATGTACTACATATTCAGGAATTTCATAGGTCTCAATGAGATAGAGCCGATGCTAAGAGACCCTTACATAGAGGACATCGGCATGGATGGAGTAAACGTTCCTATCTATGTTGTGCACCAGAAATACGGCTCCCTCAAGACCAATGTCATGTTCAAGTCGGAGGAAACGGCGAGGGAGTTCATCACGAAGCTTGCAGAGCGGTGCGACCGTTACATCTCGTATGCAGAGCCGCTGCTTGATGGCGCGCTGCCTGACGGCACAAGGATTAACGCTTCTCTTGCAGGTGATGTCACTACGAGAGGTCCGACGTTCTCCATAAGGAAATTCCGCGACGTACCATTCACCCCTGTTGACATGGTTAGGCTGAATACAGCATCGGCTGAGATGCTCGCCTATCTTTGGTTCGTGGTTGAGAACGGCGCAAACATCCTTATAACCGGCGGAGTTGCAACAGGCAAGACCTCGTTCCTGAACACCCTCTCATTGTTCATACACCCTGATTCGAAGGTGGTAAGCATAGAGGATACACGTGAACTAAGCCTACCGCACGAGAACTGGATACCAGGGGTCGCGAGAAGCGGGTTCACCGGAACAGGAATCGGAGAGGTTTCGCTTTTCGATTTACTCAAGGAGTCGTTCAGACAGAATCCTGACTATCTAATCGTAGGCGAGATACGAGGAAAGGAAGCATACGTAATGTTCCAGTCAATGGCATCCGGACATCCGAGCATGTCCACAATGCACGCAGGCAGCATAGACGATGTAATAAGAAGGCTCCAGACAGAGCCTATAAACCTCTCGCCCGGACTTCTGGATACGCTTGACCTGGTCATAGTTATGGTGCACGCACGCGAGAAGGGCAAGTCAGCCAGGCGTGTGAAGGAGGTAGTCGAGATGGAGAGCATCGATCCCGAGACAGGTAGGGCGAGAACTTCAAAGGCATTCACCTGGATACCCTCGACGGATACGCTGGAATACAGGGGCTCTTCATGGCTGCTCAACAAGATATCCACGGAGAAGGGCATACCTATGGACAAGATAATCAAGGAGATAACGGTGAGGAAGAACGTGATAAACTGGATGCTTGAAAACAACATCGTAGACCTAAAAGATATTGTGAAATATGTCGAACTGCTGTACAGGAGCCCGGCTTCCATCGACAGGCTCCTAAAAAACAGGATTTAAAGGTGGGTTTATGAAGATAACGAGACTGAAAACGGACATATCAGGCCTTGACCAGATAATGGGAGGCGGTATTCCTGAAAGGGATTTGATGCTCCTCAGCGGCACGTGCGGTACCGGGAAGACGATATTCGGTTTGCAGTTCCTTTATTCACAGGCCAAGAAGGAGCCAGGCATATACGTGAGCTTCGAAGAGGGGATAAATCAGATAAAGGATACTGCAGAATCGTTCGGCTGGAACGTAGATGCACTGGAAAAAAGCAACAAGATAAGGTTCCTGAAATACGACCCCTTCAAGCTGGAGGACATCTTCGAGGTCATAGAAAGCAACATCAGGGAGATTGGTGCAAAAAGGATTGTCATAGATTCTATCTCGTCCCTAGGCATATATGTCAGGGACCCGCCTGAACTGAGGAGGATGATACTCCAGATAAGCAATATGTTGAGGAAGAACAGCTGCACCTCGCTGCTTATATCAGAGATAGTTGCAGGCAGCGATTCGTTGTCGCGTTTCGGTATGGAGGAGTTCGTTACTGACGGGGTAATCCTGTTGCACAACGTACTGATAGCTGGTGAGTATCGCAGAGGCATAAGCATATGGAAGATGAGGGCCACGAACCACTCGAAGAAGATACATCCATACAGGATTACAGACAAGGGTATTATAATATATCCGCATGATACCTTTGGTGGGAGTCTCAGGTAAACGGCGGTATTCGTGTACAGGAAAATCGTAAGGATGTTCGGCAAATGGGGAATCAAACATCTTTCTGAGTATATAAATCCCATAAAGGAGGAGGTGATAAAGTCCAACCTTGCGATGCTCTTTGAGATATACGTGGGAAAGATGCTCTTCATGGCATCTGTCTCGTTCATAGCAGTGTTCGTCTCCCTTCTTTTCACTTCAATCCTGTTCGGCTTTCCCATATGGTTCGCTCTAATGAGCGGCCTCGTGGGCGCAGTCACAACCTCCCTGCTTGTGCTTACGCTTTTTCATTCATACCCCTTCCAGATACTCACATCCAGGAAAAATAATATAGAGGGAAACATGCCGTTTGCAATAAACCACATGGCAGCCATTGCCTCTTCAGGAGTGCCGCCTTTCGTATTGTTCAAGCTGCTGACGAATGTGCCTGAATACGGAGAAATTCGCAATGAGAGCAGAAGGGTGGTAAGGAACATCGAAGTGTTCGGAATGGATGTGACGTCAGCAGTAAGAAACGTTGCAGAGAGAACACCTTCTGACAGGTTCAAGCAGTTCCTTTTCGGAATCATATCATCGGTAGATACAGGCGGCGACCTGAAACAATATCTGGAGGACGCAGCCAAGTCAGCTATGTTCGATTACAAGCTGAAAAGGGAGAAATACCTGCAGACGCTTTCAACTTATGCGGACTTCTATACAGCAGTCCTTATCGCTGCGCCGCTGTTTTTCGTATCCATACTTTCCATAATGTCCCTCATAGGCGGGGACGTCATGGGCCTCAGCATACCGGTTGCTATGCAGCTGGGAATATACATACTTATACCTGTCCTAAACACGATCTTCCTGCTGTTCATACATTTCACACAGCCAACGTTGTGATAAAATGGAACTGAAAATACTGAGCATGATAACGCTTTCCATAGGTCTGGTGCTCATCAGCATAAATTTCATGCTGTTCTCGAAGTTGACACAGCTGTTCACCATACTCAACATGGTAGCAGCAGTAATAATAATAGGCATACCGCTGCTCTACCATTACCAGCAGTACAGCAAGATAAAGAAGGTAGAATCGATGTTTCCCGTGTTCCTGCGCGATGTGACTAAGAACATAAACATAGGAATGACGCTTCCGCAGGCTGTCAGGGCGGCATCAAAGAACGATTATCACCTGCTGACGCCTTACGTGAAGGAGATGAACGCAAAACTCAGCTGGGGAATACCCTTCGAGAAAGTATTGACCGAGTTTGCCAGGAGCATAGGCAGTTCAGGCATGAAAAGAACGACAAGAACCATCATAGAGGCGCACCGATCAGGCGGAACCATGAACACAGTGATGGGTGCTGTCGCTGACTCGCTCCAGGAGCTTGAGGGCATAAAGAAAGAGCGTTCTGCCTCGATATACTCACAGATGATAAACGGCTACCTTATATATATCGTATTCCTGGGTGTCATGATAGGGCTATCCACGTTCCTCATACCGACCTTCAAGTGGGGAGAGGAAGGCGAGATTGCGGAATTCGAGTCTATGTTCATAAACATGTTCCGTTCCCTTATTGTAATACAGGGGTTCTTTGGCGGTTTGTCAGTAGGAAAAATGGCAGAAGGAACCCTTGTAGCGGGTGTTAAGCACGCGCTCGTATTGTCGGTCATCGGCTACTCGACTTTTCTTATTTTCGTACCGCCTGGCGGATGAAACCCAGGTCTCGAAAAGGTTTTATAGATTCTTGCGATAATAAAAGTAGTGGTTTTATGTTCAAACATATCCTGGACAAGTTGAAGTCAGAAGAGCCTTCTTACATAGAGCTTGATATGCAGAAACCGCAGCACAATGGAAAGATATCTATCCAGGTGGAAAGCATGGAAGACTATTCCGATTCCGAGAGAATACAGAACAAGGTAAGGGACGGATACATACTGCTTGTAAAGATAAGGGACCTCAAAAACAAGGACCTGGCTGAGCTCAAGAGAGCGGTTGCCAGGATAAGGAAGACCTCTACAGCATCGAACGGCGACATAGCAGGAATAGGTGAGGACTGGCTTCTCGTGACCCCTGCGTCAGCAAGGATACAGAAATAATTGCTTCTGGACATAAAGATTAGCTTTATATAAAAGCAAACAGAAAGATATTTCAGTAATAATTACCAAGGTGAAAGAATGAAAGGGATATCGCCTTTACTGGCAGCTGTACTGCTGATTGCCATTACCGTAGCATTGGCCACGCTGATAATGGGCTGGATGTCGACTATAACTAGAACATCACAGGTTAAAGTTGAAAATAAAACAATACAGGCTATTGATTGTTCTGCAGGAGGGATAAGCATAAAGGAGGTTTACATAACCGCAGGGGCAACGACTGCAAGCGCCAACGTGGTTGTAAGCAACACAGGGCAGACAGACGACCTTCAAATCACAACAGCACAGCTGCTGAACATAACAGGAAGCAATTTCACTGCCACGAACGTGCCCATAACGGACTTCGACAAGGGCGATATAGAGACGCTTACATTCTCAGGTATGGGAATAGCTTCATGCCCTTCAGACTTTTCCAAAGTCATAGTAACAACAAATTGCGGAGGCGTGTCCGATACTTTCGACACCACGCCTAAATGCACGTAGAGGGAATGACTATGAGTATGAAAGGTATATCTCCTCTGATTGCTGCTGTTTTGCTTATCGGGTTCACCATGGCAATAGCAGGCCTGATGGCAACCTGGGCTACCCAGTTCTCAGAGGGCAGCCTTGAGACCGCTGGGTCAGAGGCCTCGTGCATAGGAGCCCTGGACTTGAGCTCGCTGAGTTTCAACGACGGAACAGTCCTTGTAAAGATAAGCAACAAGCACTCCAAGTTAAACCTCACAGGGCTTACAGCATCGCTCGAATACTCGAATCCTGTAAAGAGCAAGCTCCATGAGAACATATTACTCGAGGACTACAACGTCAGCGACCCCCTGACACCGGCTAGAAGCAGCTGGTTCATATACGACACAGGGGACAATTCAACAGCACCTGTGAAGATAACTGTGGTGGCAAGCAACTGCCCGAAGTATCCTCAGGAAGAGACATTCTAAAATTATTTTTCTATTATGTTCATCACGTCAACCACTACAAAATCTGCCCCTGAATACAATGTATAATATACATCATAAGTTGCGTAGGTAGAATTCACATAGAAATGCGCCCTGCAGTACGGCAACTGGCTGCCTTTTCTGGACAGCTCGCTGTAGCCGTTTCCGTAGGAGCTTGTTTCGTTGTTGTTTATGACTATAGAGGAGTTTGATATTTCTACTTCCATGCCTGTTATCATATCCTTTACAGATATAATATTATCAGCTGTGTTTATGCTGCTCAAAGGCTCCTCGAACGGAATTTTGTTGAGCGTGACGTTTACATATGTATTGACAAGGGTTATATTGTCCGTGTCGCCGCAGTCTACGTCAGCGCCTGATATATAGAACAAATTGCCTGAAGAGCGACGCGTAAAATGCTCAAACAGGCCCGCACTTGTTATTATTTTATATTGAAGGGCATCCTCTTCAGGGATTATTTCAATCTCGCCAGGTACTGTGATCTCCAGATAACGGACTGAGCCCTCGCCTTCCTGTGCAACCTCCTTTATGGCATGGTCGATGAATTTCATAGAGTTCTCGACTTCTCTTACAACAGCTGCGTCAGTTGCAGCACTTATAAGGGGAGTTCCGATTCCCAGAACCATGCCTATGGCTATCACTACTATCAGGAACAGAAGCACCATCGAAAGGTATACGTTCATATCAACACCAATGCTAAAGGCAAGTCAGCCAGATGGGCTTCCCTTTATTTACTATTAAAACCAAAGCACCAGCCTCTACCCTTCTTTCATATCCCATCTCTATTCACCATCTTTGACTTTACCATGATCTTTCCCTTTATTTACCACGTCCTGTTGTATACGTCTTTTACCCGGACAGTAATATCGCTGCTTTTCAGCTTAACGTCAAAGAAGCCTGTTACTAGGTTTTTCGTCGAGACCATGAAAGGAACGAACTCCTTTATTTTGTTGTCCTGCCTCAAGTATTCTATCGTCATGTTCACGGTCGTGTTCTTCACAGCTTTGAAAGTCCTGGTAACGTTCGTCTTGTCGTCCAGAGCAAAGAAACGACTCTTGTAAGAGCTCATATAATCCTCCCAGATTTCTTCTGCAGAAAGCGAGCGATTGTAGATAGCGACTTCATCTATGGAGCCGTTGAAATAAAGACCTGAGGCACCATGTTTGCCAAACTGAACGTATGTCGGGCTGGATACATCACCGAACCAATCTCCGTTATTACTGCCACTAACTAATAATGTTTTCTCCACACCATTGAGATAACCTCGCCAAGTGCTTCCGTCGCTTGTCCATACAACATGATACCAATTGCCTGCTGTTAGAGTAACATTTATAACAACTTGATTTGACCCGTGATCTATCTTGAATCCGTTATTTCTGACCTCAAAAATAAGATATACGGTCCCGTCAACTTCAAATATAGACTGTTCAGTGCTGATATCATTTGGTTTAACCCAGAACTCTATTGTTCCTGTCATGTCTGATATAAAACTTACAGACGTCCCTAGATTAATATGATCACCAACACCGTCAAATTCGCATGCTGTTCCGTATTTACCTGAAACAGAGCAATTTGCCCCATTATTCGTTCCATCATTGTCATAATCGCTGTAGTCCAGCGTGTCGTTGTCAAGAGGCATGACCAGAGATGCGTCTTTGTCGTATATCACAGAATCCGTGACATTCACCGTAAGATTTATTTTATCGCCGAGATAGTTGCCAATTGTCACGTTGTACCTCTGCGTGGTGCCGTTTGCAAACACGAAAGAATATAATATCTCGCTGTCTATATCGTTCCTTAAGAAGCCTGAGAAATTCGAGAGATACGAAACACCATTGTCGTAGCCATTGAGGGACGCAAGGCCTATTATATTTTCGTATTCATTTACTACATTGCTAAGCTGCTTGTCAATTATGTTCGTTTCCTGAAACCTTGTTTCCTCAACGGTTGTATAGACAGCAAGCAGGTTCTTCAGCATGATAAGTCCTATCAGTACCATAATAGAGCCTATCAGAAACATCTGCCCCTTCTGAACCGCGGGAACCAAGGTTCCCCCAGTTTCGAGAGCCTCCTGACCCCTCCTTTCCCCTATTCTCATACTTCTTGTCATGCTTAACTTCTCCATAACCATAAACGCAATTTCTTGCCAAGGTAAGCGTCCTTGTATCCGGACACGTAATAATCTACTGCGACAACTGTCTTGTTCGCAGGTACCGAGGTCTTATTGCAGCTCAGAGAACAAATGTCTGTCTCAAAATTAACAGCCTTCAGGAGAATCAGGTTAAGTTCCTCTTCTATGGCAGTCTCGTTGTTCATTAAAACAAGTTCTCTTAAGGTGCCTTTATCGTCCATGTAACCAAGAGCTTCAAAACCCTGCTGTTTTAATATGCTTACCCCGAGATCAGGCTGTGTCGGCGCGTACCTGAAAAGCATGACCATGGAGACGAATATTATCGATATGGCTATGAGAACTTCAAGAGTATATAGATAGCCCTTCATAATCACCACAGCTTTATCGTCAACCTACCGTTTCTTATCCCGGCTGTCGAGTTCTGAAACACCACGTATCTCTGCAATGCAATTACGTCTCCGCGCACAGGCGCGCTGCTTCCGTATTCCATAAACGTTTGATTTATTATGGTGTCATATATTATAATCTGGAACTTGCCCTTCGCTTTTATGGAGTTGTGTACGTGCGTATAGTTGGAATTCTCAAGCTTCAGTATTTTGTCGTACTGCAATAGCGATATGACCTCAGGCGGATATATAGTCTCTTCCATGGTGTCGTTTCCGTAGACTGAAACAGATTTTGATGCGAAACTGCTGTCGTCGTCAAAGTAGACCATGAACAGCTGGGTTTCGTTCTCGTCTAAATCAGTACGGAAAGTCACGAGCGAGTCGTTTAGTTGATATTGAAGCGATGCATTCGTTCCGTTGTACACGGAAACGGAATTGTAATCCACGTAGCCGAAGCCTAACGAACTTAAATTAAGCGTCACGAGCTCGTTTGTCTTTGCAGCGCCTGTGTTGTTTGCAAGAATCCTGATTCGATACGCTTCTGACATTAGGCCTAGTCTCTCGACGCCCATCTGGTAGTGCTCCTGTATTTCTTCCTCGCTTAAGCTACGGTTATATATGGCGACTTCATCGATGGAGCCATTCAAGAACCTTCCGAAGGCGTCGTTCGGGTCAACTCCTATGTAGACGTTCCAGTCATTTTTCAGCCTTATGCTCTTCTGGCAGGACGAAGCAACATTATTTCCGTCTGACACGCCGTCCAGATAGAGGAATAAGCCTTCAGAATTCTTAACAGCTGCCATGTGATGCCAGGTGCCGTCTCTTATATCTACAGATAAGTTCCTGCTGCAACTGCCTCCTGACGTAAATGTAAAGACGCGCATTTCTGAACCGCTTCCCTGAAACACTATTCCATGCGTTGAGTTATGATGCCAGCTAATCGGGTCGTACAGAACGGGCTGTGAAGTCTTCGCCTTGACCCACAATTCTATCGTGATATTGTTGGTGTTGTTGAAATCCAGACTTTCCGGAGTCCCGACATCAACGTAATCGCCTGCTGCAGCAAATTCCAGGCAGTTACCATATTTACAGTCACCAAACTTCCAGGAATTGTTGTACGTGACTACGAGCTTTGGTGCATATCTCTGGCCTTTCTCTGCAGAGTACGCATGAACATAGCAATGGTCAGAATAAGGGCATGATGGTTCTGAGTTTGCAACATCTGCACTCACATCCCTGAAACCAAATTTGGAAACACCGGTTTTATTTATTGCTGATGTACCATTTGAATTTAAAATAAAGATATTTGGATTGCCTGGATCACCAGTATTCCAATTACTATAAGTGATTGTATCACTATAGGCAGCGGTTCCTAAAGAATCAAAATCACCTGCAGCTATAGCAGTGTTACTAACCGGGTCAGCTGAATAAATATTAACATCAGGGTTGTAACTCGCTGAACTTTTTTTAGACTCTCCATATAGCGTTAAGGTTGCAGTATTTATGGCAGCGTCATCAGGCAAATCAGACGTATCAAATACAATTATCCCCCATATTAGCTGCCACCACCCAGAAACTGATGACTCTCTCAGGGTTATCTCTGCACCAATACTAGCGTGATCGTCAGTTGCAGCAGTTCCAGCGCCG
Organism: uncultured archaeon; assembly: GCA_964456345.1. Classification (GTDB taxonomy): domain Archaea; phylum Aenigmatarchaeota; class Aenigmatarchaeia; order GW2011-AR5; family GW2011-AR5; genus CAYVZO01. The sequence continues at coordinate 118 of CAYVZO010000018.1, read as the reverse complement.
TCACGGATACCTGCCCAAGTGCATCCATTAACTTCACCACATTGGTGTCTGACAAACCCGTCAACGCTCGAACTTTCAGGGTCAGCATCCGGATAGAAAACAGCTGTGCATGTGCCGT